>NZ_JBFBCB010000035.1:0-86395 GCF_040682975.1 Streptomyces sp. NPDC051051
ACGGCTCACGACTCACTATTGCGGAACCTGCCTCATGGTCCGCTATGAGGCGAATGCCCTGTGTATTTCCGCGGTCCCGCCCGGGTGTCCGGGCGGGACGTGCCCGCGCGAGCGGTCGCGGAGTGTGCCGCTGCGCGGTCGCGCGGGCGGCCGGGTCCGTCTACTTGACCGTGAGGGTCTTCGGCCAGCCGTAGCGGCCCGCCTTGGCGAAGAGGTTCTTGATGTCGGCCGGCTTCAGCTTGATGCAGCCCTGGGAGTAGTAGTCGCCCGGGCCGTGCCTGGCGATGCGGGGAGCCGCCGGGACGGCCGGAGCAGTGGCCATGACGGAGCGGTGCGCCACCGGCGCGAACACGGCCCAGGTCTTCCTCATCGGCGCCGAGCCGGCCGGCTGAGCCGGCGGCGTCCTAGCACCGGGTGGTTCCGCACGGCAGGGCGCCGGACCCGCAACGCCGTACCGCCCGCCGGAGCGGGCGCGGTACGGCGTCCGCTCACAGCTTGGCGCCGAAGTTCTGCGTCCACCAGGGGCCGCCGCTTCCGTCGTGGATGCCCACGCCGATGTTCTTGAAGGCGCAGTTGAGGATGTTGGCGCGGTGTCCGGGGCTGTTCATCCAGGACGTCATCACCGACTCGGCGGTCTGCTGGCCCTTGGCTATGTTCTCCCCGTAGGTGGACCAGCGGTAGCCCGCGGCGGTGATGCGCTCGCCGGGGTCGGCACCGTCCGGATCGGTGTGGTCGAAGAAGTCGCGGGCGGCCATGTCCTCGGAGTGGCCCTGCGCGGCGTCCCGCAGCTTCGCGTCATCGGTCAGCGGGCCGCAACCGGCCGCCGCCCGCTCCTCGTTGACCAGCGCGATCACCTGTGCGGCCCTGCCGGACGGAGCCGACTGCGCGACCGGTGCGCGGGAGGCCTCAGGCCGCGGCGCGGGGGCCTTCACCGTGGCCGGCGGCGTGTTCTTGCTCGCCCGGGGACTCGGGGAGGCGCTCGGGCTGGGCGACGCCGAGGCGGACGCGGACGTCGACGGGGAGGGGGAGGCGGAGGCGGACGGGGAGTTCCCGGGGGTGGTGCCGGGCGTGGCGGGATCCGTCAGGAGCACCTCGTCGGCGGTCCGTGCCGCGGTCCCCGTGCCGGGTTCGTCGCCCGGCCGGGTGCCGAACCAGTAGAGGCCGCCGCCCGCCACACAGGCGGCCACGACCGCCGCGCCGGCCGCCCGCCGCCGCCCGCGGCGCCTGCGCCGCGCCGCGCCGCGGGCGGTGGTCCGCCCACCCGCGGAGCGGTGTGAGCGGTGTCCACCGGGCGGGACGGCCCCGGCGGGACTCTCGTCGGCGCCGGAGTACTCACCGGTGCCGGGGTTCCCGCCTGCGCTGGGGTTCTCGCCCGCGCCGAGCGGGACGGCCGATCCGGCCACGGCCATGGCCGAGGGGTCGTAGGCCGAGCGGATGCTCGCCGCGAGCGCGGGCGACGCCGCCACCAGTGCCAGGCCCGCGAGCAGTCCCTCCGCGGGCAGCAGCCCGCTCCACAGGCCCGAGCAGCGCGTGCAGCCGCGCGCGTGCCGGGCTATTCGCTTGCGCCACAGTGCCGACGGCCGTCCGTCCCAGCTCGCCAGCACGCCCCGCAGTTCCTCGCAGGGCGGCTGGGCGTCGAGCGCCCGCACGACGACGCGTGCGGCTTCCAGCTGCGCCTTCATGCGCTGCACGCGGACGGCGGTGTGCTGCGGGGACAGCTCCAGCGCCTCGGCCACCTCGGCGCGGGTCAGCGCGCCGGCGCACTCGAGCCACCAGAGGGACAGCAGGCTCCGGTCGTCGGGCTCGAGCCAGCGCGTGGCGCGCGCGGTCTCCTGGCGCTGCCCCGACAACTGAAGCCGCACCATGGTGAGATCGACGAAGTCGGCGCCCGGGTCGGCCAGGTCGCCGGCCTCCTCCACGGGGCCCTGGGCGAGCTGCCGTTGCTGCCAGTGCGCGCGGATCTGGTTCATGGTGATGGCCACCAGCCACGACCGGAAGCTCCCGGGGTCGCGCAGCGCGCCCAGCGAGTCCAGGGCGCGGAGCATCGTCTCCTGGACCACGTCGTCCACGTCCACGGAGCCGTTCAGCGCCCGGCCCACGATGTTGTAGACCAGCGGAAGGTACGCGCCGACCAGAGCGTCCTGTGCCGCCGGGTCGCCCTTTCGGGCGGCGGTCACCAGTGCCGCCGGCTCCCTCGTGTGCTGAGTACTCATTGCAGCTTCCCTGTCGTCGATGCCGAACGTTGCTGTCCGTGACAAGGGAGATCTCTGAGGCAGCCTCGGATAACAGTTATTCGGAAATTCGTGTGATGCGATGTTCATCGCGCTGCCCCACCACCGCAATGGGGAGGATCACACCGGGCCCGCCACCCGCCTCGACGGCCCGCCGCCGGACGGCCGTTGGCAAGCCGTCCGCCACGCCGGCGGCGCCCTGCCCGAAGGCGTGGGCGCGACGAGGGGGGCGGGGATCGGCGGTGCCGCGCGACGGCTCCCGGGGCGGCACGCGCTCCGCACGCCCCTCTGGGCGCGTCCGTACGGGTGGCATCGGCCGGGTGGCGAAGCGCCACGGGGCCGGGCGGCGTTGTGCAGGGCTCCACCACCGTCACCGGGAAAGGCACTTCGATGCGACGTACCCTCCTCCTCGCCGTCTGCGCCCTGATCACCGCGGCCGCCACCGGCTTCTTCGCCACCAGCGCCCTGCGCAACCGCTGAGGCACCCCCACCGGGCCGGCCACCGCAAGGACACCGGCCCCGCGACTGCGCACACCCCAGCCCAGCGCCTCGGCGCGCGCCGACCCGACGTGCACCGAGGCGTGCGTGCGTCCCGGCATGCACCGAGGCGTGTGTGCGTCCCGGCGTGCGTGCGTCGAGACGTACGCGACGGAGGCACCGGAAACCGAACTCCGCTATTGGCATGGACCTGCCCACGATGGATGGCTACCCTCTACCCATCCGTACGAGAGCGCTCTCAGACGCGGTTGTTCCACCCCCACCTTGCTGGAACGACGAAGGGGCAACTCCCTTGAGACACCGCAGACTCAAGTACGCCGGACTCGCCGTCCTGCTCCTGGCCGGCAGCTGGACCACCGGCTCCGCCCTGCCCGCGGCGGCGAACGACTCCCCCGCACCGGCCGCCGCGGACTCCCGGCCGGTCTCCACCGGACTGCTGGCCGCGATGCAGCGCGACCTCGGCCTGTCGAAGCGTCAGGCCGAGGAGCGGCTCTCGGCCGAGCGCACCGCCACCGTCGTGGAGCCGCGGGCCCGCAGCGCCGCCGGAGCGTCCTACGGCGGCGCGTGGTTCGACGCGGCGGAAGGACGGCTGACCGTGGCCGTCACCTCCGACGCCTCCCCCGCGACGCTGCGCGCGGTCCGCTCCACCGGCGCCGCCGTGCGCACCGTCGAGCACAGCGCGCGCGAACTCGACGCGGCCAAGGAGCGGGTGGACCGGCTGCCCGCCCCGCGGGGGGTGAGCAGCTGGCACGTCGATCCCGAGGCCAACACGCTGGTGGTCGAGGTGGTCCGGGACAGGGCCGCCGACAACGATGTCCGCCGGTTCGTCTCCCGGGCCCGCGAGGCCGGTCCCGTCAGCGTCGAGACGGTCGCCGCCGCGCCGCGGACCTTCGCGGCGGGCACGGTCGGCGGTGACCCGTACTACACGGGCAACGTCCGCTGCTCCATAGGCTTCTCGGTGCACGGCGGATTCGTCACCGCGGGGCACTGCGGCCGGGCGGGCGCCGGTGTCAGCGGCTGGGACGGCTCCTACGTCGGCGCCTTCCAGGGCTCGTCGTTCCCGGACAACGACTACGCCTGGGTGAACGTCGGCAGCGGCTGGTGGACCGTACCGGTCGTGCTCGGCTGGGGAACCATCCCCGACCAGCTGGTGCGCGGTTCGGCCGAGGCGCCGGTCGGCAGCTCGATCTGCCGGTCGGGCTCCACGACGCACTGGCACTGCGGCAGCGTGCTGGCCAAGAACGAGACGGTGAACTACAGCCAGGGCGCGGTGCACCAGATGACGAAGACCAGCGTGTGCGCGGAACCCGGCGACTCGGGCGGCTCGTTCCTCAGCGGTGACCAGGCGCAGGGCGTCACCTCGGGCGGCTGGGGCAACTGCGGCAGCGGCGGGGAGACCTGGTTCCAGCCGGTCAACGAGATCCTCAACCGCTACGGGCTGACCCTGCACACGGCCTGATCCGCGGCGGACCCGGGGGCCCCGGCCGGCAGGCCGGTCACGCTCCCGGGTCCGTGCGCCCACGCCTCCGGGCCCGTCCCGGTCGCCGCGGGGTCAGGCCTCCAGCGCCAGCCGCATGAGCGTGAGGTCGAACCACCGGCCGAACTTCAGTCCCGCCTCGCGCACGGTGCCCACCTCCGTGAACCCGAACCGCCGGTGCAGCCGGATCGACGTGGCGTTGCCCGACTCGATCCCGGCGATCATGCTGTGGTGGCCGGCCCCGCGCGCCGCCTCGACGAGGGCGCCCAGCAGCGCGCCGCCGAGACCCAGACCCTGGCTGCCCTCACGGACGTAGACGGAGTTCTCCACGGTGTGGCGGTAGCCGTCGAGGTCGCGCCAGGGGCCGTAGACCGCGAACCCGACGACCTCGCCGCCGGCCTCCGCGACGAGCGCCGAGCCTCGCGCGAGGTGCGCGGCGAGCCAGACCGCGGCGTCGGCCGGCGACTGCCGGGTGTCGGTCCACAGGGCCGTCGAGGTGGCGACGGCGTGGTTGCGGATGACGCGGATGGCCTCGCCGTCGGCCGCGGTCGCCGGACGGACCCGCACCACCTCACGCTTCTCATATATTGTCACCATGTCCAACATAGTAGATCCCTTGGTGGAGCGGATCGCCGTCCGTGTCCGCGCCGAGCGCGAACGACGCGGCTGGACCCTCAACGAGCTGGCCGAGGCCTCCGGGGTCTCCCGCGCGATGATCCACCGGATCGAACGGGGCGAGAGCAGTCCCACGGCCGTCGTGCTCGGCAAGCTGTCCGCCGCCTTCCGGCTCAGCGTCTCCTCGCTCCTGGCGCTCGCCGAGGGCGAGGCGCACGGGTCCGACGGCACGGCCGGGGTGCGGCGGTACGGCGACGCGACCGAGTGGCGCGATCCGGACACCGGTTACCGGCGCCGTCAGATCACCGGCCCGCGCTTCCCCGCGGAGACGGCGGAGATCCGGCTGCCCGCCGGGGCTGCGGTGTCGTACCCGGCGGCGTCCTTCGCGTTCGCCCGGCAGGTGGTGTGGGTGCTGGACGGACGGCTGACCTTCCACGAGGGGACCACCGTCCACTACCTCGGCCCCGGCGACACCGTGGAACTCGGCGAGCCCGCGCCCTGCACCTTCGCCAACGAGGGCGGCGCCGAGTGCCGGTACGTCGTCATCCGCGCCCAGGCCGACCGGCCGTGAGCGGCCCGGCCCTCCCCCGGTACGGCACCCTGCTGCTCGCGGGCACCGCGGCGACGGCGATCGCCAACAACTACGTCCTCCAGCCCTCCCTCACCGACGTGGCCGCCGACCTCGGCCTGTCCCCCGCCACGGCGGGGCTGGTCCCGACGGCCACCCTCGTCGGCTGCACGACGGGGTTCGCGCTGCTGCTGCCCCTCACCGACCGGGTCGCCCCGCACCGGCTGGTCGGCGTCCAGCTGTGCGCTCTGGCCGCGGGGCTCGCGCTGGCCGCCGCCGCGCCGAACGCGCCGGTCCTGCTGACCGCCTGTCTGCTCATCGGCGCGATGGCCGGGGTCGCGGCGCAGGCCGGCGCCATCGCGGGCCGGTACGCCGCACCCGGCCGGCGCGGCAGGGCCATGGCCACGGTCGCCACCGGCCTGTCCGCCGGCATCCTGCTGAGCCGCTGGGCCGGCGGAAGCCTGGCCGACCTGCTCGGCTGGCGCCGCATGCTGCTCGTCTTCGCCGGCCTCGCTCTCCTCGGCGCGCTCGTCACCTCGCGGCTCCTGCCCCGCGAACGCCCGCGCCCCGAGGAGGGGTACCCCGCCGCGCTCGCGGCCATGGCGCCCCTGCTGCTCCGGCACCGCCCGCTGCGCCGCGCCGTGGCCATGGGCGGCCTGTGGTATTTCGCCTTCAACGTCGTCTGGGTGGCCCTCGCCCTGACGCTGGCGCGTCCGCCCCACTCGCTCGACGCCACCGCCATCGGTCTGTACAGCCTGGCCGGACTCCTCGGGTTCGTGGCACTGCCGTTCACCGGCCGCCTGGTCGACCGGTACACGCCGGGCCGGGTCACCGTCGGGGCCGTGACGGTCGCCGCGCTCGGCACGGCGGTCCTGGCCGCCGGCTTCCCGCACCCGGCGGCGACCGTGCTGGGGCTGGCCCTGTTCGACGCGGGCTGCTTCGCCGCGCAGGCCGCCAACCAGAGCGTCGTCGTCGCCGTCGACCCCCACCGCGCCGGCAGTCTCACCGGCGTCTACCTCGTGCTCTACTTCGCCGTCGGCGCGCTGGGCGCGGCCGTCACCGGTCCCCTCCTCGACGCGGTCGGCTGGCGGGGCACCGTCCTCACCGCCCTGGGCGCCCTCCTCGCCGCCGGCGGGCTCGCCGCCGCGCACCGCGCGGGACCCCGTCAGGAGGGGGACGCCGGAGAGGACCGGCGCCGGCCGGCTGCTCTCCGGCACCGCTGACCCCGGGGCGGCGCCGGCACCGAGGTGCACCACCGGCGTACGCCCGACCGGTCCCCGCCGTGCGTTCCGGCGGGGACCGATGAGTTCCGGCGGGCGGCCCGGTCTCCCCTGCGCACGGCCGCCCCGCGCACCGGCGGGCCGGCGGACGGAAGGCGGAACACCATGAGCGGCCTGTACGACCTCCTGCGGCGGTACGTCGACGACGGCACGGTCCCCGGGGCGGTGGCCCTCGTGGCCCGGGGCGGGCGGACCGAGACGGTGGCCGCCGGGACGTTCGAGTTCGGCGGCGGCTCCCCGATGCGGCAGGACACCCTGTTCCGGCTCGCCTCGATCACCAAACCGGTGATGGCCGCGGCGCTGCTGACGCTGGTCGACGAGGGCCGGCTCGCGCTGGACGAGCCGGTGAAGGGCTGGCTGCCGGAACTCGCCGCCCCCCGGGTGGTGCGCACCCCGGAGGCGGATCCGGACGACGTGGTCCCGGCGCGGCGGGACGTCACGGTCGAGGACCTGCTCACCTCCCGGGCCGGCCACGGCTTCCCCGAGGACTTCTCGCTCCCGGCCGTCCAGCAGCTCTTCGGGACGCTCCAGAAGTCCGGCCTGGACCCGCGGTACACGCCCGCGCCCGACGAGTGGATGGACCGCCTCTCCCGCATCCCGATGGTGCGCCAGCCGGGCGAGGCATGGCTGTACAACACCGCCTCCGACGTCCAGGGGGTGCTGGCGGCGCGCGTGTCGGGGCAGCCGCTGCCGGAGTTCCTGGCGGAACGCGTCCTCGAACCGCTCGGGATGACCGACACCGCCTTCTGGGTGCCGGCCGGCCGGCTCGACCGGCTGCCCACCTTCTACCGGCCGGGCGCGGAGGGCGTACCCGAGGTGATGGACCCGCCCGACGGCCAGTGGAGCGAGCCGCCCGCCTTCCCCTCGGGCGCCGGCGGACTCGTGTCCACCGCGCGGGACTGGCTCGCCTTCGCCCGGATGCTGCTGGCCGGCGGCACGGCGGAGGGCCGGCGGGTGCTGTCGGAGGAGGCCGTGCTCCGGATGACGACCGATCACCTCACCCCCGGACAGCGCGCCTCCTGCGGACTGTTCCTGGAGGGCCAGGGCTGGGGGTACGGCGGTTCGGTGGACGTCGAACGGGTCCGTCCGTGGAACGTGCCCGGCCGCTACGGCTGGGTCGGCGGCTCCGGAACGTCGGCCCATCTGGTCCCCGCCGACGGGACGGTGAGCGTCCTGCTCACCCAGATGGCGATGACCGGGCCGACCCCGCCCGCCCTGATGCGTGACTTCTGGCAGCTGACCGCGGCGGCCTGACGTCCGCGGCCGGGCGTGACGTCCACGGCCCACCTGCAACCGCTCTGGCCGAAAACGTGTCTTCGTCCGCGTGGCCCGATGTGCCGGGGCGCGGTGACACGGGCGTGGTAGGGGCTGGGGGACGGCGATGAACACATGGGCTGTACCGGGGTACTCCGAGTCGCTCGAACTCGGGTCCGGAACGAGCGGGCGGGTGGTGCTGGCCGTCCACGAGCCGACGGGTGTGCCGGTGGCGGTGAAGTACCTCAGCGAGTCGCTGCGGACGCGGCCGGGCTTCGTGCACGGGTTCCGCGCGGAGGCGCAGCTGCTCGCCGGACTGAGCAGCCCGTACGTGGCCGGTCTCTACGAGTACGTCGAGGCCACGAACGGCGCCGCCATCGTGATGGAACTGGTGGACGGCGTCTCCCTGCGGACCGCGCTGGCCCGGCAGGGCCCGCTGTCGCCCGAGGCCGCGCTGGTCGTCCTCAAGGGCTCGCTGCTCGGTCTCGCCGACGCGCACCGGGTCGGCGTGGTCCACCGGGACTACAAACCGGAGAACGTCCTGGTCTCGCCCGAGGGCGTGTCCAAGCTGGTCGACTTCGGCATCGCCGTGGACGCCGGTGTGCGGGCCGGTGCCGCGGGGACGCCCGCCTACATGGCCCCGGAGCAGTGGACCGGCGCCCCGGCCTCGCCCGCCGGTGACGTGTACGCCGCCACGGCCACCTTCTTCGAGTGCCTCACCGGGCGCCGGCCCTACACGGGCGACAACCTGGCCGAACTGGCGCTGCAGCACGTCGAGGGCGCGATCCCGGTCGCGGAGGTGCCCGAGGCGGTGCGGTCGCTGGTCGGCCGGGGTCTGGCCAAGTCGCCGGAGCAGCGGCCCTCGGACGCGGCGGCGTTCGTCGCGGAGCTGGAAGGGATCGCCGTGGCGGCGTACGGGAGCGACTGGGAGGAGCGGGGACGGGGCCGGCTGGCCGCTCTGGTCGCGCTGTTCCTGTTCCCCCGTCCGACCGGCCAGGAGATGCCGACGGCCGCCACCGACACGGCCCGCACGGTGTTCGGCCGGGGCGCGGGCAGCCGGCTGCGCCCGTGGCGGCCCACCTGGCCGGGGCTCGCGGTGTCCGTGGCCCTCGTGCTCGTGGCGATCCTGGCGGCGCGCGGCGTCGGCGCGGACACCGTCGCCGACTCCCGTCAGGCCGCGCAGGCCCTGGCCACCACGAGTGCCGCGCCCGGCGCACCCGCCGCGCCGACGGGCACGCTCCCGCCGAGCGCCGCGTCGCCGACGCCGACGGCGACGCCCTCCGACGCGCCGTCCGCCACCGCCTCGTCCGGCAGCCCGGCTCCCCCGTCCGTGTCCCCGGTTCCCTCGCCCTCCGCGTCGCAGGCCACCCCGAGCGCGGAACCGACCACCGCGGAGCCCCCGGTGCCGGCCTCTCCCGGCGTGACGGCCGGCACCTCCGCTCCCCCGGGCCCGCCCGCGGTCAAGGACGTCACGGTGACCGGCTTCCGGCAGACCGGGCCCGGCACGGCCACCGCGACGGTCACCGTCACGACGGACGGCACCGGCCCGTTCTCCGTCACCGTCGGCTGGTTCACCGGGAACGTCAGCGGCCGGCCGGGGACCGGCGACGGGCCGCCGACGACGCAGCAGCGCAGCGGTGCCACGCAGTACTCCTTCACCGTCGACCACGCCTTCCAGGGCACCGGCTGCTACTGGACGGTCCGGGTCGGCACCGACCCCGCCGGCGGCGGCGCCTCCCAGCAGCTCCTGACCAGGCAGTGTGAACTCCGATGACCACCCCCGACGGCGCGACGCCCGCACCCGGTTCCCTCCCCCCGGCGGCACCCGGGGCCGGGGACGACGACTACAGCGCGACCGTGCTGGCCAGCCACTGGGTCCAGCTGCCCGAAACCGAAACCGGCCCCGAAACCGGTTCCGGCCCCGCCCCGACCCTCATGGCCGGCACGGTGGCCGTTCCCGATGACGGGACCGTCCTGCGCTTCGGTCCCGGTGTGACGGCGGCCCTGACCCGGCACCCGCGGCCGACGCCGCCCACGCCCGTGCCTCCCCCGCCGCCGCGCCGCCGGCTGCGGCGCCACGCGCTGCCCGCGCTGGTGCTGGTCGCCGCCGTCCTGTTGCTGTTCTGGCGTGAGCACACGGCGTCCACGGTGGGCGTGCGCGAGGTGTCGGTGGCGGTCGCGCGGGAGCTCCAGGGCTGCGACACGACCGCCGGCGTGGTCGGGGTCGTCCGCACCGACGGCAGGCCGGGCACGCTCTCCTACCGGTGGGTGCGCAGCGACGGCACCTCCTCCGCCGTACGGCACGCCACGGTCGCGCGGGGGCAGCGGCAGGTGCGGCTCCAGTTGCTGTGGACCTTCCGGGGACCCGGCCGGCACGAGGCGGTGGCGGAGCTGCGGGTGCTGTCGCCCGAGCGGCGGTCGGCCGAGGTCCGGTTCGTGTACGACTGCTCCTGATCGCCTGCTCCTGATCGCCGTCCGCCCCCGCTGCCGCCGTCGGCACGTCGCCCCGCACGCTCCGACGGGGACATATGGGGTAGAAGGGGGAGGAGGGAACGGACGCCACGAGCCCGCGCTTCCCGGTGGGCCGAGAGGAGGCCACGGCAGCCATGAGGACGATCGGAACGGGTGGCCCCAGTCCGCGCGAGCGGCTGGGGCAGGGTCTCTTCGCGCGCGTCGCCGGGCCCGACGGGGTGCGCAACCGCGCCCGCATCCACGGCACGCCGGGCCCACGCTGGTTCGGGCCGGAGCGTCCCGTCCGCCAGGTGCACGGGGACGCCTCGATGTTCGTCGGCGGGCTGTCCGCCCTGCTGCTCCAGTCGCTGCATCCGCTCGCCATGGCCGCCGTGGCCGCGCACTCGGGTTTCCGGGGCGACCCGTGGGGCCGGCTCCAGCGCACCAGCACCTTCCTCGCCACGACGACGTACGGCACCGCCGAGCACGCCCAGCAGGCCTGCGACCAGGTCCGCGCCGTCCACGAACGCGTCCGCGGGGTCACCGCGAGCGGGGAGCCGTACCGCGCCTCGGACCCGCACCTGCTGGCCTGGGTGCACGTCGCCGAGGTCGACAGCTTCCTCCGCGCGCACCAGCGCTACGGCCTGTCCCCCCTGTCGGACGAGGAGTGCGACGGGTACGTCGAGGACACGGCACGGATCGCCGTCGCCCTCGGCATCCCCGATCCGCCGCGCAGCAGGGCGTCGCTCGCGGCGCGGCTGTCGGCGTACCGCCCGGAGCTGCGCGCCACTCCCGAGGCCCGGGACACCGCCCGCTTCCTCCTGCTGAACCCGCCGGTCCCCCTCGTCGCCCGCCTGCCCTACGGCGTACTGGCCGCCAACGCCGTGTCGTTGCTGCCCGACTGGGCCGCCGCCGAGCTGCGCCTCCCCCGGTTCGCCGTGGTCGACAGCCTGTGCGTACGGCCGCTGGGCACCGCGATGACGGCGGCGATCCGCTGGGCGATGACGCCGGCCCGGCGTGCGGTGGTCGCGCCGCCGGCCTGACGGGGCGGTGCCGCGCCTGCCGGTTCACGCCGCCCGTATACGGTCCCGGGTCCGGACCGGGGCCGGGACCGCATACGGACGGCGGGGGGCCGGGGGTACGCGGGTGGGGGTCTGGGCGGTGCGCAGCGGCCGGACCCGGTAGGTGGTCTTCGTGGGGTCGGTGAGGGGGTCGCCGAGGGTGATGCGGCCGGCGGCCTGCAGTTCGTCGCACTCGGCGGTGGGGAGGGCGACGTAGCAGCCGCCTCTGCCGGTGGTGGAGTCCAGCGGGCGCCAATAGCTGTACCTGCGGCGGCCGTTGGCGTGCACGGTGACGAAGACCGGGGTGCGGGCGTCCGAGACGATGCGCAGGATGTCGGCCGTGGCCGGGGTGCGAGGCGTGTCGGCGGACTGCGGCCGGATCGCGGTGAGCGGCATCAGCGGTGACCTCTTTCAGGGCAGGGACTCGAGACCGCCTACCCCGTCTTGCCCGGAGTTGATCTCGCTTTCGCGCATTCTTCAGCACACCGCTGACAATTCGTCGTGGGTGGCGCCCCGGGCGCGGCGCCACCCACCTCGGAAATCCTGTTAAAGGGCGCGTTCCAGGCGTTCCGCGAGGAGTTGTGTGAAGCGGGCGGGTTCCTTCGGCCGACCGCCCTCCGCGAGCACCGCGAGGCCGTGGAGGAGTTGCGCGTCCTCGGCGAGCCCGGCCCGGTCCGCCCGGTCGCGCAGGGCCCGGTTGAGGCCCTTCACGAGCGTGTGGTCGGGGTTGAGTTCGAGGACGCGCCGGGCGTGGGGGACGTCCTGGCCCATCGCGCGGTAGAGGTTCTCCAGCGCCGGGGTCAGGTCGTCGGCGTCGGAGACCAGGCAGGCCGGGGAGACCGTGAGCCGGGAGGACAGCCGGACCTCCTTGATGTCCTCCCCGAGCTGCTCCTTCATCCAGGTGAGCAGGTCGGCGTACTCCTCGTTCTGCTTCTCCCGGCTCTCCGCGGGCTTCTCCGCGTCGCCGTCGCCGTCGAGGGCGAACTCGCCCTTGGCCACGGACCGCAGCGGCTTGCCGTCGAACTCGGCGACCGCGTCGGTCCACACCTCGTCGACCGGGTCGGTCAGCAGCAGCACCTCGATGCCGCGGTCCCGGAAGGCCTCCATGTGGGGCGAGTTCTCGATGGCGTCGCGGGAGTCGCCGGTCATGTAGTAGACGGCGTCCTGCCCGTCCTTCATCCGCTCCACGTACTGCTTGAGCGTCGTCGGCTCGGAGGCGTCGTGCGTGGTGGCGAACGACGAGACGGCGAGGAGGGCGTCGCGGTTGTCCGCGTCGGTGACCAGCCCCTCCTTCAGGACGGGGCCGAACTCCCGCCAGAACGTGGCGTACCGGTCGGGGGCGGCGTTCGCCATGTCCTTCACGCAGGACAGGACCTTCTTCGCCAGCCGCCGGTGCATCAGCTGGATGTGGCGGTCCTGCTGGAGGATCTCACGGGACACGTTGAGCGAGAGGTCCTGGGCGTCGACGACGCCCTTCACGAACCGCAGGTACGGCGGGAGGAGGGCCTCGCAGTCGTCCATGATGAAGACGCGCTTGACGTAGAGCTGGACGCCGCGCTTGTAGCCCTGGGTGAACAGGTCGTGCGGGGCGTGCGAGGGGATGAACAGCAGCGCCTGGTACTCGAAGGTGCCTTCCGCCTGGAGCCGGATGGTCTCCAGCGGGTCGTTCCAGTCATGGCTGATGTGCTTGTAGAGCTCGTGGTACTCCGCGTCCTCGACCTCGTCGCGCGACCGCGCCCAGAGCGCCTTCATCGAGTTCAGCGTCTCGGGTTCGCGCGCGGCGGCGTCGCTCTCCCCGCCGTCGCCGGCCGGGGCCTGCGGGGCCATCCGGATCGGCCAGGTGATGAAGTCCGAGTACCGCTTGACGATCTCCCGGAGCTTCCACGGCGAGGTGTAGTCGTGGAGCTGGTTCTCCGGGTCGGCCGGCTTGAGGTGGAGGGTGATCGTGGTGCCCTGCGGCGCCCCGTCGACGGTCTCCAGCGTGTAGGTGCCCTCGCCGCGCGACGACCAGCGCGTGCCCCGCGCCTCGCCGGCCCGCCGGGTCACCAGGGTGACCTCGTCGGCCACCATGAAGCTGGAGTAGAAGCCGACGCCGAACTGCCCGATGAGGTTCTCGGCGCCGGCCTCGTCGTCGGCCTGCCGCAGCTGTTCGAGGAACGTGGCCGTGCCGGAGTTGGCGATGGTGCCGATCAGCTCCGCCACCTCGTCGTACGACATGCCGATGCCGTTGTCCCGCACGGTCAGGGTGCGGGCCTCGCCGTCGGCCTCGATGTCGATGTGCAGATCGGACACGTCGGCGTCCAACGTGTCGTCGCGCAGCGCCGCCAGGCGCAGCTTGTCCAACGCGTCCGAGGCGTTGGAGACGAGTTCGCGCAGGAAGACATCCTTGTTCGAGTAGATCGAGTGGATCATCAGCTGCAGGAGCTGACGGGCCTCTACGCGGAACTCAAACGTTTCGGTCGGCATGATGGGCGACTACCTCTCCGTCCCAGGTCATCCGGAACTGACTGACGGCAGTCACTTTAGAACAGTCGGTCACCGGCCCGCCCGGCCGGTCTACCGCCGTGTGCGCAGCCGGTCCAGCAGCCGGCGCGCCTGGGCCCGCCGACGCGGATCGGACGCCGTACGGCGCACCTGCTCCATGGTGCGGCGGCCCTGGGGGCTCCTGCTGAACTCCTTGATGCGCTGGATGACGGTGGCCATCGTCGTCCTCCTCGGGTCGGATCGGTCGCTGTCCTCCTCCGCCTACCCGGCCGGGCACCGATCAGGCCCGAGGGCGGTGATCGCCCGGCGAGTTCGGCCGTCGCGGGGTGGCGCGCCGACCGCGGGCATGGGCCGGGACGCAGGGGGCAACCGACCTGCACCGCGGTCCGCGACGTCGCGGAGGCCGCCGGCACCGCACACCCGCGATCCACGTACCGGAGGGAGTCACCATCATGACCTCGGCCCAAGGCCCGTACGGACAGCCCCGGCCCGCGTACGGCACGACGCCCGAGCACCGCAACGGATTCGGGATCGCGGCGCTCGTGCTGGGCATCCTGGCCGTCGTGCTCTTCTGGACCGTCTTCGGCGGCATCGTCCTCGGGCTGCTCGCCCTGGTCTTCGGCGTGCTGGGACACCGCCGCGCGAGGCGTGGCGTCGCCACCAACGGCGTCATGGCCATCGTCGGCGCGGTGACGGGAGCCCTCGGCCTGATCGGTTCGTCGGTCATCCTCGCCGCGGGCGTGTCGCTGCTCAACTCGGACGAGTTCAAGAACTACTCCGACTGTGTCGAGCACGCCGACACGCAGGCCGAACGCGAGCAGTGCGCCAAGGACTTCGACCGGGGCGTGAACAACTGACGTACCGCGTCGGGCACGTCCGCCGTGCGACCGATGCCCTGAGGCCGCGCCCGGCGACACGTCGGGCGTGGCCTCAGGGCATCCGGTCCGAGGCGGGCCACACGTAGGGCAGGTCGTCGGGCACGTCCGGGAAGAGACGGCCGTAGAAGTCCGGGTCCTTGCGCACGAGCGCGGACCGGTGGCTGCGGTGGAACTCCGGGTCGCCCAGCCACGGCGGCAGTTCACCGGCGTCGGCCAGCTCCCGCTGGGTGCGGACGCCGGTTCGGCCGCGGCTGCCGGTGAAGCCGGTCATCAGGGAGACGGCGCAGGTGTCGGCGCGCCCGGCCGCGGTCCACGTTCCGCAGATCTCCAGGCCGTAACGGACCAGCGCCTCCTCGTAGCCGGTCCACATGCGGACCGCCGGATGGTGCCGCCAGCCGTAGCCGGGGACGGTCAGACCGCGCAGCACCTGGAGGGTCTCGACGCGCTGCTTTCCCAGCCGGCGCGGGTCGAGGGTCGCGGCGGACGCGGTGAAGTCGGCGTGGGGGAGGAAGGTCTGCACGGGCCGCCCCTGGCGGGAGAACGGGGAGCCGTCGGCCGCACGCTGCGGGAGTGTGCGGCCGACGGCCGGTCGGGTGGACGGACCGTCCTGGGCCGTTCGGCCCGACCGGCCGGTCGGGCCGAACGGCCGACCGGTCAGGGCGCGGCTCGGCCGGTCAGGCCGCGGCGAACCTGTCCCACGCGCGGTGCTCGCCCAGGAGGCGGGTCAGCTGCTCCAGGACGGCCGTGCCCGAGGCGCCGGCGACGACGCCCGGTGCGCCGGCGGGCACTCCGGACGCGTCGAGGACGGCCTCGCCGCCCGCCCAGGCACCGAGGGCCTTGCCGTGCCGGAAGGCCTCCGACACCAGCAGGCTGACGCGCGGGTCCACGGGTGCCGGGCCCGCGGCGGCGGGGAGCCCCTTGGCGTCACGGGCGCCGTAGGCGTCGCCGCCCACGGCGGGGGTCCCCGCCAGCAGCAGGGCGTCGAACTCGACGGACCGCGCGTTGGCGTAGGTACGCTGCACGGTCAGGGAGCCCAGGATGCCGCCGACCGGGCCGATCACCAGGGGGACCATGCCGCCTTCGAGGACGGCGTCGCGTACGGCGCGCACCCCGTCGAGGTCGCCGTCCGGGCCCGCGACGATGCCGATGATCCGGCCGTCCGTGGGCCAGGTACGGCCCACCTGCGACAGGGCCGGACTGGGCTCGACGTCCGCGAGCGGCACGGTCGGCTGCGGCGCCGGCAGACCGAGGCCGGTCGCCACCTCGCCGCACAGCTCCGGGTCGATGTTGGCCAGGACCTGCAACGCCCGCTCCCTGACGGCCTGTTCGTAGCACTTGGAGAGTTCGAAGGTGTAGGCGCCGATGATGTGCTCGCGCTCCACCGGGCTCATGCTCAGCCAGAACCGGCGCGGCTGGCTGAAGTGGTCCGCGAACGACTCGGGTGCCTCGCGCACCTTGGTGGCCTCGGGCACCGGCACCGGCGACTCGATGTAGGCGCCGGTGTCCGCACCGGCGGTGAACGGGCAGCCGCCGTCGAGGGAGTTGGGCCGGTAGGGGGCGACGCCTCGGTGCACGGCCGTCTGGTGCATGCCGTCGCGCAGCATGTCGTTGACCGGCGCGTGCGGCCGGTTGATGGGCAGCTGGGGGAAGTTGGGGCCGCCGAGCCGGGTGATCTGGGTGTCGAGGTAGGAGAACAGGCGCCCGGCCAGCAGCGGGTCGTCGGTGATGTCGATGCCCGGCACGAGGTGGCCGACGTGGAAGGCGACCTGCTCGGTCTCGGCGAAGAAGTTCGACGGGTTGCGGTTGAGGGTCAGCAGCCCGACCGGCCGTACGGGGGCCAGTTCCTCGGGGACGAGGTTGGTCGGGTCCAGCAGGTCGATGCCCTCGAAGGTCTGGTCCGGGGTGTCCGGGAAGGTCTGGATGCCCAGCTCCCACTGGGGGTACGCGCCCGCCTCGATGGCGTCGGCGAGGTCCCGGCGGTGGAAGTCCGGGTCGACGCCGTTGATGATCTGCGCCTCCTCCCAGACCAGGGAGTGCACACCCAGCTTGGGCTTCCAGTGGAACTTCACCAGCGTCGTGCCGCCGTCGGCAGCGACCAGGCGGAAGGTGTGGACGCCGAAGCCCTCCATCGTGCGGTACGAGCGCGGGATGCCCCGGTCGGACATGTTCCACAGGGTGTGGTGGGTGGCCTCGGTGTGCAGGGTGACGAAGTCCCAGAAGGTGTCGTGCGCGCTCTGGGCCTGCGGGATCTCGCGGTCCGGGTGCGGTTTGCCGGCGTGGATGACGTCCGGGAACTTGATGGCGTCCTGGATGAAGAAGACGGGCATGTTGTTCCCGACCAGGTCGAAGACGCCCTCGCTGGTGTAGAACTTCGTCGCGAAACCGCGGGTGTCCCGCACGGTGTCGGACGAGCCGCGCGAGCCCAGCACCGTGGAGAACCGCACGAAGACGGGCGTCTCCTCGTCCTCCGCGAGGAAGGCGGCCTTGGTCACGGAGGCCGCCGTGCCGTAGCTCTGGAACACCCCGTGGGCCGCCGCGCCCCGGGCGTGCACCACCCGCTCCGGAATGCGCTCGTGGTCGAAGTGCATGACCTTCTCGCGCAGGTGGTGGTCCTGGAGCAGTACGGGGCCGCGGGGTCCGGCCTTGAGCGAGTGGTCGGTGTCGTGGAGGCGGGTCCCCTGGGCGTTCGTCAGGTAGCTGCCGGACTGCGCGACGCGGGCCTGGTCGGCCCCTGTGGGCTGTCCCGTCGGGGACACGGTGTCGGGTCCGCTCTGGTCGGGCTTGGGCGGCAGGGGGTCCGTCGGCCGGGTCGGCTCGGCGACCGGAGGGGACTGGGGGCCCGGCTTCCCGGGAATCCCGTCCTCCGGCCCCGCTCCGTCGGCGCGCAGGGTGTCGACGACCTTCTCCGCCGCCCGCTTGATGGGATTGCTCTCGCTCATCGCTTCCTTCGCTTCTCACTCGTGGCGCGGATGTGTGCCGGGGCCGGTGGCGGTCCGGCTGCCGACGGCAGCGGAGGGCGTACGACGACCGCCGCCCCTGCTCGCGGGTGGCGGCGGCCGTGGGACCACGGCGTCAAAGGCACACAAAGGCCTACGAAAAGGTGGTTCCGTGCATCAATCTGGCACGGCCGGGATTACGCCGCAGTGGCTCGTCCACCAGCCGGGTGACCGACGGCAGCGGGACCCGGGCAGAACCGGAACGGGTCGCGTGCCCCGGCTGGACGCACCGGGCGGGCGCGGCGCTACGACCCCTTCGGCCCCTCGGCGGCCGGGTAGTCCTCGGAACGGACGCCGGCCTCCTCCATCGCCTCGCGCATCGTGCGGCCCGACGCCGCGCCCGGACGGGAGGAACCTCCGGAGCCGGCGCCCCCGCCGATCACCTCGTCGGTCGTGTCGGTCTTCTTCCGGTTCTCTTCCGGCACCGTCATCACGGCCGTCCCTTCCGCGAACGTCGAACAGGTCGCGGGCCGAGTACCCGATGACGGCGACGCACACACGGCGGCTTCCGGCCGCCGCCGAGCGTCCGCCGGGAGCCGCCCGTCGTGGACGGTGCCGCCGGTCCGCCCGGTCGCTCACCCGCACACCGCCGAGCGCGGGGCCGGGAGCGCGCCGCGGACCGGTCGGACGGTGCGGGTGCGGGTGCGGGTGCGGGTGCGGTCAGACGGTCTCCGGCAGGCAGGTGCTGAGACCGATGACACGGTTCTCGCCGAAGCCGTATCCGGCGAAGGTGGCGATGTCGCGCGGGGCGAGGGTGCGGCACGGGGCCCACTGGCCGTCGGCGTAGTCGACGGTCACGCTCACGGTGGTGTCGCAGTCGTTGACGACGGTGGTGTAGCGCCGGTCGGCGTGGTGGTGCGCGCAGTCGGGGGCCGGCGTCCCGGGCGGGTCGGCGATCGCGGCGTGGGAAGCCGCCGGGCTCGTCAGCAGGACGGCGAGCGCGGCGGCGGCCGTGGCCACGGCCTGTGCAAGGAGATGCGGCATGACTCTTCCCCAAGAGGTGAGGACGGACGGATGGATGACGGTGGGGCGTCCTGACGCGCCATCCTCACGACTCCTCACCTCTTGCGCAAAGAGATGAAGGTGTTTTCAGACGTCGTCCAACCGTGAAGCAAAGCAGCTGCTCAGTGCGGGTACGAGGTCTGCAAGTTCTGTCAACCGGTCCGGTGTCGCGGCCGGTGGGAGTGGTTCACTCGGGGCGGCCCCGCACGGCGAGGAAGTGCTGCGCGGGCAGGTTGCCGGCGGCGGACGGGGACGGGATGACCGAGGCGAGATCGCGCTGGATCCGCTCGGCCTCGCCCCGCACCTGGGTCGGGATGTCGCCCCGCTCGGCGACGAGACGATGGAAGATCGGCGTTTCCTGGAACACGTAGGGACGTCACTTTCGGCAGACGGCGGCCACGACAGGGCCAGTTGGGCCGGCGGACGGGCACGGTCGACGAGGCGGTTCGACGCCGGTGTCGACCCCTGTCCACCGAGTCGGACCGGGTCACCGGACGCCGACTCGCTCCCACGCCGGTCGGGCAGGGGCCAGGACATCGTAGACGGGTGCGAGGGGAGGGCTTCCGCCACCCTCCCCCGATCGGCGGGAATCGTTTCGGGGGACCTCCCGCCGGCGGCGGGGTGGGCTGACGGCGGCGGGGTGGGCTGACGGGCCGTCACCCGGAAGGCCGTACGAGGGGCCGCGCGCGGGCGCGACGGCAGGCGGTGGCGAATTCATACGCTTAATGTCACTTGTCATGTTTTCACTTCAGAAACACCTGACGCGCTGTCATGCGCGCGGACCGCTCCGGTCGGCCCGCCCCGCCCTGTGGCTCGGCCTGCCCGTCGCCACCCTCCTGACCGTCATGGCCCCCGCCGCCGGGGCCGCCCCGGGCGTCCCCACGAGGGCCGACTGGGACGCCATCGCCCGCTGTGAATCCGGCGGCAACTGGCGGGCCAACACCGGAAACGGCTACTACGGCGGCCTGCAGTTCTCGCAGCGCAGCTGGGTCGCCGCGGGCGGACTCAGACACGCGCCGCGAGCCGACCTGGCGAGCAGGAGGTCGCAGATCGCCGTCGCCCGCCGGCTCGCGGCGATGCAGGGCATGAACGCCTGGGGCTGTGCGTGAACGCCGACGCGTGAACCTCCCGGTGCCCCCTGGCTACGGGGGCGCCGGGATCTCCTGCTCGGCCCAGATGATCTTGCCGTCGGGCGTGTAGCGCGCCCCCCAGCGATGCGCGAGCTGGGCGACGAGGAACAGGCCCCGGCCCCCCTCGTCCGTGCTGCGGGCGTGCCGGAGCCGGGGGGCCGTACTGCTGGCGTCGCAGACCTCGCAGGTCAGCCGGGCGTCGCGGAGCAGGCGGAGCCGGATGGGGGGAACGGCGTGCCGGATCGCGTTGGTGACCAGCTCGCTCACGACGAGTTCGGTCGTCATCGCCAGGTCCCCCAGCCCCCACGCCTCCACCTGGCGGATCGCGCGGGCCCGTGCGTCGGCGACGGCGGCCGGGTCCACGGGTACCTCCCAGGACACGACGTCGTCGGCGGCCAGGGCGCGGGTGCGGACCAGGAGCAGGGCGACGTCGTCGGGCCGGGGCGCGGGCACGAGGTGCCGTACCGCCGTCGAGCACAGCGTGTCGAGGTCGCCGTCCGGGTGGGCCAGCAGTTCGCCGAGCCGGGTCATGCCCCGTTCCATGTCGCGGTCGGCCCCCTCGATGAGGCCGTCGGTGTAGAGGCCCAGAAGGCTGTTCTCGGCGAGTTCGATCTCGGTGGTCTCGAAGCCCATGCCGCCGAGCCCGAGCGGAGGCCCGGCGGGAACCTCCGGGAAGGTGACCCGCCCGTCGGGCGCGACCACGACGGGGGGCGGATGCCCGGCCCGGGCGATCGAGCACCGCCGGGTGACGGGATCGTAGACGGCGTAGAGACACGTCGCGCCGAGGAAGGTGGCCGCCGTCGTGCGGGCCGCCTCGTCGTCGCTGCCCTCCGCGCTCAGCCGGAGCACGAGGTCGTCCAGGTGGGCCAGCAGTTCGTCCGGGGGCATCTCCATGTCGGCGAGGGTCTGCACCGCGGTGCGCAGCCGGCCCATCGTCGCCGCGGCGGTGATGCCGTGCCCCACCACGTCCCCGACCACCAGGCCCACGCGGGCCCCGGAGAGCGGGATGACGTCGAACCAGTCGCCGCCCACGCCGTCCGTCGGGTCGGCCGGCAGATAGCTGGAGGCGACCTCCAGCGCCGAACCGCCGGTCAGGACGTCCGGCAGCAGGCTGCGCTGCAGGGTGACGGCGGCCGTGTGTTCCCGCGTGTAGCGCCGCGCGTTGTCGACGCACAGGGCCGCCCGCGCGACCAGTTCCCGGGCCAGCAGCACGTCGTCGGACTGGAAGGAGACCGGGTTGAGCGAGCGGATGAACGTGGTGACCCCCAGGACGGTGTTCCGCGCCCGCATCGGCACGGAGATCAGCGAGTGCAGTCCGAACTCCCGGATCCGCTCCGCGCGCGCGGGCTCCTCCGCCGCCCACAGGCCCTCGGAGGGATCGAGGACCGGAATGAGGACCGCGTCCCCCGCCATGAGCAGGCGCATCCCGTGCGGGGGCGGGAGGAAGCCCACACGGTCACCGATCTGCGCCACCGCCTCCGGGCAGCCCTCGCGCACCGACCTCAGCGCGGCGCGGCGCATCACCGGTCTGGCGGGCGCCGGGCCCGCGTCGGTCAGCCACGCGCCGTGCCCCTCGGTGCTGAGGACCGGCTCCAGAAGATCGACGATGACGAAGTCGGCGAAGCCCGGCACGGCGAAGTCGGCGAGTTCCTGGGCCGTCCGCATCACGTTCAGCGTGGTGCCGACGCGGGTTCCGGCCTCGTTGACCATCGACAGCAGGCGGCGCGCGTTCCACCGTTCGGTGACGTCCAGGACCATGTAGCAGACCCCGGTGACCGCTTCGCGGGCGTCCACCAGCGGGAAGAACGAGGTCGAGTAGGCGTGCTGCCGGTGCGGGTCGGCCCAGCTCCATCCCACGTACTCGTAGTCGGTGACCGGGGCGCCCGTCTCCAGGACCTTGCGCATCAGACCTTCGAGCGTCTCCGCCTGGAGGCCGGGGAGCAACTCGCTCAGCCGGTGTCCCAGCCGCTGCTCGCGGGGGACGCCGCCGAAGCGCTCCAGGGTGTCGTTCAGCCACACGTACCGCAGGTCCAGGTCCATCACCGCCATGCCGATCGGTGAGCGGGTCAGGAACCCGTCGAGGACCGACTGGCCGACCGTCCACCGCGTCCGCCGCTCACGGGCCGAGAGCAGGAAGCACTCGTCGTCGCCCAGGCGGAAGGACGCGGAGACGCGCAGGTCGACGTCCAGGGGCCGGCCGTCGCGGTGGCGTACGGAGACGTGTCCGTTCCACCCCATTCCGGCGCGGCAGTGCTCGGCGACGCCGGCCACCCGGGCCGGGTCCGCGGGCATCGCCACCAGACGCGCGGCGGAGCCGCCGACCACCTCGTCCGCCGGGCGGCCGAGCAGCGCTTCGGCCGCCCGGGTCCAGCCCATGACGATGCCACCGACGGTGACGACGGCCGCCGCGTCGGTGGACGCGTCGAGAACCCCGTCGGCTCCGCCGGCCGCCGACTCGCCGGACGCCCCGGCCGGCGGCCCGGCAGGAACGCCGACGGGCTCACCGGCCGCCGGTCCACCGGGAGGACGACCGGGCTCACCGGGCGCCGACCCACCGGAACCGCCGTCGGCGCGGCCAGATGCCGGCCCACCGGCGCTCCGGCCCGGCCCGGCGGGCAGCGGGCCGCCGGAGACCTCGCCGGTCTCGCCGCGCAGCAGGCCACCGGGCACGCCTCCGGGGCCGCCGGGCGTCGGCCCGCCGGGGAAGTGTCCGGGTCCGTCGGGCGGCGGACCCTGGGGAGTACCTCGAGCAGATTCCATGGCTGCCATCCTCTTCACGACCATGGTCCTGCTAGTCCGGCCGATGCGCACGGCACCGGCCGGACCGGCCGCCGCCGGCGGCGGCCCGGCTTCCGGGATCCGCCGTGCGGGGGGAGCATGGAAGGGCCGGTGCCCGCGACCCGGGTGTGCGGCGGTACCGACCGTCGCCGCCCCGCTCCGCCGACCGGTGGAGGAGGCTCAAGGATGACGTCCGATTCCTTCCGGTCCGGCAACGACCCGTACGATCTCGAGCCGCCCCGCACCACCGGCCTGCTGGACATGCTGAGCGTGGCGGCGGTGGTTCTCGACGCCGAGGGACGCATCGTCTTCTGGACTCCGCAGGCCGAGGATCTGTTCGGCTACACCGCGGCGGAGGCCCTGGGCGCGTACGCGGCGCGGCTGTTCATCGACCCCGAGCATCTGCAGGCCGTCGTACGGCTGTTCGCGGAGGTGCTGGAGACCGGCCGCGGCTGGGCGGGGGCGTTTCCCGTCCGGCACAAGGACGGCAGCAGCCGTCTGGTGGAGTTCCGCAACATCCGGCTGCAGGACGACCTGGGGGACGTCTACGCCCTGGGCATCGTGGCCGACCACCAGCTTCTCCAGCGCGTCGAGACGGACCTCGCGCTGTGCGAGCGGCTCATCGACCAGTCCCCGATCGGTCTGGCCCTCGTCGACACCGATCTGCGGTACCTGCTCGTCAACCCGGCTCTGGAGCGCATCGACGGCATTCCCGCCGGGGACCACGTCGCGCGTCGGCTGCGGGAGGCGCTGCCCCTGCCCGACATCGACACCATCGAGTCGGCGCTGCGCCAGGTGATCGCCACCGGCACCCCGCTGCTCGACCAGTTCCACGTGGGCCGGCCGCCCACCGACCCCGACCACGAGCACGCGTGGTCGCTGTCCTTCTACCGGCTGGAGGATCCGGGCGGCAAGGTTCTCGGCGCGGCCCTCTCGCTGGTCGACGCGACCGAACGCCACCGTGCGGCCGCCGAGGCCGACCGGGCCCGCAGGCGCCTGGCGCTCATCGCCGACGCGTCCACGCACGTGGGCACCACGCTGGAGGTGGAGCGGACCGCCCGGGAACTCGCCGAGGTCGCCACGCCGGAACTCGCCGACGTGGTCGCCGTCGACATCCTCGACTCGGCACTGGCCTGCCGCCGCAGACGCCGGCCGGACGACGGGCCCGAACTCTTCCGCGCCCTCGCGCTGAAGGCCTCCCACCCCACCGTGGCGGAGCGCGCCGCCGACCCACCGGGCGACCTCACCACGTACGAGGGCGACCGTCTGGTCACCCTGTGCGTGCACAGCGGCCGGCCGGTCCTGGTACGGCACGTGGGCGAGCGCGATCTGCCGCGCATCGCCCGCAGCGCCGAGGCCTGCGCGCTCCTGGCCCGGGCCGGGGTGCACTCGTACCTGGCCGTTCCGCTGATCGCCCACGGCGAGGTGCTGGGCGCCCTGGACCTGAAGCGCACCCGCAATCCGCTCCCGTTCGACGAGGACGACGTCGTCCTCGCCGGCGAGCTGGCCGGCCGTGCCGCCGTGGCCATCGACAACGCGCGCTGGTTCCAGAGCGTGCGCAACACCGCCCTGACCCTCCAGCGCAGCCTGCTGCCCGACCATCCGCCCCGGCACCCCGGCCTGGAGCTGGCCTCGCGCTACCAGCCCGCGCAGGCCACCAGCGAGGTGGGCGGCGACTGGTACGACGTCATCCCCCTCACCGACGGCAAGACGGCGCTGGTCGTCGGAGACGTGATGGGCAACGGCATCGACGCGGCCGCCACCATGGGGCGGCTGCGCACCGCCACCTGCGCGTACGCGGATCTCGAACTCGACCCCGGCTCGGTGCTCCAGCACCTCGACAAGATCACCCGCGGCCTGGAGCACTACATCGTCACCTGCCTCTACGCCGTCTACGACCCCCGTACGGGCCAGTTCCGGATCGCCAACGCCGGCCACATGCCGCCCGCGCTGGCCGGCCCCGGGCATGAGCCCCGGCTGCTCGACCTGCCCACCGGGGCGCCGCTCGGCGTCGGCGGCGTGCCTTTCGAGACCACCACGACCGACCTGGTGCCCGGCGACATGCTGGTCCTCTACACGGACGGCCTCGTGGAGACCCGTCAGCACTCCATCGACGACCGTCTCGACGTGCTGCTCGGCTTCCTCGACGAGCCGGGGCGCCCCCTGGAGGAGACCTGCGACCTGCTCCTGCACGGCCTGCGCCACCCCGAGGACCACGACGACGTCGCCCTTCTCGTCGCCCGGACCGCGTAGGCGACGGTTCGTCGGACCGCTGTCCCCGCGCCGGTCCGACGCGCCTGTCGCCGGGCGGGCCCTCGGTGCTCCCCGCCCACCGCCTCGGCGGGACGGCCGGGTCCGGCGGCGGGATCCGTTCCGCCGCCGGACCCGGCGCGATCAGGCGGTCAGGAGCGCTGCCACAGTGCCGGGGCGGCCTCCGGCGATCCCGTGCCCTGCGCCTGGTGGTTCTGGAGGCACCGGTAGTCGACACCGCCGAAGGAGACGGTCTCCCCCACCTCGTAGACCCGGCCCGGGGCCCAGGTGTCGGTGGAGGCGCCCGGCTGCGGAGCGGGCGTCACGGCCTCGCCCGCGGTCTTC
Organism: Streptomyces sp. NPDC051051; assembly: GCF_040682975.1. Classification (NCBI taxonomy): domain Bacteria; kingdom Bacillati; phylum Actinomycetota; class Actinomycetes; order Kitasatosporales; family Streptomycetaceae; genus Streptomyces; species Streptomyces sp. NPDC051051. The sequence continues at coordinate 25,299 of NZ_JBFBCB010000035.1, forward strand.
AGGGTCAGCCCGTACCGGCTCAGGAGGGGGTTGACCGGCTGGAAGAACGTGGTGCCGCCGCGCGTGCAGTCCCCCGAGCCGCCCGAGGTGACGCCCTGGGCCTGGGTCCCGGCCAGGAACGGCCCGCCGGAGTCGCCGGGTTCGGCGCACACCGTCGTCCGGGACAGGCCGTCGACGGTGCCGTCGGCGTAGGTGACGCTCACGTCGTGCTGCTCGACCGTGCCGCAGTGCCAGCCGCTGGTCGAGCCGGAGCGGCACACCGACGCGCCCACGAGCGCCCGGACCGACCCGGAGACCTGGACCTTCGTGTCTCCCTCCCCCCTCACGTCGGCGGTGGCGGTCCAGTCGCCGTTCACGCCCACCCAGGCCATGTCCTTGCCCGGGAAGTCGGACGCCTGGAACGTTCCCTGGTCGGTCCCGTCGGAGCCCGTCGTCGTGGCCCCGGCGCTGCCGCAGTGGCCCGCCGTGGCGAAGCCCTGCTGCTCCGCCCTGGTGACGGAGAAGCCCACGGAGCAGCGGGCCGTGTCGTCGATGTAGTAGGCCTCGCCGCCGACGATGTCCGCCATCGGGCGCGGGCGCTCGGCCGCCACCCGGATGCCGATGCCCTTGCCCTGGGCACCGGCCGCCTCGATGAAGGCGGTCGCGGCCGACCGGCTGGTCGCCTGGACCACGACCCGGTTCGCCCTGACGTCGACGTACCAGACCGGCGTCTCCGTGGTCCGGACCCGGCCGGCCGTCTCGTCGAGGGCGTTCTTGAGGGAGAGCAGGCCGCTGAGGGAGGTGGTGACGACGGCGGCCTGCGCGCCCTCGGCGCGGATCGCGGGTACGTCGGCCGCGTCGGTGGTGGCGACCGTGAGGCCGTCGGACGTCCGGCCGGTCACCCACGCCCCGGCGAAGCGCGCGCCCAGCGCGTTGTGGAGCCGGCCGGCCCGGGGGCCCGCCTCCGCTTCGTTGGCCAGGCGCGCGGTGGCCTGCCCGGGCGTCAGGCGCAGGTCGCGCTGGAGGGCGCTGAGCACCTCCCGCGGGGGTTGGTCGACACCGAGTGCGCGGGCGGCGGCGGGTCCGGGCCGTACGGGGTGCGACGGCTCGGCGGCCGCGACCGCCGGAACGGCCGCCAGGACGAGGGTGCCGACGGCGGTCAGGGCGGCGCGGCGTCTGCCGGCGGGGGGTCTGGCAACCATGCGGAGTGTCTCCTCGGGTCAGGGACGGATGACGCGAGGCCTTGCCCGTGGCACGCGAGGGGATGCCGGAGGCAGGAGGGTTTAGCGGCTTCGGGGGACGCCGGGGGCTGCCATGTGCAGTACACCGGCAGACGGGGCGGCTCCGACGCACCCCCGCCGCCGATCAACGGCGGTCCGCCACCACCCGCCGGTCCCGCGACAACCTCTTCGCCGCCGACGCCGGTCGGTCGGGGGCCGGTCGGCCGTCACCGTCCCACGGCCCGGTTCTGTTTGCTCCTGGCCTGTTCCTTGCCCTTGGCCGCCCCGGCCGGCGCCCGGGTCTTGCCGTGCGTCCGGGAACCGTCGGCCGCCGGGGGTTCCTGCGTCCGGTCGTCGGCCTCGCCGCCCTGCCCGGACGACGGGGTACGGGCCGCGGGGGTCGCGGCCGTGGTCTCGGCCGCGGCTGCGGCTGCGGCTGCGGCTGCGGAGGGGGCGTCGGAGGGGGCGTCGGAGGCCGGGCCGGCCGGCGTGTCCGGGACGGTCGCGGGCGGATTCACCGGCCCTGTGGCGGGCGGCGCGCCGGCACCGGGGTCCTGCGCACGCGGGGTGCCGTCGTCGGGCGCCGCTCCGATCGAGCCGGTCAGGGTGACGCCGAGCACGGCGGCCAGCGCGGCACCGGCCACCGCCAGGGTGCGCCCGCCCGGCCGGCGGGGAGCTGCGGGGAGCGCCGTCCGGCCCGCGGTGGCGCGGGACCCGCCGGTGTGGCCGAGGAGGGCGCCCCTGATGCCGGACGTCCCGGCCGCGCCGGTGGCGTCCCGTGTGTTCATGGCGGCCAGCGCACGGGCGCAGGAGGCGGCGCCGGGACGGGCTTCCGGGTCCTCGGCCGTCATGGCCGCCAGCAGGCCGGCCAGTTCGTCGTCGAGGAAGCGGGGCAGGGCCGGCGGACGGTGCAGCCGGGCGATCGCCGCCTGCAGCGGCGCGCCGGGGTACTCCAGTTCGCCCTTGACGCACTCCAGCAGGGTCAGGCCGAGGGCGTAGACGTCGGCGGCGGGCCCGGCCTGACGGGACATGACCTGTTCGGGTGCCAGGTAGGCCGCGGTGCCCTCCAGCACGTCGGGGGCCGTCTGCCCGGTGCCGTCGGTCGGGCGTGAGATTCCGAAGTCGGACAGGTGGGGCGCGCCGGCGGTGTCCAGGAGGATGTTGGACGGTTTGACGTCGCGGTGCACCACGCCGGCGGCGTGCACGTACGCGAGTGCTTCGGCGAGGGCTGAGCCGAGTTCGCGGACGGTGGCCGGGGGCAGGGCTCCGGCCCCTATGCGTGCGCGCAGTGTCGGTCCCTCGAGGAACTGCATGACCAGGAAGGGCAGCTCTTCGTCCCGGCCGGAGTCGTAGACGGTGACGAGGCCGGGGTGCTGGAGTCCGGCGAGCAGCACGGCCTCGTCGGTGAAACCCTTCTCCGACTGCGCCGCACCGCCCCGGAACACCTTGACCGCGACCCGCCGCCTGAGCCGGAGGTCGAAGCCCGCGTGGACGTCGGCGGCGCCGCCCCGCCCGACCAGGGAGCCCAGCCGGTAACGACCCGCCAGCACCCGCCCCTCGCGGGGGCGTTCCGCTACCGGGGGCCGGGGGTGTACGGACACGCGCTCCCCTGTCGCGGGGATGCGGGAGGTCGGAGATATCACGCAGCCCCGGGTACCCGTCCTTCGGCCACGCACTCCGACCCGCGATCGACTCCGACCGACTCCGACCGATTCCAACCGACTTCAACCGACTTGGGCATTCTGTGACCGATTCAGGAGGTTCCTGCCGATGAACCGTCAACGGGGTGCGGTGATGAAGGACTGGATCGCCGTGGCCGCGGCCCCGCGCGCCCACTCCTCGAAGGGCAGCGGCCTGGTCTGCACGTCGCACCGCGCGGCCGAACCGAACGCGGCGGCCGTGAACGCCTCACGGACGTGCTCGGCGAACAGGTCGTAGGCGGCCAGGCCCTCGCCGGAGATGATCACGCGGGAGGGCCCGAGCAGGTTGGCGACGGTGGCGATGCCGCGGCCGATGGCGTTCCCGGCCCTGGCGTACGCCTCGCGCGCCCCGGCGTCCCCGTGCCGCGCCCGGTCCACGGCCTCGGCGGTGCCCGCGACCTCGGTTCCGCCCGTCTCGCGGATGCGGGCGAGGATCGCCGCGTCCGCGGCGACGGCCTCCACGCAGCCGCGGTTGCCGCAGTGGCAGGGCGGCCCGTCCGGGTCGACGGTCACATGACCGATCTCGCCGGCCACACCGTGCGCTCCCGCGACCACCCGGCCGTGCACGACCAGGCCGCACCCGATGCCCGCGCCGACGGTGACCACCGCGAAGTCCGACAGGCCCACGCCGGCGCCGAACCACTGCTCGGCGACGGTGAGGGCCCGTACGTCGTTGTCGACGGTCACCGGCAACCCGGTGACGGCGGCGGCGAGTTCGGCCAGCGGGACCTCGCGCCACTCCAGGAACGGCGAGTACCGCACCACGCCCTCGGCGCGGTCGACGTCGCCGGAGACGGCGATGCCCAGGCCGGCCACCCGGACGCCGTAGCCCTCCGCCTCGGTGAGCAGCTCCTGCACGAGGTCCGCGGTCGCGGCGAGGACCGCCTCGGGGGCGCGGTCGGCCAGCGGTACGCGACGGTCGACGAGGCTGCGGCAGCACAGGTCGGTGAGCACGCCGATGATCTCGTCACCGGTCAGCTTCACGCCGATGAAGAGCGCGCGGCCACCGTCGACGCGCACCAGGCCGGCGGGCCGTCCGAGCGCCGGGGGGGCCTCCGCGTCCACATCCTCCACCAGATAGCCCGACTCGATCAGGGGACGGACGGCCTTGGTGACCGCGGCCGGGGACAGACCGGCCCGCCGGGCCACCTCCCGCCGGGTGAGGGGGCCGTGGGAGAGGACGGTGGTGAAGATGTGCGAGGCGGCCGGGGTGGCGGCGGGCAACGTCTCGGCGTCGGTGGGCGAGGGCATGGCCGGGAACCTAGGGCTCTTATTTTCCGCTGTCAATGAAAGAACTCGGTAAGCCTTGAAAGGCTGCCAGGACTTGTGATCTCCTTCGGAAGCCGCGATGAGGGCGGAGTCTTGACATGTGATCGAAGGTCACGCTTGGCTTTGCGTCACTTCGCCACTCTTTCGTCCGTTCATCCATGTGAGGCCCGATACCGATGATCTCCTTCTCCCCGGACACCGGGATCTGGCTGCTGACCACCCCGCGGACGTCGTACGCCCTGCGGATCGACGAGACGGGCGCTCCCTGCCATCTGGCGTGGGGGCCGCGGCTGACGCTCCCGGAGGCGGAGGAGCTCCTCGTCCCCGCCGGGTCGGCGGGCGACAGCTTCGAGGGGCGGCCGGCGGTGGGCGAGGAACTCCCCGTCGACGGCGGCACCCGCTTCGGCCCGCCCTCCCTCCAGGTCCGCCACGCCGACGGCTCCCGCGCCTTCGAGTGGGAGCCCGTCGGACACCGGGTGCACGAGCCCGCGCCCGGCAGCGCCGAACTCGTCCTGGAGTTCCGCGACCGCCTCTACCCCCTGCACGTGGCGCTCCACTACCGGGTGCGCGAGGACACCGACGTCATCGAACGCCGGACCGTGCTGCGCAACGCCGGGGACCGGCGCGTCGAGCTCCTGCGGGCCGACTCCGCCGCCTGGACGCTGCCCGTCCTGCCCGACTACCGGCTCAGCCACGTCACCGGGCAGTGGTCCGCCGAGAGCCAGCTGCGCCGGGACGCCCTTCCGTACGGTGAGACCGTGCTGACCAGCAGGCGCGGCATCACCAGCCACCACGCCAACCCGTGGGTGATGCTCGACGCGGGCGACGCCACCGAGGACCGCGGACGGGTGTGGAGCGCCGCCCTCGCCTGGTCCGGAACCTGGCGCGTCACCGTGCAGCGCACCCCCGACGGGCGGGCCGGCTGGACCGGCGGCGCCGGTCACGAGGGCACGAGCCTGCCGCTCGCTCCCGGCGAGGAGCACGCCACCCCCGTGTTCGCCGGCCTGTGCACCGACGGCGGGTTCGGCGCCGCGAGCCGCGCCTGGCACGCGTACACGCTCGCGCACGTCCTGCCGCGCGGCCGGGAGACCGCGCCGGTGCTCTACAACTCGTGGGAGGCCACCGGCTTCGACGTCGACGAGGCGAGCCAGAAGGCCCTCGCCGAACGGGCCGCCGCACTGGGAGTCGAGCTGTACGTCGTCGACGACGGCTGGTTCGGCTCGCGCCGCAGCGACCGCGCCGGTCTCGGCGACTGGACGCCGGCGCCCGACCGCTTCCCCGACGGGCTCGGCCCACTGTCCGACGCCGTGCACGCGCTCGGCATGCGGTTCGGCATCTGGGTGGAGCCGGAGATGGTCAACCCCGACAGCGACCTGTACCGCGAACACCCCGACTGGGTCCTGCACATCCCCGGCCGGGTCCGCAGCGAGCTGCGCAACCAGCTCGTCCTCAACTTCGCCCGCGACGACGTGGCCGACTGGGCGTACCGGTGGCTGACCCGGCTGGTCGGCGACCACGCCGTCGACTTCCTGAAGTGGGACATGAACCGCGCCTTCAGCGAGGCGGGCTGGCCCGGCGCCGCCCCGGACGGCGACCGGCTGTGGAGCGCGTACGTCACCCACCTGTACGGCGTCCTGGACCGGCTGCGCGCCGACCATCCGGGGCTGCGGATCGAGACGTGCAGCGGGGGCGGCGGGCGCGTCGACCTCGGTATCCTCGCGCGCACCGACCAGGCCTGGGCGTCGGACAACACCGACGCCGTCGACCGCCTGGTCATCCAGCACGGCTTCGGCCAGGTCTACCCCGCCCGCGCGATGTCCGCCTGGGTGACCGACGTGCCGAACCAGGTCACCGGCCGCACGGTGCCGTTGCGGTTCCGCTTCCACTCCGCCATGGCCGGGCTGCTGGGCATCGGCGGCGACCTCACCCACTGGTCGGAGGAGGAACTGGCCGAGGGCGCGGAGCTGGTGGCCGAGTACAAGAAGGTGCGCCACCTCGTGCAGCACGGTGCGCTGTACCGGCTGTCCGAGCCGCTCGGCGACCGTCCGACGGTGGTGCAGTACGTCGCCGAGGACGCCGCCGAGCTGCTCGTGCTGGCCTGGCAGCGCGGGCCCCGGCACGGCAGCCCGCGCCTCCCCGTGCGCCTGCCGGCGCTCACGCCCGGCGCCCGCTACCGGGACACCCGCACCGGCACCGTGCACCACGCCACCGTCCTCGCCGAGTACGGCCTCCACCTCGACCTGCCGCGGGGCGACTGGTCGAGCACGGCCGTCCACCTGGTCCGTACGGACTGACGAGGGACGACGGGACGGAGACGACCCGAGGAGCCGCGAGCGGGGGCGTGACACCGGCCCCCGCTCGGGGGACCGGGCGTCAGGACACGCGCGCCTGCACGTACGGCACCAGGCGCACCGGTCCGACCAGGCCGTGGTCCTGGCGGGCGACGCCGCCGAACACGGCGGGCTGCGCCACCCGGAGACGGTTGATCAACGGGGTCGCCACCTCCACCTCGACGACGTTGGCACCGGGCCGCAGCAGGGCGGTGCCGAGGTCGACGACGGGGTGCAGCCGGTCCACCGGGTCGAGCCGTACGCCGTTGACGCTCACCCGGCAGGTGTCGCTGACCTGGCCGAGCTCCAGACGGGCGCCGTGGGAGGCGGTCCAGTCGGCGGGGAGGTCGAGGATCGTGCGGTAGCGGCCGATCCCCGCGCTGTCCGCCAGTTCGGGGATGCGCGACCAGGGCAGCAGCGCGTCCAGCGTCACGGCGACCTCGACGCGTTCGGTGCGGGTCGCACCGGTGCCGGGCCGCCAGTCCTCGACGTCGAGCCGCCACCGGTCCGGGGTGATCACCGCGGGGACGGCACGGACCGTCGTGGTGACCGGCCGCCCCCGGTCCGGTCGGGTCGTGTACGTACCGGGTGCGCTCGCCCGGACGACGAGCCCCTCGTCGGTGAACAGGGCCTCGTCGGCATCGGTGGCGACGACGTGCGGGCGGGAGCCGTGGCGGTCCCCGAAGAGTCCGGGCCGGCCCAGCGCGACGACGGCCGTCTCCCCCGGCTGGAGGGCGATCCGCAGGGTGAAGTCGTCGCCGTCCCGGGTGTACCGGGCGAGCCGGACGGCCTCGCCCGACCAGGCGTCCAGGAGGTAGGGCACGGCGGTGCCGGACCCGGTGCGGCGCAGCGTCACCTCGTGGTCGATCGCCGCGACGGCCGGCTTCACGGTCTCCGCGTGCTTGCCGTTGCAGAGGTAGTAGAAGTCCGCCTCGGGGGTCGCCCGGTGGGCGTTGAGGAGGGTGGAGGGGGTGCTGTGGCGGACGTCCGGTGTGACGCCGAGCCGGTTCAGGGCGTCGCCGACGAGCGCCTTGTCGGTGACGCGGGCGACGTTCGGCAGGGCGAGCAGCCGGGCGAGGACGTCCCGCAGCCGGTCGGTCTCGCCGTCCGCGGGCACGCCCGGCGTCAGTGCCTGGTCGAAGGCGCCGAGCAGCACCACGGGCAGCCCGGCCCCGGCGAGGGCGAGCACCTTGCGGGCGTCGTCGAGGGCGAGGGTGGGCGTGGAGCCGTAGAAGAAGTCGCCCTCGACGAAGAGGGCCTTGTACGCCGGGCCGTCGGGCGCCAGGCGGCCCTCGCGCACGGTGGCGGAGGGCAGGTCGAGCAGCGGTCCGCTGAGGAACTGGTGGGTCCAGCCGAGCGGGACGCCCGTCGCGGTGAACCAGGAGGCGCCGATGCCGGTGGCGGTGTAGCCGGTCTGCCGCAGGATCGCCACGTCGGCCCGGACGGTGCCCGACTGGAGCACCCGGTGCACCCGGCCGAGGTAGCCGGCGACGTCGGCCACGTGCCGCCAGGTCGGCTGCCGCGGCCCCCAGGACTCGCCGTAGCCGGAGGTGCCGTTGTACGGGCTGAACGCGGCGAAGCCGGGCCAGCTCACCTGGGGTGCGGTGGCGTACGAGAAGCCGTGCAGGACCGTCTGGTTGACGCCCGCCGCGTAGGCGCCGCCCATGGTGCGCAGGAAGCGGTCCCAGGTCGTGCTGTACGCGGACCCGTTGTAGGCGCCCGCCTCGCAGGACAGGACGGTGTGCCCGGCCATGTCCCGGCCGCCGGCCAGGCAGCGGTAGTCGTCGAGGTTCTTGAAGCCGAGGGACTCGCCCTCGGCGATGTCGAGCAGGGCGGCCGAGGCGATGGCGTCGGTCTGCAGGCCGTACGGCTGGGCGCGCAGTTCCATGCCGAGGGAGTGCGCCCAGTCCCGCAGGGCGCGGACGTGGTGCCGGTTGAACAGGTCGGACACGGTCGCCCAGAAGTCGTGCCGGATCTGCCGGGTGAGCTGGGCCTCGAACGCGAAGACCTGGTTGCTGTTGTCGAGCACGACCACCGGCAGGTACGGCAGGAGCGGCCGTCCCGTGCGCTTCTCGAAGGCCTCCGGCAGCGCGGAGGTCCAGCACAGTCCGTCGGTCTCCAGTTCCACGGAGTCCTCGAAGAAGGCGCCGCCCGCCGCCTTCAGCAGCTCGCGCAGCCGGGCCGTCAGGATCTCGCGCTCCCAGTGGCCGGTGACGGCCGCCGTGCCCGCGGCACTGAAGTGGTCGACGACGTAGGCCGCGGGCGCGGAGTGCGGCCCGGACTCGGGCTGCTGTCCCGAGCCGCGCCGCCAGTAGGAGATCAGCACCCAGTCGCCGCCCCCCGGCGCCGTCCAGGACAGAGCGCCGTCGGTGACCAGCGAGGTCAGGTCGCGGACGCTGGCGGGGTCGAGGCCGGTCTCCTTGCGGGTGGAGTTGGCGGTGTCGACGCGGGCCGCCTGCACGGCGAGGAGCCGCTGCCGGGTGACGCCGGAGGCGGGCGCGTGGACGGGCGGGGGTACCGGGCCCTCGTACACCGCTCCGCCGGCCACGGCGGCCCGGCCGTGGGCGAGTTCCTGCGCGGCCGCCTCGTCGTCGGGAGTGACGCCGGGGACCGCGACGGGCCAACTGGGGCCCAGGGTGAGGTCGACGGTGACGCCGCGTCTGGCGGCTCTGCTCAGAGCCGCCTCGACGCCGTCCCGCCAGGCTCCGCCGCCCCAGCCGTGCCGGGCGGTGTCCAGGACGGACTTGTCCTTGATGCTGTGGTGGACGGCGGCGATCTCCATGCCGCCGAAGCCGGCGTCCGCGATCTGGTCGATCTCGCGGGCGATCTCGTCCGGGTCGACCAGTCCGTCCGGCCACCACCAGCGGAACTTGGGGCGCACGGACCGCGGGGGCTTCGCGAACCAGTCGGCACCGGGGCCGGCGTCCGCGACCGCGGTCCCCGTGGCTTCGGTCGCGGGGAGCGCGGTCGCGGGGGCGGCGGCCGCCGCGCCGGGCAGGGCGCCGAGGACCGTCGCCCCGGCCCCCGCCGCCAGTCCCGCGGCCAGGGCCGTCCGCCGGGGTATGCCGCCGCTCTGCGTCATGCCTTCATCCATGGTGCGCCTCGAGTCCGGGAGAACAACTCATGATTGAATCGTTTCAATCATGATCGACGCCGGAACGCTAAACCGCCGGTCGGATCAGGTCAAGGGGTCGCGCACGGTCGATCGCCCCCGGTCCGCGGGCACGCTCCCGCCCCGAAGCCCTAGGGAGCGGGCCTCCGGATCCAGTCGAGCGTGCGGACGAAGAGGTCGTCGACCTGCTCGTCGGGCAGGCCGTGCCAGACGTGGTCGGCGCCGGGGACCGTCCACAGGTCGACCGGGACGCCCGCCTCCGCCAGCCGGGCGGCCAGGGCGCGGCTGTGGTCGCAGTCGACCATGGAGTCGTCCTCGCCGTGGACCAGCAGGAAGGGCGGCGCACCGGGCCGGACCTGAGCCGAGGGACTTGCCTCGCAGGCGAGTTGCGGCACGTCGGCGGGGGCCGCCCCGAGGAGCAGCGCCTCCGGCGAGTCGGCGCCCTGCCGGGTGAGGTCGCTGGGCGCGTACCAGGCGACGGCGCCCTTCAGCCGGGACACCCCTTCGGACAGGGCGAGCAGGGCGGCGAGATGCCCGCCGGCCGATTCGCCCCACACGGTCGCCCGGTCGGCGTCCGCGCCGAGTTCGGGGGCGCGCAGGGCGAGCCAGCGCAGGGCGGCGCGCAGGTCGTCCAGCGGGGCAGGGAAGACGGCCTCGCCGCTGAGCCGGTAGTCGACGGAGGCGACGGCCAGTCCGGCGGCGGCGATCCGGGCGAAGGGGCCGGGCTTCCAGCCCCGCGTCCGGTACCCCATGTCCTCGCGCCTTCCCCGGCGCCAGGCCCCGCCGTGCACGAACAGCACGAGCGGGACGGACGGCCCGCCGGGGCGGTGTTCCGGAAGCCACAGGTCGAGTTCGAGCGGCCGCGCCCCCGGCACGTCCGCGTAGGGGACGCCGCGCAGGAGGCGGACCCCGCCCTCCAGGTGTGCGGCCGGGGGCAGCGGGGCCTCGTCCGGGTGGGGGGCCGCGATGAGGGCGAGCAGGTCGGGACGCGCGGTCACGGGGTGCGCCACTGGTGGTCGGGCAGGAACCGCACGTCGTACTGCTGGGGCACGGTGGCGAACTTGCTCCGTTCCGGGACGTACGGCGAGGCGGGCAGGCCGGGGCCCTCCACGGGCGTGCCGAGGTTCTCGAAGAAGCGCTCGAACGTGCCGCCGGGGCCGGCGGCGACGCCGACGATCCGGCTGCCGTGGCGCTCGATGCGGTAGGCGTGGGGGCAGTTCTTCGGGACGAAGCCGAAGTCGCCGTTGGTCAGGAGCTTCTCGTACTGTTCGCCCGCGGTGTCCTCGACGAACAGCCGCACCGCGCCGTCCGTGACGAAGAAGACCTCGTAGGTGTCCGGGTGGAGGTGGGCCGGGATGGTGTCGCCCTTGGGGCCCTCGCAGGTGAAGAAGTTGAACGTGTTCTCCGTCTGCTCGCCGCCCGCGTAGACGGTGAACAGGTCGGTGAACAGCAGGGCGCGGTCACCCATGCCCCGCTCGATGAAGTACGGCTTGCCCGGGTCGGGCGGGATCTGCGAGGCACGGCGGTACTGGGTGGCGTACTCGATGGTCACGATTCTCCTCGGTGGTGCGGCGGTCGCGGACGTGCGGCGATCACGGCGACGCTGAATGTCAGCCAGGCTGACATAATGGTTCGGGAGCGTGCAAGACTTCGCTGACTTTTTCTTCGTCCGACCCTGGGGAGCGCATGGACGCCGGACGCCGCAGCCTGCCGCAACTGCTGGGCGAGGCCCGTCGGTGGTTCGACGACGCCCTGCTGGCGGCCCTCGAAGCGGACGGCGCCGAACCGGTGTCGTCGACCCAGCTGCAACTGTTCGCGGTCCTCGACGAGCGGGGCACGACGGTGTCCGAGCTGGCCCGCCGGATGGGCGTCACCCGGCAGACCGCGCACAAGGCCGTGCACACCCTGGTCGCCCTGGGCCTGCTGGAGCAGGTCCCCCACCCCGCCTCGGCCCGGCAGCTGCTCATCCGCCGGACCCCCGCGGGCCGGCGCGCGCACGACCGCGCGACGGCCGCCCTCGACGCGCTCGAACGCACGCTGGCCGAGCGCATCGGCGGCCGGTCGGTGCGGGAGCTGCGGGCCGTGCTGGAGATGCCCTGGGGCGAGCCTCCGGAACCGCCCGGCCCGACGGGCTGAGCCGAGCGGCGCCACGAGGGGGAATGATGCCGCGTCAGAGCGATCCGGTCCCGGGCCGAAGGCGGGGTGCCGAGGGAGGCGTGGACAAATAGTCTCTGCGCAGATAATCTCTCCGAAGATAATCTTCTTGACGGGGAGGCCACTGATGTGGACGTATGAGCACAGCATCGAGACCGGCGCCGCACCTGAGGCGATCTGGGGCCTGTGGGCCGACGTCGGGAACTGGGGAGCCTGGAACGCCGACATCGCGAGCACCCGGATCAGCGGCCCGTTCGAGGCGGGCGCCGAGATCGTGATGACCCCGGCGGGGCAGGACCCGGTACACCTGCTCGTCGCCGAGGCGACCGTCAACGAACTGTTCGTGGACGAGGCCCGCTTCGACGGGCTGCTCCTGCGCACCGTCCACCGGCTCGACGAGGGCCGGCGAGGCCGCACTCGGGTGACCTACCGGATGGAGATCACCGGAACCGGCGCCGACCGGCTCGGCCCGCAGATCGGTCCGGCCATCATCGCGGACTGGCCGGAGACCATGGCCGCCCTGGTCGAACGGGCAGAGGGCTGATGGCCCTCAGCCCCGGCGACAGCCCCGGCTTCCTGCTCTGGCACGCCACGCTGCGCTGGCAACGCGACATCGCCGCCGCTCTCGGCCCCTTGGATCTCACCCATGTCCAGTTCGTTCTCCTCGCCTGCACCTGGTGGCTGAACGCACGCGGCGAACACCCCAACCAGCTGGCCGTGGCCCGCCAGGCAGGCACGGACGTCAAGATGACCTCGCAGGTCCTGCGCGCCCTGGAGACCAAGGGACTGATCGAGCGCGAGGTCGACCCCGCCGACACCCGCGCCAAACGGCTGCGCGTCACCAGCACCGGCGCCGAACTGGCCCCGCGCGCGATCGCCGCCGTCGAGAACGTCGACGCACGCTTCTTCCAGCCGGTGGCGCACGACGACGCCGTGACCCTGCTCAGCCGTCTGGCCAACCCCGAGCCCTGAGGTCCGACGCGGACGCCGCCGCCGGGCGGTGTCCGCGTCCCCCTCCGGGACGGCCGCCCTGGCCGACCGCAGGCGGTCCGGTCGGCCGAGGACGCGCTCGAACGCTCCCGGCACCGCTCCTGGATCTTCATCACCGACCCCGGTTCGCGCACCAGGGCCGGACGCGTCCTGGGGATCCGTCCGCCCGCGCCCGGCAGGACCACCCACTCGGACCGGACCACGCACCGGAATCGGCCCGTTCGTGGACCCGGTCGCCCGGGGTCCACGAGCCAGGAGCCGTACGCGAGCGCGAAGCGCGTGTTCCGGATCGTCGACAACGGCTCCTCCCCGTGCGGCAAGAGGGCCGCCGACCGGCTGGCCGCCGCGTTCCCGAACACGGTGACGGTGCACGCGTCCCTCCACGCCTCACGGACGGACCAGGTCGCGGCGGGGGCACCCGGCACCTCGGGTGGCCCCGCCGCGAGCCCGGTCCGGGCGTGCGGTCAGCTCGGGGTGCAGGAGACCGTCGGCCAGGTCCAGTTGCCGTTGGGCTGCACGGTGACGCCCCAGTTGTTGCCGCTGCCGTCGGGTTTCGCGGTCAGCACCTGACTGCTGGGGTAGGCGGCACTGACGTTCCAGGTGGAGAGGATCTTCGCCGGCGACGGGACGTTCATCGTCACCGTCCAGTTGCTCGACCCGCTCACCGACACGTTCAGGTTGTACCGGTCACCCCACTGCTGACCCGCCGAAAGAGTCGCGGAACAACCGGCACCACCACCGCCCCCGCCTCCCCCGCCGCCCGAACCGCTGTCGCCCAGCGTGATGTCGGAGCTTCCGCTGCTCTGGTATCCCTCGGTGGCGAGGATCATGTAGTTGAAGGTGCCCAGGCTCATTCCGGCGCGGGCCCAGGCGTCGAAGTGGTTGCCCGTGGTGATGGTTCCGCCGGTCCGCTTCGACTGCCGGACGCTCCAGTACTGGTTGAAGGTGCGGGTGCCTTCGATCGAGGGGGCGTTGTACCGCGTGGTCTGGTAGATGTCGTAGGTGCCGCCGTCGCTGGTGACGGTGCCCTTGAAGGTGCCGGTGGGCCGGTAGGTTCCCCAGTTGTCGACGATGTAGTACTCCACGAGCGGGTTGGTCGACCATCCGTAGAGCGCCAGATAGGCGTTGCCGGACGGGTTGAAGGTGCCGGAGTAGGTCACGGCCCTGCGGCCGCCGGTGCTCCAGCCCTTGCCGGCGACGAAGTTTCCGGTGTTGCGCCACGAGGTGCCGTAGCTGCCGCCGGAGCCCAGGTTCATGGACACGGTCCCGGCGCTGTCGGTCCAGAACGAGTAGTAGTAGCCGTTGTCGGTGCCGGTCCGGTTCGACGTGACGACGGTGTCCGCGTGGGCGGCTCCCGGCAGCAGCATCGCCACCACGGCGGCCAGGGCGACGGCCCAGGCACTTCGGACGAGCGTGCGGAACCGCCCGCGTCCGCGGCTCTTCGGATGGATGAACGCGGTCATGTACGCGCCTCTTCCTTCGGGGACGGGAATGGCGAAAGTGTTGAGCTGCCCCCGTCGGCAGTCAACAGTTTCGGTAATCATTTCGAAACGTTCGAAGGAGAATTGGGGGCGTTCAAGGGCGATATTCCAGCAGACCAGAGCTCTCACCAGGGTGATCGCCGTACATGAGCACGACAGAGAAGGGACGATGGAGATCCATTGGCGAGGTGCACTGGATCCGAAACATTCGGACTGCTTCCGGACCGGTCCCGGAGAACGCTTTTCGGCCGGTCACCACGGGGAACCCGGTCTGCCCACCCCTCCCCCGAGGACGAGGAGGTCCACGTGACGGACGAGCATCGCAGGCAGCAGGACCCCACCACCCAGCACCCGCGGCCCGATTTCCCCTCCCAGGACCAGCCGCATCCCGGCTGGACCGGACCGATGGATCCGCCGCCCGACCACGGCGAGGAGTCCTACCGCGGTTCCGGCCGGCTGGAGGGCCGCAGGGCGGTCATCACGGGCGGGGACTCCGGCATCGGGCGGGCGGTCGCCCTCGCCTACGCCCGCGAGGGCGCCGACGTGCTGTTCACTCACCTCGCCGAGGAGGAGGACGACGCGCGCGAGACGGCCCGGCTGATCGAGGACGCCGGGCGCAAGGCCGTCGCCGTCCCGTGCGACATCCGCGAGGAGAGCCGGTGCAGGGCGCTGATCGACCGGGCGGTCGCGGAGTTCGGAGGGATCGACATCCTGGTCAACAACGCGGCGTACCAGATGTCCCAGCCGGACGGCATCGAGGCGATCACCACCGAGCAGTTCGACCGCGTCCTGCGCACCAACCTCTACGGCATGTTCTGGCTCACCAAGTTCGCGCTGCCGCACATGCCGGAGGGCGCCTGCGTCATCAACTCCACGTCCGTGCAGGCGTACAAGCCCAGCCCGCACCTGCTCGACTACGCGATGACGAAGGGCGCGATCGTCACCTTCACGCAGGGGCTGGCGCAGATGGTCGCGGAGCGCGGCATCCGCGTCAACGCGGTCGCGCCGGGCCCGGTGTGGACGCCCCTGATCCCGGCGACGATGCCCGACACGACCGAGTTCGGCAAGCAGAGCCCGCTGGGCCGTCCGGCGCAGCCGGCCGAGCTGGCTCCCGCCTACGTCTACCTCGCCTCGCAGGAGGCCGGCTTCATCACCGCCGAGATCCTCAACGCCACCGGGGGCACACCGCTGCCCTGACGGCGGGCGGTGGGAGGAGCCGGTCGGCGAGGGCCCGCCGGCCGCGCTCAGTCGCGCAGTGCGGTGTGCAGGCGGACGGTCGTCCCCTCCTCGGGGGTGGACCGGATCTCGACGAGGTCGCAGAGATGGTGCGCCAGCCACAGTCCGCGGCCGCCGACCTGTGCGGCGTCCGGGCCGGTCCGCCCCGCGAGGGGGTCGTCCAGGTGGCCGCGGTCGCGGAACTCGCAGATCATGCGGTCGTCCTCGACCCAGGTCCGGAGCACTCCGTGGCCGCCGCCGTGCTTGATGCTGTTGCCCGCGATCTCCGTGGCGGCGAGGGACAGTTCCCTCAGCCGCGAGCCGTCCAGACCGTGCCGCCGGGCACACTCGGCGATCTTCGCGCGCACCGCGGACAGGTCTCCCACCGTATAGCGCATCTCCTCGTACGGGTCGCACGGCCGGTCGAGGGGATCGAACGGGTAGGCCGCCTCCGCGTCGTACCCGTCGCTCGCCTGCGAGCGGCCGTCGCGGCGCACCTCGGGATGACAGCGCGCCATCGCCTTCAGGTCGGCGTGCCCGCCGTCGGCGTCGTACGGGCACAGCAGCCACCAGGCGGGGCTGTGGGCGAAGGCCTTGTTCAGCAGCCACTCGTAGTACTGCAGTTCGCGCACCTCGGCGCGGCTGCGGGCGGCCTCCCAGGGCGACTCGCCGATGCCCCGCACGGGCCTGCCCTCGGCGGTGTGCTCCCCTATCCACCGCTGCCAGGCGGCGATGAGCCGGCCGGGATGGTGGGCGACGGCGCCGGTGTCGACGAAGCGGACCGCCGAGAGCCGGGGAAGCTCCGCGCGCAGCAGCGTCACCTTGTCGTTCGGCACGGCCACGACGACGGCCTCGTCCCCGTCGAGCGCCTCGTGGATGAAGTCCAGGGTGCCGTCGAGGAACTCCTGACGGCCCCGGTAGGGATACAGCTCGTGCCGGTATCCCGTAGGGGTGGCCGCGGACTCCCGCGGAGAGGACATGGTCATGGCACCATCACCACGGGTACCTCCGGTACGGCGTATCCCGAGAGCCTCCAGCTCAGGCGCACGGTCTCGTTGGCCCCCTCGATGATCACCACTCGCTCCGGCAGAAATCTGGCGGCGTCGGCCAGGGCGCGCATGCCGGCCGCGTCGAAGAACTCGAGATCGTGGCATATCAGGCGGAGGGTCACGGCGTGCGCGACCAGGCCGCGCAGTACGGCACCGAACGCCGCGGCACCTTCGGAATCGATCACTCCGCTCACCGTCCAGCGGCCCTCTCCGGTTGTGTACACCCGGAACTCAGGCGCTGCGGGTCGGCTGCCCACGTGGTGCGGATGCACACACCTGACTTGGTCGAGTGTCGGTGGGTCCCAGTCTGCGGGCCGATAGGTGCACAACACCATCGCACCACTGTCCGCGGCGAACTCCTCGAGATCCAGTTCGCTCTGCAGCATGGTGTCGCGCCGGCCGTCACGGTGGTCGGCCGTCACATGCCGCAGGATGCGCAGGGCCCGGAAACCCTCGCGTCCGGCGCTCGCGGCCTCCCTGCGCACCGCGGCCAGCAGGGAGGAGCCGTCCAGCCGGGCCGGATCCAGGACGACGCGGGCCGGCGTGTCGGCGATCTCCGGAGCGGGACGGTCGTCCGTGCCGACGATGACCAGCTTGTCGCCGAAGAGGGCGCCGTCGGCCACGAAGGCGCGGCTGCGCTCCGTGATGTTCTCGGCCGGTTCCAGGAACTGACAGACGTGGTCGCCGCTCTCCACGTCGTCCAGCGTCGCCAGGTTGCGCGCCGCTCTCACCGGTCTCCCCTCGTTCACCCTTTCACCCTACTGGCCCAGGCCGCGGCCCCGGTGGAGCACTGCGTGCATCCGGACGGCCGACAGGCCCGGAATGCCACCGGTACCCCTCGCGGTACACCGCCCGGCTGCCGGACCGGGCACACCCGGTCCGGCAGGCGCCGACACCCGTACGGCGGTCTCCGGCCCGCGCCGCGGCCGAACCGGTGGTCCGATCGGTGGGGCGACGCGGTTCACAGGCCTGTCGCACCGGGTGCGGGGCACCAGGGCACCCAACATCCCATGACCTGAAGGAGCTGCGCAGATGGCGAAGGACCTGACTCCCAAGTACACCGTTCCGGGCATCGAGCGGGAGACCGCCGGCCGTCTCATCGGCGCGCTGCGCCTGCGGCTGCACGCCCTGAACGATCTGCACCTCACCCTCAAGCACGTGCACTGGAACGTGGTGGGGCCCCACTTCATCTCCGTGCACGAGATGATCGACCCCCAGGTCGACCGGGTGCGTGAGATGGCCGACGACGTGGCCGAGCGCATCGCGGCCCTGGGCGGAGTCGCGCAGGGCACGCCCGGCGCGCTGGTCGAGGAGCGGACGTGGCAGGACTACTCCATCGGACGGGACAGCGCGATCGCGCACCTGGGCGCCCTCGACATGGTGTACACCGGCCTGATCGAGGGCGTACGGAGCTCGATCAAGGAGGTCGGCGACCTCGATCCCGCCACCGAGGACCTGCTGATCGAGCAGTTGCGGGACCTGGAGCAGTTCCAGTGGTTCGTCCGTGCCCACCTCGAGAGCGCGAACGGCACCCTGGCGACGGCCGACGCCGGCACCGAGCGCGAGGCCGCGGCGCGCGGCGCCGCACTGGACTGATCGCGGGGACGGCCGGGCCCCGCTCGCCCGCCGGCCGCCGTGCGGGTCGCGGGGCGGGCGAGCGGGTCGCGGGGCTCCGGCGGCGGCGTCCGCGCGAGCGGTCGGCGTCGGTGCGCGGTCGGCGTCAGGGCGCGGGCGCGGTGTCCGACTGGTCGGTGTGCCGCCCGGCACGGGGCTGGGGCTCGGTGAGGTACTCGGCGGTACCGGTGAGCTGGAGCATGCGCTCCAGGTGGGCGGGCCGGTTGTCGAGATGCAGGGTGATGCCGGCCGGGTAGGTCCGCCGGCGCAGCATGAGCAGCATGGCCAGCCCCGTCGAGTCGATCAGGGTGAGGTCGGCGCAGTCCAGGTGCAGGTCCCGCAGCGTCGCCCCGTGCTCCCGCTCGTGGTCCTCGATGGCGCACGTGAGCAGGGCCGGGAAGTGCCCGGCGTCATGGTCGAGTTCACCCACGACCGCCAGGGTGAGGGCGCTCGGGTCGGAGGTCGCGGTGGTGATCCGGAAGGGGACGTGCGTGCTCATGCGGGTGTTCCTGTGCCGGTGACGGAGAGGGTGGTGGCGAACGAGTCGAGGGCCGGCGCCGTCTCGTTCAGGAAGCGCCGGGCGCGGGGGAAGTCGTACAGGTGGCCGGCGAGTACCGTCAGGCCGAGGTGGAGCCACTCGACGGGGACGCCTCGCGCGGTGAGGATGCCGGTGGTCCAGCCGACGAACCGGGCGAAGATGTCCGGATCGTCGAAATAGAGGGCCGTGGCCAGGAATTCGATGATGTGCTGGAGGTCCTCGGCCGTACGGTCCTGCTGCTCCGGGGTGTACGACCACAGCACCGGGGACCGCTCCCACAGGTCGTGCAGCACCTGCCGTACCAGGGCGGCCCTGGTACCGGTGATCAGTGTGTACTCCTGGTCGGCCAGGTGCGGCAGGTCGTCGACCTGGTGCCGCGCGGCCGTCGCGTACGGCTTCTCGACACCTGCCTCCAGCGGGTCGGCGGCGTGCCGCGCGTGCGCGGCCCAGCCGTCTGCGCGCACGGCGCGGGCCTCGCGGCCGTCGGGACCGAACGCGGCGCCGCCCACCAGGACGGGGACGCCGATCGACCGGCACGCCGTGAGCGCCGCGTGCGCCGTGGGCAGCCGGGTGGGGAGCGACGCCGGGAGCAGGACGGCCTCGGGCGCGGTGGCGTGCAGGTGGGCGACCGCGCCCGCCTCGTCCGCGTCCACGGCCGCCGCCCACAGCCGCTCGCGCAACGGAGCGACCTCGCGATCGGTCGTTCGCGCATCGGTCATGCGCCCTCTTCCTCCGTCCAGTCCTGCGCGGCCCGGGCCCGGGCGGTGTGTCCGTCCACGAGGTGGAGCCGTCCTCGGTTGTTCGTCGGGCTGGTGATGGCCAGGGCCGCCATGTCGTCGTGCCCGCTCCCGCCCAGCCACCGTGCCGCGAGCATCTGCACGCGTTCGACCACCGCTTCCGCCGGCATTCTCGCGCATTCGGCCAGGGCTGCGCGCAGCCGGTGATCACCGTACATCTGGTCGCCCGGGGGACCGCCGCGGGCCTCGGTGAGCCTGAGGTCGGTGTCCTCGACCAGCCACCACACCACGTCGCCGTCGAGGGCCGGGCCGGTGGTCGGATGGACCCGGAAGGTGCGCTCGTCGATCGTCCCCTCGGCCGGCTCCGGCGGGCGGGTCCCGGTGCCCGTCCGCGTCAGCCTGTGGTGCGCGTCGGACAGCCAGGACGGCACGGACCGCTCCGGCCGGTCGTCGGCGGACCGGGCAGGATCGAGCGGGCGGCCTCGTTGATCTCGACGACGTCGCCCCGCGTCCCAGGACGAGAACCGGGTGGAGGCGTCGTTCCAGGTGGCGCCGACGCTGCCGACGCCACCGTGGGGACGGGTGGGGAACCCGGTGAGGAGATCACGAGCGGGTGGGGACGCGCGGTGCGCTTCCCCGCTCCCTTTCCTACAGCGGGAAAATGTTGTCTTCCGACAACCGTCTCGCAGTCGGCACGGCGCGCGCGACCTCCCGCTGCCGGTCTCCACCCGCACGTGCGAGCCCGCGCAGCAGCGCACCCCGCCCGCGGTCGGGCACGGTCCACAGGGTCTGACCCGCGACCCCCCAGCGTTCCAGAAGGGCGTTGGCGGCGAGGAAGCCGCTCGTGGCCGCCCGTTCCATGAGGGCCACCGGCAGGTCCGTGCGGACCAGGTCGCCGGCGACCACCAGCCCGGGGTCGGTGGTGCGCACGGTCGGCCGCCCGCCGTGTCCCCCGACGGGGAACAGCGGGCAGTCGGCCCGCCACTCGTGACGTGCGTCGACGACCCGCGCCGCGCGCGTCTCCGGGTACACCCGGTGCAACTGCTCCAGCAGACGGCGCTGTTCGACGTCGTGGGAGGCCCGCTCCGGCAGGGCGTACGCGTGCAGTTCCACGACGGAGCCCCCGGTGCGGGCGGCCCAGCGCGCCGCCTCGCCCTCCCAGCGTTCCAGCACGCTGACGTTGTCGAGGGAGCCGTAGCCGCTGGTGCCGAGGAAGCCGGGCCGGTCGGCGGCGACGGGACGGTCCAGCCACAGGCGCGAGACCAGGAAGGGCGGGGCGTTGCGGAGCCCGGCCACGCGTTCGCGCCACGGGGCGTCGGCCAGCCGCGGGGAACCGGCGACGACGGAACGCAGGCCGGCGGTGTCCAGGGCGAGGACCACGGTGTCGTACCGCCGCTCCTCGCCCGCGGCGGCCACGAGGAAGCCGCCGTCCCCGGTGGGTTCGACCGCCTCGACGGGCGTACCGGTCCGCAGTTCGGCGCCGTGGCCCTCCAGGTAGCCGGCCAGGGGGTCCCAGAGCGCGGCGGGAAAGGGCTCGTCGGGCACGTCGAAGAGCAGGCCCTCGGCGGAGCCGAGGAAGTAGATGTGGAACATCAGCACCATCTCCGCCGCCGACAGGCCACGGGGGTCGGCGAAGAAGCTCCGGGAGAACACCTCGAACGCGAGGTGGTGCGCGGCCTCGGGGAAGCGGACCGACCGCAGGAAGTCGTGGGCGCTGATGTCGTCGAGGCGCGTGTACACGTCCGGCACCCGCACGTCCAGCAGGGGCAGCGCGGCGACCGGGTTCATGCGGGCGAGGTCGCGCAGGCCGAAGGTGGGGCTCAGCGCGACGAAGCCCAGTGCGCTCCACGGCGGGGTGCGCGGCACGTGCCGGAAGCTGTCGTGCGTGCCGCTGCTGTGGCGCAGCGGGTAGTCGGGCAGGCCCTTGAGACGGCGGAGCCCCGGATCGGTGCGCCGCAGCAGTCCGCGCAGGTTGTAGTACTGGCGGAAGAAGGCGTGGAAGCCGCGGCTCATCGTGACGGTGCTGCCGTCGGCCAGGGTGGTCGGCCACCCGGCCAGGCGTCCGCCGAGGGCGGGTCCGCGTTCGTGGAGCGTGACGCGTACGCCCCGTTCGGCCAGGGCCGTCGCCGCCGCCAGGCCGGCGATGCCGCCGCCCACCACGGCGGTGGTCGGCCGGTGGTCACCGGTGAGCGCGGGCGCGCCCGGCCGGGGGCGGATCGTGCGGGCCATGCGGTCCCTGCCGCGGCGGGCCGCCTCGGACCGACGGGCCGCCGTCATCGCCCGACCGCCGTTTCGGAGCCCGGCCGGCGGGCGACCACGGTGTGGGTGATGCCGGTCTGCCAGCCGGGCAGGGGCAGCGCCCGCACCTGCTCGAAGCCGGCGGAGCGCACCCTCTCGGTGAAGGCTTCCGCCGTGTCGAACCGGACGACGCTGTGCCAGAGGTGGCGGTACAGCTCGCCGTCCCCGAGGACGGTGGCGACGGGCTGGACGAAGCCCCGGCACACCGCCGTCCACACCACGCGGTGGACGGCCCGGCCGCTGAGGGTGTACTCGTGGACGGCGAGCCGCCCCCGCGGCCCGAGCGCCTCGCGCACCGCGGCTAGCACCGCGTCCGGGTCGGTGGCGTTGCGGAAGAGGTAGGCGGCGAAGACCGCGTCGAAGGGGCCTTCGACCCCTGCCTCCGCCAGGCGTTCCGCCGGGGCGTGCACGAAGCTCACCTCCTGCCGCCACCGTTTGCGGGCCGCTTGTTCCAGCATGCCGGCGGAGGCGTCCACCGCGGTGATCCGCGCCTCGGGGAACACGGCGGCCAGGGCGGCGGTGGAAGCGCCGGTGCCGCAGCCCAGGTCCAGGACGCGCAGACCGGCTCCGCCGTGCGGCAGGCCGAGGCGGCGCGCGGAGCGCCGCAGATGGGCGTGGTAGCCGGGATTGGCGGCCACCAGGGTGTCGTAGCTGCGGGCGGCATGGTCGAACGCGGCGGCCAGGTCCGCGTCGCGCAGCAGCAGGGTCATGAGGTCTCCTCGGTGGCGTGGGGCGGACTGTCGCGCGGACGTCGCCGGTCCGGCGGTCAGGGGCGGGGGAAAGGGGTGCGGGGCAGGCGGGACAGGTCCATGACGGAACGGAGCATGGGCAGCACGGGGGTGCGCGCGCCGACCGAGAGGTCCTCGTGGAGGCGGGTGCGGCCGTCCAGGAAGCGCAGCAGCCGCTCCGCCGGGACCCGGGAGAAGAGCCTCGAGAAGACCTCGGCGCCGCCGACGCGTCCGCTGTCCAGAGCGCGCAGCAGCACCGCGTCCATGGCGCGGGAGCGGGCCGAGTGGGGGGCGGGGGGCAGCGGGTGGCGGCCTGCGGCCAGCGCTGCCGCGACGGCCCGCGTCTGGCGCTGGACGGCGGCGAAGGTGTAACCGGTCGACGGACGGGTGGCACCGCCCGCCGCGCCGATCCGGAAGACCGAGGGCGCGGTGCGGCGCGCGAACCGCGCGTCCGTCATGGGGATCACGCCGGTCTCCGTCGCGGTCACCTCGAACGCCCCGAGCCCCAGCACGCCGTGGGTGTACCGGTCCAGCGCGGCCTCGTAGGCCGTCCGGGTCAGGGGCGCGCCGGAGAACTCCGTGTACTCGACGAGGGCCTCGCGGGGGCTCGTCGGCAGGACGTAGCCGAATGCCAGCCCGTGCGGAGGCTGCGGGACCCGGAAATCCATGAGGTCGACGGAAGCGGGGTCGAACGCCGGCTGTGCCGTGCGGACGAACCAGCCGTGGAAGTGCTGCAACAGGGTGGTGCGGGCCGCCGGCAGGCTTCCGAGCGGCCGGGAGTCGAAGACCCAGCGGGTGCGCACGGTCAGCGGGCGGCCGTCGGCGGTGCGGGCCCGGATCTCCGCTCCGCCGGCGGTCCCGTCCACCGTCTCGACGGTCGCCTCGATGCGGCGGACGTGGTCGCGGTGCGCCAGTTCGCGCCCGACGAACGCCTCGAAGTCGTCGGAGCGGATCATCTTGTAGCGCAGGGGCGCGATGCCGTCCTCGATGGTGCGCCCTTCGGGGGTGTGGACCCGCAGGCGCTGCCATGCGGCGGTCAGGACGGCGTCGTAGGGGCCCGGCCCCGGCTCCCAGAAGCACCAGGTGCGGCTCGGCGGGCGCAGCGGGCCGGGCGGGGGTTCGAACAGGAGCACCGACGGCCGGTGGGCCGGGTCGGCGCGTGCCAGCCGGTACGCGAGGGACAGTCCGGCAGCTCCGGCGCCCACGATGGCGACGTCCGCGTCCCGCACGTGTCGCGCCCTCCCTGTCCTGTCCGTCCGGTTCGGCCCCGTGTCCGGGCCCTGTGCCCAGCATTCCCCTCCGGGCGGCCGGGCGGATGCAGGCCGGGCCGGACCGTCGGCCGTGCGGCGCACCGCGGACGGATCGGCGGGCGTGGTGCGGCGGGCGGATCGCCGACGGCCGTGCGGCGCTCACCCGGTCGTGCGTCCCCTTCCGGGACGGTCAGCGGGGTCGCATCGATTGTGCGTCGCATCAGCCGACACGGGCCTGCGGGTCCTCCTCCCGTACGCGCGTGCCGAGCCGGTGCAGGCCGCGGCGCGCGTGGCTCTTGACGGTGCCCAGGGGCCAGCCCGTCAGCTCGGCGATCTGGCTCTGGGTCAGGTCGCAGTAGAAGGCGAGGGTGAGGACGCGGCGCTGCGGAGCGGGCAGCCTCGCCAGTTCGTGGGTGAGCACGACGCGGTCGAGCACGGCGTCGGGCTGGGCGTGCCGGTCGTCGGCGGTGACGGACAGCCGCGCTCCCGCCGCCGCGACGAGATCGGCCCGCCGGGTCCGCGCCGACAGGGCGTCGGCGATCTTGCGCCGGGTGATGCCGACCAGCCACGCCGACAGCGGGCCGCGCTCGGGCCGGAATCCGGAGCGGCCGCGCCAGGCGGCCAGGAACACCGTCTGTGTCACGTCCTCCGCCTCCCGGGCGTCACCCAGACTGCGGCGTGCCAGCGTGTGGACCAGTACTCCCCAGCGGTGGTAGGCGGCGGCCAGACAGGCTTCGTCACCCCTGATGAAGCCCGCCGCCAGTTCGTCGTCGGTGAAGAAGTCCTGGGCGGGACCCGCCGTCGCCGGAAGGGTCCGCTCGGTGACCTGCTGTGCCGTCATGGTGGCTGCTCCTCGTGCGAGCGGTCGTCCGCGTCTCGTCCGGGCCCGGCCGGTGCCGGCCGTCCGCACCCGCGGAAGCCGGGGACCCGGGGCCGCTCGGAGCGACCTTGGTTCCTTCACCATGCGGAGCGATGAACCGTCGCAACAACTCGCAGCGTCTTTGCGTCGTTTTCGTGCGCGCTTCCGTCGGCCCCCTTTCCCCGATCCCCTCGATGCGGAGCGGAAGCGGAACAGAATCGGTCCGCGAGTCGCTCGTCTGGCGCATCCATGACCGTCCCCGGCGCGGAATGACTTCAAGTCAGGGCCCACTGCGATCACGACGGGAGGAACCGGCATGCGCCCCAGCACCGCGAGACACGACTCCGCGGCGGACACACCGTCCGGCACTTCCCGCGCGCCCCGGCCGGGTCCGATGGGGACCCGGCCGGGGCACGCCGATCGCGGCCCCTCCCCCGACAGCCGACCGGAAGGCGCCATGCCCGCCCGTTTCCCGCTGGACGTCAGCGACCTGTCCGCCCTCGACGACGACGTACCCGGAGCCGTGGGACGTCTCCTCGACCATCTCCTGGCAGAGCGCGCGGAGCAGGCCGCCGCGCTGGACCCCGTGTTCGCACGGGACCTCGCCGAACGCGTCAGGCGCTTCACCCTGGACGGCGGCAAACGGATGCGGCCCCGGTTCGTGTGGTGGGCGCTGCGCGCCTGCGGCGGAGGGGCGGACGAGACGGAGAGCGCGCTGCGCGTCGGCGCCGCGCTCGAACTGATCCAGACGTGCGCGCTGATCCACGACGACGTGATGGACGGCTCGGCGTTCCGCCGCGGCCGGCCCGCCCTGCACGCGGACGTCACCGCCCAGTACGCCGGCACCGTGCCCTGCGCCCAGGGCCCCCGGTTCGGCGAGGCCGCCGCGATCCTCGCCGGGGACCTGGCCCTGGCGTGGGCGGACGACGTCGTCACGGCGACCGAGGCACCCGTGGCCATCGCCCGCGCGGTGCGCGAGGTGTGGAGCGCGATGCGCACCGAGATGGTGGCCGGCCAGTACCTGGACGTACAGGGGCAGGCCACGTCCTCGCGTTCCCTCGCGCGGGCGATCCGCGCCGCGTGCCTCAAGAGCGCCCTGTACTCGGTGGAGCGTCCGCTGGCCCTGGGCGCCGCCCTGGCGGGCGCCGACTCCGCGCGGACCGGGGCGCTGTGCTCGGCGGGCCGCTGCGTGGGCATCGCCTTCCAGCTGCGCGACGACCTCCTCGACGCGTTCGGCGGCGACCGCCGGACCGGCAAACCGGTCGGCGGCGACATCCGGGCGGGCCGGCCCACCTACCTCATGGCCGTGGCCCAGGCCCGCGCGGAGGCGAGCCGCGACCGCGGCGCCCTCGCGGTGCTGCGCCGGTCCGTCGGCCGGGCGGACCTGCCCGACAGCGGTCTGGCCGAGGTGCGCGACGTCCTCGTCGCCCTCGGGGCGCGCGACACCGTCGAGGCGAAGATCGAGCGGCTGGTGGCCCAGGGAATGCGCCACCTCGACTCGGTCGTGCTCGACCCCGTGGCGAGGCGGCGTCTGACGGGGCTGTTCCACGCCACCGCCGGGACGTCCCCGGCCGCGCCCCCCGCGCCCCCCGCGCCCCCCGCGTCCGCTTCGACCGGTCCGTGGGACGGCCCGGCCGCCCCGGACGACGACGTACCCCCTCCCCCGGACGGGGGCACGACCGTCCCGCTGCTGCTCACCGAAGGGGCCCCGCGATGAGGACCGTTCCCGGACGCACCGACCACGTCGTCGTGGTCGGCGCCGGACTCTCCGGCCTGTCGGCCGCGCTCCACCTGCTGGGCGCCGGCCGCCGCGTCACGATCGTCGAACGCGACGCGCTGCCGGGCGGACGCGCGGGGCTCCTGACGCGCGGCGGCTACCGCATCGACACCGGTCCGACCGTCCTGACCATGCCGGACCTGGCCGACGAGGCCTTCGCGGCGGTCGGCGAGAACCTGCGCGACAGCGTCGACCTGATTCCCCTGCACCCCGCCTACCGGGCGCTGTTCGCCGACGGCAGCCGCATCGACGTGCACACCGACGCGGACGCGATGGAAGCGGAGGTCGAGCGCTTCGCGGGGCCCGGGGAGGCCGCGGGGTACCGCAGGCTGCGCCACTGGCTGGAGCAGCTCTACCGGGCGCAGATGCGGCGGTTCATCGACACCAACTTCGACTCGCCCCTCCAGTTGCTGACGCCCGACCTGGCCCGGCTCGCCGCGCTGGGCGGCTTCGGCCGGCTCGACGCGCGCATCGGCCGCCATCTGCGCGACGAAAGGCTGCGCAGGGTCTTCTCCTTCCAGGCGCTGTACGCGGGCGTCCCGCCGGCCCGCGCCCTCGCCGCGTACGCGGTCATCGCCTACATGGACACCGTCGCCGGCGTGTACTTCCCGCGCGGCGGCATGCACGCGGTGCCGCGCGCCATGGCCGACGCCGCCGCGCGGGCCGGCGCCGACCTGCGGTTCGGACAGGACGTCGTCCGGCTGGAGCGCTCCGGCAACCGCGTCACCGCCGTCGTCACCGCGGACGAGCGCATCGCCTGCGACGCCGTGGTCCTCACCCCGGAGCTGCCGGTCGCCTACCGGCTGCTCGGCCGGACGCCCCGCCGCCCCCTGCGGATCACCCACGCGCCGTCGGCCGTCGTGCTGCACGCCGGGACCGACCGGACGTGGCCCGAGCTCGCGCACCACACGCTCTCCTTCGGTGCCGCCTGGCACCGCACCTTCGACGAACTCACCCGCACGGGTGAGCTGATGAGCGACCCGTCGCTGCTGATCACCCGGCCCACCGCCACCGACCCGACGCTCGCCCCGCCCGGACGGCACCTGCACTACGTCCTGGCCCCCTGCCCGAACACGGACATCGGACCGGACGCCGCCGCCTGGGGCGAGCTGGCCCCGCGCTACCGCGACGACGTGCTGCGGGAACTGGAGCGGCGCGGGTTCGACGGGATCGCCGCGGCCGTCGAGGACGAGACCCTGGTGACGCCGGCCGACTGGCACGCCCAGGGGCACGCGGCGGGCACGCCCTTCTCGGCCGCCCACACCTTCGCCCAGACCGGCCCGTTCCGCCCGCGCAACCTCGTCCGCGGCACCGACAACGTCGTGCTCGCGGGCTGCGGGACCACTCCGGGCGTCGGCGTGCCGACCGTCCTGCTGTCGGGCAAGCTCGCCGCGGCCCGCGTCACCGGCCGCACGGCTGCGGCCCCGCCCTCCCGGCGCGGGCGTTCCGCGCTCGTCACCCCGGAAGGAGCCCCGTCATGACCGCCCGCGAACTGGACGCGGCGGGCATCGCCGAGCCGGCCCTGCGCGCCGCCTACACGCGCTGCCGCCTGCTCAACGCCCGGCACGGAAAGACGTACTTCCTGGCCACCCGGCTGCTGCCGGTGGAACGGCGTCCGGCCGTGCACGCCCTGTACGGTTTCGCGCGCTGGGCCGACGACATCGTCGACTCGCTGGAGACCGACGTCCCGCCGCACCGCCGCGCGTCCGCGCTCGCCACCCTCCAGGAGGGGCTGGAGCGGGGTCTGCGCGGTGGCGGCAGCGGCGACCCGGTCGTCCTCGCCCTCGCCGACACCGCCCGCCGGTACGGCATCCCCCACGGGCACTTCCGCGACTTCATGGCCGCCATGCGCAGCGACCTCTCGGTCACCGACTACGCCACCTACGACGAGCTGCGCGCTTACATGCACGGCTCGGCGGCCGTGATCGGACTGCAGATGCTGCCGGTGCTGGGAACCCTCGTCCCGCGCGAGGAGGCGGCCCCGCACGCGGCCGCCCTCGGCGTCGCCTTCCAGCTGACCAACTTCCTGCGCGACGTGGGCGAGGACCTCGACCGGGGCCGCGTCTACCTGCCCGCCGACCTGCTGGGGAGCCACGGTGTCGACCGGGACCTGCTCCAGTGGTCCCGCCGCACCGGGCGACGGGACCCCCGGATCACCGAGGCGCTCAGGGCGTTCGAGGACCTGACGCGGGGGGTGTACCGCGAGGCGGCACCGGGGCTCGCCATGCTCGACCCGGTGGCCCGTCCGTGCATCCGCACGGCGTTCGTGCTGTACGGCGGGATCCTGGACTCCGTCGCCGACGACGGGTACGCGGTCGTCCACCGCCGTGCCGTGGTGCCCCGCCGACGGCGTGCCGCCGTGGCCCTCGACGGTCTGGTCCGCGTGGCGGCCGCCCGTGCCGCGGCCCGGCGGAAGGCTCCGCCCGGCCCGCCGCGGCCGCCCGCCGGGCTGCCCGGCACGCACGGCACACCGCACGCGCCGGAACGTGAGCACGAGGAGGTCGCATGAGTCCCGACCGTTCGGACAGGCGCGAACGACGGTTCCCGCTGTCACTGCGCAGGAATCCGGTGTCCTGGGAGCGGCAGCGCCCGACGTGGCGCGAGGCGCGGCCCGCCGTGATCGCGCGGGCGCTGAAGCGGGCGCAGGCACGCCCGTCCGGCAACTGGTACGTCGTGGGTGCCACCCTGGACGTCCGTGACGACCGCCCCCTCGCGCGCACCGTCGCCGGGCGGGAGGTGGTCGTCTGGCGCGACGCCGAGGGCCGGCTGGTCGCCGGGCCCGGTGTCTGCCCCCACCTGGGCGCACCGCTGCGGGACAGTCCGGTGCGCTGCGGCACCCTGGTCTGCCACTGGCACGGGCTCGCGCTGCGGGGCGGTCCGTTCGCGGGCTGGGAACCGCTGCCCGTGCACGACGACGGTGTGCTGGTGTGGGTACGGCTGGACGACGTGGGCGGCGAGCCGCCGCTGGCGGCGCCGGTGGTGCCGGTCCGACCGGCCCTGTCGGGCGCCGTGTCCGCGGTCTACGTGGGCGTCGGCACGTGCGAGCCGGAGGACGTCGTCGCCAACCGGCTGGACCCGTGGCACGGGGCCTGGTTCCACCCGTACTCGTTCGTCGACCTGGCCGTGGTCGAGGACGACGCCGGCGCGGCGGCGGACGGGGACGGTTTCACGGTGGACGTGTCCTTCAAGCTCGCCGGACGGCTGGTCGTGCCGGTCCGGGCGGTGTTCACGGCGCCCGAACCGCGCACGGTCGTCATGCACATCACGGAGGGCGAGGGCCGGGGGTCGGTCGTCGAGACGCACGCGACGCCCCTCGGCCCCGACGACAGGGGCCGGCCGCGGACCGCGGTCGTCGAGGCGATCGTGGCGGCCTCGGACCGTCCGGGATTCGCCGTGGCCCGTACGGTGACGCCGCTGCTGCGGCCGCTCATGCGGGTGGCCGCCGGACGCCTGTGGCGCGACGACCTGGCCTACGCGGAACGCCGCTGGCACCTGCGTTCCACGGGCCGCTTCCCCGGCTGACGCTCTCGCGGCCGTCCCCCGCCGCACGCACGAGCGGCGGGGGCGGCCGGTCCGGGCGGGTCCCGGCGCCGAGCCGCATCCGGCGCCGCCCGGTCGGCGGGGCGCGGTCGGCGGTGCACGGCAGCAGCGCGGGGCAGCGCCACCGGCACCGGGCGTGCCGGGCACCGACCCGGCCGGATCCCGACGGCTCGCGCGAAGGCACCGCGGCGACGCCTCCGACCGCGGCGCGGGAGGGCGACACCTCCGACCGCGGTGGGCGAGGTGACGGCCGACCGGGGTCCGACATACGTCCACTCCGTCACTCGATGGAATATCCACCGATCTTCGAACCCGGCGCAGAGCCATGCTCGGAAACGCCTTCACGGCGAAAGCACTCGGGCATGGGGGAAGCGGCATGACGCACACGACACCGCGCGGTCCGGGGCGGGAGGAGCAGGCGCTGCTGCTCGCCGCCGGTCTGGCGGACCTCGCGGCGCACGCGGTCGGTTCGGCCTTCGGGACGCTGCGCGGGCTGTTGCGCCGGTCCGACGCGGCCGACCTCGCCCAGACCGCCCGGCAGGAGCTCCAGGCCCGCGGCAGACTCGCCCTGGACCGGTACGCGAGGGTGCCGCCGGCCCACCTGGAGGTGCTCGCCCGGCACAAGCTCGCCCGCGCGAAGGCCGATTCCGATGTCTGACGCATGGGATCCCGCCGCCTTCCGGGCCCGCGTCGACACCGTCCTGCGCGGCCGGCTGGCCGAGGAGGCCGACCTGCTGGTGGCGGTCGACGACGACCTGGAGCCGGTGGCGGAGCGGCTGCGGGACGCCGCCGGGCGCGGCAAACGCCTGCGGGCCGCGTTCTGCTACTGGGGCTGGCGGGCGTCCGGGCAGCCCGACAGCGACGCCCTCGTGCGGGCCGCGGCCGCCATGGAACTGGTGCACGCCGCCGCGATCGTCCACGACGACCTCATCGACGACAGCCCTCTGCGCCACGGGGTTCCCACCGTCCACGTCGCCTTCGCCGCGGTCCTGGCCGGACGCCCCGACGCCCGCCCGGCGGGCCGGTCCCTGGCCCTGCTCGTGGGCGACCTCCTGATGTCCCTGGCCGGGCAGCTGTTCGTCACCAGCGGACTGCCCGTCGCCTACCTCGGCCGTGCCCGCGGCCTGTGGGCGGCGCTCGCCCGCGACCTCGTCGCGGGCGAGTGCCTGGAGATCCTGCGCACCGGCGGCCGGCCCGACACCGCCGCCTCCCTTCAGGTGATCCGCCACAAGACCGCCAAGTACACGGTCGAACAGCCCTTGTTGATCGGCGCGCTGCTCGCCGGTGCCTCGCCGGCGCTGCGCGGGGGCCTGTCCGCCTACGGGCTGCCGCTGGGCGAGGCCTTCCAGCTCCGCGACGACCTGCTGGGCCTGTTCGGCGACCCGGCGCGCACCGGCAAGGCCGGCCTGGACGACCTGCGCACGCACCGGCCCACCGCCCTGCTCGCCGAGACGTGGCACGCCGCCGGCCCGGCGCAGCGCGAACGCCTGCGCGGTGTCCTGGGGCGGCGCGACCTCGACGCCGGCGACCTGGACGACGTACGGGAACTGATGCGTGAGGTGGGGGCGCCGCGGCGGATCGAGCGGATGATCCGCACGCGGGTGGAGCAGGCCACGCGCGCGCTGGACGACGTTCCCGTCCCGCCGCAGGCACGGCGGGTGCTCGGCGACCTCGCGCACCGGGCCACCGACCGCCTCCACTGACGCCCCTTCCCCCATCCCGCGACCGGGACCCGCCGGCCCACGGACGCCGTCCGACGAGGAGACCCGATGACCTTCACCGAGACGTCGATGGACGCCCTGCGCCGCGGCGGCGACGAACTGGCCGACGCCGTCGTGGCCACCTTGTTCGAGCGGGGGGAGGTGGGCACGTTCAACACCCTGATGCGCCATTTCTCCACCGCCGGCCAGGAGTTGCCCGACGGGCTGCCCGAGGTGGCCCGCGAGTACCTGCACGCGACGAGCACGCCGCCGCACTGGGTGGACTGGGCGGAGATGGAGAGGGCCAGGCTGTTCTTCATCGACAACAACGTGCACATCTCCACGGCGCTGTCCTTCGCGTCCATGCCCGCCTGCTACCTGGTCCCGCACGTGGCCCGGCTCCTGTCGGCCACGCACGGACTGAGTTATCCGTCCAAGCGAATGGCGGAGACGGGCCAGTTCACCGTCCTGCTGATGCGGCCCGACGCCTTCGAGGCGGGCAGCCGGTTCATCCCCGCCGCGCAGAAGGTGCGTCTGCTGCACGCCTCGATCCGGCACCACCTCACGCGCGAGAACCGCTGGGACGTACCGGCGCTGGGGGTGCCGATCTGTCAGGAGGACATGATCGGCGGACAGATGTTCTTCTCCCTGCTCGTCCTGGACTCCCTCCACCGCCTCGGCATCCATCTGTCCGCGGAGGGCGCGGAGGCGTACTTCTACGCCTGGCGTGTCGTCGGAGCCATGCTCGGCGTCGACCAGGACGCCGTGCCCCGCACCCTGCCGGAGGCCCGCCGGTTCCTGGACCTGTACATGATGCGCCACATGGGGCCGTCCGCCGAGGGATCCCACCTGACCAGGCAGCTCATCGACCTGTACGAGGACGTCGTCCCCGGCACCTTCTTCGACCCGGTGGTGTCCGCCCTGATCCGCCACCTCGTCGGGGACACCTGCGCGGACTGGCTCGACGTCCCGCGCACCCCCTGGGACACCCTCGTGCAGGCCGTCCCCCACCTCCTCGGGGTCCTGGAGTCGATCGAGGACCGCTCGCCGATGGGCGGCTGGGCCCTGGACCGCCTGGGGCACCTGACCACCGTCCTGGAGTTGTCCTCCCTCACCCGCGGCCGCGTCATGCACTACGCCATCCCCGAGCAGCTCAGGAAGGAGTACGGCGTCCCCGACGGACCGGCCGGGGCCGGCCGCTGGACGCCGCCGCCCGCCACCGTCTCCTGACCGCCGCTCCTCGGGCGGCGGGCGGGCCCGGGCAAGCCGGGCGGGGCGGTGCAGACCTCCCCAGGCGCACCGCCCCGCCTCACACGGACCACGTGTGCCCACGAAACGGATCTGCACACCCCGGTCCCGCCCGGACTTGTGTGCGGGTGCCCGCCGACGGCCCCGGGAGGGCCGCGATCACGCCGGGTGCCCGCCCCCGGCGCCGGGAGGGCTGCGATCATGCCTGGGGGTTCCCGGTCCGGCCGGGAGCGCGCCCCGGCCCGTCCGCCCCTTCACCCCGCAGGAGTACGCATGCACCTCGACGTCGACGCGATCCGCGCGCTGATCCCCGCCCTGAGGTCCGGTACGGCCCGCTTCGACGCGCCCGGCGGCACCCAGACCCCGCAGCCGGTGATCGACGCCATGGCCGAGGCCCTGGCGCACCCGCTGGCCAACCGGGGGCACGTCACGGAGGGCGAGCGCAACGCCGAGGACATCGTGCTGGCGGCCCGCCGGGCGATGGGCGATCTGCTCGGCACCGACCCGGGCACCGTCGTCTTCGGCCGCAGCGCCACCCAGCTCACCTACGACCTCGCGCGCACCCTGGCCAGGACCTGGGGCCCCGGTGACGAGGTGGTGGTCACCCGGCTCGACCACGACTCCAACATACGGCCCTGGATCCAGGCCGCGGAGGCGGTGGGCGCGACCGTGCGCCGGGCGGACTTCGACCCGGGAACGGGTGAACTGGCCCCGGAGCGGATCGAGGAGGTCCTGTCCCCGCGCACCCGGCTGGTGGCGGTCACCGCGGCGTCCAACCTCCTGGGCACCCGCCCCGACATCCCGGCCGTCGCCGAACTCGCCCACCGGGCGGGCGCGCTGCTGCACGTCGACGCCGTGCACTACGCCTCGCACGCCACGGTCGACCTCGCCGCGCTCGGCGCGGACACGCTGGTGTGCTCGCCGTACAAGTTCCTCGGTCCGCACCTCGGCGTCCTCACCGGCCGGGCGGCCCTGCTGGAGTCGCTGCGGCCGGACAAGCTGCTGCCGTCCGCCGACACCGTTCCCGAGCGCTTCGAGCTGGGCACGCTGCCGTACGAGCTGCTGGCCGGGGTCCGGGCCGCCGTGGACGTCCTCGCCGCGCTGGTGCCGGGCACCGGGGGCGACGACCGCCGGGCGCGGCTGGTCGCCTCCTTCGCGGCGGTGGAGGCCCACGAGGAGGCGCTGCGGGAGCGCCTGGAGGCCGGACTCGCGCAGGTCGGCGGGGTGTCGGTGTACTCGCGGGCCGCGCGGCGCACCCCGACGCTGCTGTTCACGGTGGCGGGCCGGCGCCCGGCGGACGTCTCCCGGCATCTCGCCGGGCACGGGGTGGACGCGCCGGCCGGTTCGTTCTACGCGCTGGAGGCGTCCCGCCACCTCGGACTGGGGTCCGAGGGCGGGGTACGGGTCGGGCTGGCGCCGTACAGCTCCGCCGAGGACGTGGACCGTCTGCTGGAGGCGCTCGCCGTCCTCGGATGAGACCCCGGTGGGGACGTGCCGAGTGTCCCGGATCGGCGTAGCGTCCTTGATGGGAGAGGTACGGCACGTCCTGCGGGGGTGTGCCGCACCGCGCGTGGAGTCGGCGGCCGCCCGCGGCGGTACGGGAGACCTCCCTGCGACGCTGGAGGTGCCTCGTGACCGACCCGGGTGGTCCGGCCGCCGACGCCGGCGGCCTGGACGCCGCGTTCGTCGAGACCGTACGCCGCACCGGCGCGTCGATCGGCGCCCTCTACCTGCTCTCCCCCGACGAGCAGGTGCTCTCCCTGGAGGTGCTGTGCGGGGCGCCCGCCGAGCTGGCCGAACCGTGGACGCGCGTGTCGATGGCGGCTCCGGCGCCGGTGGCCGACGCGGTCCGCGAGGGGCGCATGGTGTGGGTGGGCAGCCAGAGCGAGATGGCGCGGTCCTATCCGCGCACCGCGATGGCACTCCCCTACCCGCTGGCCCTGGCCGCCGCGCCGGTCACCGGCGTCCGCCGCTGGGGAGCCCTGCTGCTGATGTGGCCGACCACCCGTCCCCCGTACATGACCGGGCGCGAGCGGGAGAACATCGTGTCGAGCTGCCGACGGCTGGCTCGGCTGCTCGAGGAGGCCGTCGGGCGCGGCAGGCCGCGGGCCGGTACCGGCGGGCCGCGGGTCCTGCCCGCAGGGGCCGGGCGCCGGGACGCCGGACCCGCGATGGCGGCGGCCGACTTCGTGGAACGGCTGCCGGGCGGCAGCTGTGCCCTGGACCTGGAGGGGCGCTTCACCTACCTCAGCTCCGGAGCCTGCGCCCTGCTCGGGCGCGACGCAGGCGAGCTGCTGGGCACGCTGCCGTGGCAGTCGCTGCGCTGGCTCGACGACCCCACCTACGAGGACCGCTACCGCGCCGCGGTGCTCAGCCGCGTCCCCGTGTCCTTCACCGCCTGCCGGCCGCCCGGCCAGTGGCTGGAGTTCCACCTCTACCCGGACGCCAGCGGCATCAGCGTCCGGATCGTCGCCAGCGGCGAGCAGGCTCCGGCCGTGTCGGCGCCCCGCCAGGTGGTGAGCGGCGCGCCGGCCCGGATGGGGCAGCTCTACCAGCTCACGCATCTGGCGGCGGCGCTCACCGAGGTCGTCGGCGTCCAGGACGTGGTCGACCTGGTCGCCGACCAGATCATGCCCGCCTTCGGTGCCCAGGGACTGGTGCTGTCCACCGCCGAGGCCGGCCGGCTGCGGATCATCGGGCACCGCGGCTATACGCCGCAGACCATCGAGCGCCTCGACGCGCTGCCGCTGGACACGGGGCTCACCCCGGCCGGGCATGCCCTGGACAGCGGCATCCCGGCGTTCTTCTCGGACCCGGAGGAGATGCTGCGCGTCTACCCCGAGGCGCCGAGGATCAGCGGCAAACAGGCCTGGGCCTTCCTGCCGCTGATCCTCTCGGGCCGCGCGGTCGGCATCTGCGTCCTGTCCTACGAGCACCCGCACGACTTCCCGGCCGCGGAACGCGCCGTGCTGACCTCGCTCGCCGGACTCGTCGCCCAGGCCCTGGACCGGGCCCGGCTGTACGACACCAAGCACGACGTCGCGCACGGCCTCCAGCAGGCGCTGCTCCCGCGCACGCTGCCCTCGATCGACGGTCTGCAGGTCGCCGCCCGCTATCTGCCCGCCACCCACGGCATGGACATCGGCGGGGACTTCTACGACCTGATCCGCCTCGACGGCACCGCCGCGGCCGCCGTCATCGGCGACGTCCAGGGCCACAACGTCGCCGCCGCCGCGCTGATGGGGCAGGTCCGCATCGGCGTGCACGCCCACACCGCCCTCGGTACTCCCCCGGACCGGGTCCTCGCCGGAGTCAACCGGCTCCTGACCGATCTCGCCCCCGACCTGTTCACCAGCTGCCTCTACGCCCGTCTCGACCTCGCCGGGCGGCAGGTCTCGCTGGCCAGTGCCGGCCATCCGCCGCCCCTGCTGCGGCTGCCCGGCCACGCCACCCGGCCCCTCGACGTGCCGCCGGGCCCGCTCCTGGGGATCGACCCCGACGCCGACTTCCCCGTCACGCGGATCCCGCTCGTGCCGGGGCTGATGCTCGCCTTCTACACGGACGGGCTCATCGAGACCCCGGGCGTCGACTTCGAGGACTCCATGAACCAGCTCGCCGAGGAGCTGGACCGCGCCGACGACCGGGACCTGGACGCGCTGGTCGACACCCTGCTGCGGACGTCCGCCACGGCCGGGCAGCGCACCGACGACGTGGCCCTCCTGGTCCTGCGGTTCACGGGCGGCCACTGAGCGGGCGCCGGTCCGGGACCGCACGGGCGACCGGTCAGAACAGGCGCTCCTGCTCGTGGGTCGCGGCGTCGCGCCGCCGGGGCCGGGCCGGGGGCCGCCGGGCGGGCGCCTCGTCGCCGAAGAGGGGCGTCGTCCCGCACTCGTCCGGCTCGGCGGGTACGGCGGCGCCACCGGTGCGGACGTTCAGCCGCAGCGGCGCCTCCCGGTCGAAGTCCCCCGGTGTCATGGCCGTCCACGCGCGGCCCGGCTCCTCGCTCACGCCCCGCTCCTTCCCCGGCTCCGCCGACCGGACGCCCCCGGTGCACATCCTGCCCGACCGGCCAGGCTTCCGGTCGGGCGGCGGGGGGCGCGAACCTACTGGACGATGTCGGCGTGCTGCGGCACGACCCGGGTGAGCCGCAGCACGCCCCACAGGATCAGCAGGACCCCCGCGGCCTCGGGGAGGAGCCACCAGCCGGTGCGGGCGTGCTCGTCGAACAGGACGGCGAGCACGGTCATGCGATCACCATGCCGCGACCGGCGGGCTCGGCAGGGGAGGCGGATATTGAAGGGAAGGGTGTTCCCGTCGCCGGTCCCGGGCGGGACGCCGAAGGCCGGGCACGGAGCGGAGCGACGGTGAGCGCGTCGAGAGAACCGGGCGGGGCGTCGGCGGCCGGCGGGGAGCGCCGCGGCGCGCCGCCGCTGCGGTGGTGGGTCGTGCTGTTCTGGCTCGTCGCGGTCACGGTGCTGCTGGCGGTCATCGGGGTCTTCCTGGACCGCGAGACCAGGCTCGCGCCCTTCCTCGTGGTGCTGCCCGCCCTGATCGCCGGGCGGGGCGACGTGCGCCAGACGGCCGTCGCCTCCACCTGGGTCACGGTGATGATCGCCGCGGCCCTGTTCGACACCGCGGACGACACGATCGGCGCGGCGACGGCGACCGTCGTCTTCGCCCTCGTCTTCAACGGGCTGAGCGTGGCGCGGGCCGCCCAGCGGGTCCGCAGCGACCGGGAGATCGCCCGGCTGCGGTCCGCCGCGGCCGCGCTCCAGCGGCAGCTGCTGCGCCCGTTCCCGCTGATGACGGACCAGCTCATCGTGCACGGCGTCTACCAGCCGGTGGAGGAGGACAGCCGGGTGGGCGGCGACGTGTACGAGGTGGTGTCCTCGCCGTACGGCAGCCGGGTCTTCATCGCCGACGTCCAGGGCAAGGGACTGCCCGCCATCAGCGCGGCCTTCTCGGTGCTCAGCGCCTTCCGGGAGGCGGCCGTCGCCGAGCCCACGCTGACCGCCGTCGTCGACGCCCTGGAGGACGCGGTGCTGCGGCACAACTCCTTCGCGGCGCAGGCCGGCGAGAGCGAGCGGTTCGTGACGGCGCTGGTCCTCGGCGTCGGCGCGGACACGGAGGTCCAGGCGATCAACTGCGGTCATGTCGCGCCGCTGATGCTGCACGGCGACCGGGACGGTCCGGTGCTGAAGGAAGAGCCGTGCGTCCCGCTGGGGCTCGACGCCCTGTCTCCGCAGCCCCGCACGGTCGAGTGGTTCGCCTTCCCGCAGGGCAGCACGCTGTTGCTGTGCACGGACGGCGTCACCGAGGCGCGCGATCCGTCGGGGGACTTCTATCCGCTGGAGGAGCGGGCCGCGGCCTGGGACGACGTCCGCCCCGGTGATCTGCCGACGACCGTCTACCGCGACCTGCGCCGGCACGCGAGGGGCACGCCGGGCGACGACACCGCCCTGATGGTGCTGCGGAGGCGGTCGGGCACCGGGGCGACCGACGAGCCCTGACGGGCCCCGCCCGCGCGGCGCCCGCCCCGGAGCGACCGCCCGCCCGGAATGCGTAAAGTGGTACGTCCGTGGCCGTACGTCACCCCTTCGGAGCCCGCATGCCCGCCCCGTCGGTCGGCCCGGACGGCGATCCCGACGCGCTGTTCGGACTCGACGCCCTCGAACCGCCCCCGTCCCGCGCCCGCTCCCGCTCGTCGTTCCGCGACTCCGACACGGCGCGCCGGCTGCTGCCCGTGCGGGAGATCCACGCCGAACCGGCCGCCGCGGCCTCCGCGCGCGGCCGCGAGATCATCGCGCGTTTCCCCGGCGCCCGTCTGGTCGGCATCGACTCCCACTGGCGCGTTCCCGGGCTGCACGGCAACGAGGGGAACGTCGCACGGTGGGTGCGCGTCAAGGGCGAGACCCTCGTACTGGGCGAACGGAAGACGCTCACCACCCGCCCCAACGGGCGCTCGGCCGACTGGATCGCCCCCGGTCCGTCCAACGGCTGCGCCCTGGCGTGCGCGTACTGCTACGTGCCGCGCCGCAAGGGCTACGCCAACCCCATCACCGTGTTCACCAACATCGACCGGATCATCGCCCACCTCGGCCGGCACATCGCGCGGCAGGGCCCCAAGCGGGAACCCAACCAGTGCGACCCCACGGCGTGGGTGTACGACATCGGGGAGAACGGCGACTGCTCGGTGGACGCCCTCGTCTGCGACAACACCGCCGACCTGGTGCGCGCCTTCCGCCACTGGCCCACCGCCAAGGCGTCCTTCGCCACGAAGTTCGTGAACCCCGACCTGCTCGCCCTGGAGCCGCGGGGCCGGACCCGGATCCGGTTCTCCGTGATGCCCGAGGCCGACGCCCGTCTCCTGGACGTGCGTACCTCACCGGTCGCCGCCCGGATCGCCGCCGCGGCCGACTTCCTGGACGCCGGTTACGAGGTGCACTTCAACCTCTCCCCCGTCGTCCTGCGGCCGGGCTGGCGGGAGGCCTGGGCCGACCTGCTCCGGCACCTGGACGACGTGCTGCCCGAGCGGGTCAGGCGGCAGGCGGCCGCCGAGGTGATCATGCTCACCCACAACCGTGAGCTGCACGAGGTGAACCTGGGCTGGCATCCCCGTGCCGAGCAGGTGCTGTGGCAGCCGGATCTCCAGCAGGCGAAGCGCTCCGAGAACGGCGCGCTGAACGTGCGCTACCGCGACCGGACCAAGGCCGAGGCGCTGAGCACCCTGCGCGACCTGATCGGTGCCCACGCGCCGTGGCTGCGCATCCGCTACGCCTTCTGAGCCGGTCGGGGTCGGTGCCACGGCCGCGGGGGGCGCGGGTTCAGGGCGGGGGCCGGGCGTCCCGGTCGGCCCGCCCGCCGGCCCCGAGCAGCCCCGTGGGGCGGAAGGGCTCCTCGGCCTCGAGCCGGGGCAGTTCCCGCCGGGCGATGCGCAGCACCAGCGGCGGCAGCGCGGCCCGCGCGATCTGCGCGAGGCGCAGCCAGGCGGGCACGTAGACCGCGGTGCTGCGGCGTTCGACGGCGCGGGCGAGGACCTCCGCGACGGTCTCGACGGGGTACACGCGCCGGGCGGGGGCGGGCATGTGGGCGCGCAGTTCCCGCAGGACGGCGTACTGGTCGGCGTCCCGGATCATGTCGGTGTCGGTCCAGTTCAGGTAGGCGATGCCGACCGCCACGCCGCGGTGCGCCTCCTCGGCCCCCAGTGCGTGCGCGAAGGCCTCCACGCCGGCCTTGGAGGCGCAGTAGGCGCTCATCAGCGGGGCGGCGCCGAGGGAGGCCAGGGAGGCGATCTGGAGGTAGTAGCCCGCCGTCTCGCGCAGGTCGGGCAGGAACGTGTGGGCCGTGAGGGCGCTGCCGGTGAGGTTCACGTCGACGACGCGGCGCCAGGAGGCCGTGCCGGTCCCGCCGAAGGGGCCGCCCTCGGCGATGCCCGCGTTCGCGACGACGGCCGACGGCGGGCCCAGCCGGGTGCGGACGGCCTCGGCGGCGTCCAGCAGGGCCGCTTCGTCGGTGACGTCGGCCTCCACGGCGAGGGCCGGCGTGGGCAGCGAGGCGGCGACCGCCTCCAGGGCGGGCCGCTCGTGGCCCAGCAGGGCCACGCGCGCGCCGCGGCGGGCGAGGGCACGGGCCTGGGCCGCGCCCACTCCCCGCGCGGCACCCGTGACGACGACGGTGCGGTTCTCCAGGGGGCTGTGCGCCACGGCGCGGTGCACCCCGCTCCTGTGGGTCACGGTCTTCAGGGGGGTGTGCGCCACGGCGCGCTCCGATCGTCGGTTGTCCGCCGTCCTCAGTCGGGTCGTGCGCGCCCCGCGCGGTCGCGGTGGGCGAGGGCGCGCTGGAGTCCGGACAGGCCCGGCGACCGGCGCCGCCGCAGCGCCGCGCGGGCCGCGTTGGCGCCCGGCGCGCCGTGCACGCCGCCGCCCGGATGGGCGCCCGCGGAGGCGAGGAACAGGCCGCGCACGGGTGTCTCCGGCCGTCCGGTGCCGGGCAGGGGACGGAAGACGAGCTGCTGGTGGATGCCCGCGGTGCCGCCGTTGATGGCACCCGCGCGGAGATTGCCGTCGAGTGCCTGGAGCGTGGGCGGGGCGAGGACGCGGCGGGCCCGGATCAGCGCGCGGAAGCCCGGCGCGAACCGTTCGACCTGGCGTTCCACCCGGTCGGCCATCAGCTCCTGCTCCTCGGGGTCCCAGGTGCCGGTGAGCCCCTCGTCCCCGGCGTCGGCGGCCACCTCGTGCGG
The DNA here is from genome assembly GCF_040682975.1 of Streptomyces sp. NPDC051051. Lineage (NCBI taxonomy): Bacteria > Bacillati > Actinomycetota > Actinomycetes > Kitasatosporales > Streptomycetaceae > Streptomyces > Streptomyces sp. NPDC051051. The sequence continues at coordinate 66,326 of NZ_JBFBCB010000035.1, forward strand.
CACGTGGGTGTAGGCCCAGGCCGACTCGGTGCCGCCGGGCGAACGCGACGCGTCGGCCGTCGTCATCTGGCCGAACAGGCAGAACGGGCGGTCGGGGATCTGCTGCATCGCGATCTGGGCGGCGAAGCGGGTGAGTTCGTCGACTCCGTCGGCCAGGTGGACGGTGCCGGCCCGCGCGGCCTGCTCGGCGCGCCAGGGCACGGGGCCGTCGAGGGCCCAGTCGACCTTGAAGGTGGCGAAGTCCCACTGGAACCGCTTCAGGTCGGCCAGCAGCTGGCCCGGAAGGTGCTCGGGTTCGACCAGTTCGCCGTAGAGGGCGGGGACGGAGACGTCCGCGAGGACGGCGCGGCGGGCGGTGACGGTGCCGCCGTCGGCGGTGCGTACGCCGACCGCCCGTCCGTCGCGGACGACGACCCGGTCCACCCGGAGTCCGCAGCGCAGGGTGCCGCCGTGTGCGCGCAGCCGGCGCACCAGTGCGTCGGTGAGGGCTCCGGCGCCACCGGCCGGGACGGGGAAGCCGTACGTCTGGCCCAGCATGGACATCAGCCAGCCGAAGCCGCCGCTGCCGGCGGCCTCCGGGGCGAGGTCGGCGTGCAGCGCGTTCCCGGCGAGGAGGAGCCGGCCGCCCTCGCCGCCGAACTCCTCGGCGCCCATGCGCCGCACCGGCAGCACCAAGGTGCGGGCCAGCCGCAGGCCGCCCGCCGTGCGCAGCCGCAGGGCGAGCCGCCCGGTGGCCTTCAGCGGCGGGAACGGGGTGAACAGGGCGTCGAGGATGTCGGGGCGCAGCCGTTCCCAGATCTCGTGCAGCCGGCGCCAGGCGGCGCCGTCCCCGTCGTGGAAGGCGTCGAGGGAGGCGGCGGTGGCGTCGACCCGCCGGTCGAGGACCGCGCACCTGCCGTCGCTCAGCGGGTGCGCCAGGACGTGGGGGGCGTGGCTCCACCGCAGGCCGTGCTCCTCCAGGCGCAGGCCCGACACCACCGGGGAGGCGGCGGCCAGCGGGTAGAAGGAGCTGAAGAGGTCGTTGACGAAGTCCGGGTCCACTCCCCTGTCGTGACGCACCGCTCCGCCGGGTCCGGGCTGCTCCTCGACGACCGCCACGCTCCAGCCGGCGTCGGCCAGCAGGTTGGCGGCCACCAGACCGTTGGGTCCGGCCCCGATGACCACGGCGTCAGGCATCGGCACCGCCGTGCGCCCGTACCGGCACCGGCCCGGGCCCGGCGTCCGGGATCTCGTTCTCGCACACCTCGGCCAGCCGGGCGAGCATCGCGCGGTGCCGGAGCTGGATCAGCGCCTCCACGCCCGCGTTGTGCAGGGCACCGCCCACCCCTTGCAGGGGGTGTTCGTCCACGATCACCAGGCAGTGCTCGCCCCAGGGCCGCAGCTCGACGGCGATCCGCGCCGTGCCGAGGGAGCCCGCCCGGGCCTCCAGCTCCAGGGCGGCGCCCTCCTCGCAGCGCCGTACGACGGTCCGGTTGTTCAGGCGGACGGGTCCGATCCGGACCTCGTAGCCGATCTCCGCGCCCACCTGGGGCCACTGGCCCCGCACCGGGGTGGTCTCCGCGGTGCCCACCACCCAGTCCGCGTACCGGTCGCCGTCCGCGAGGACGGCCCACACCCGCCGCGGGGATGTCTTGATCAGCCGATGCCGGACCGCCACGACGACCTCCTGTACTCGTCCTTCGCTCACCGCCAAGTGCCCACGCCGGGGACGGCGAACCAGGATGGCGACGAGGAATTTCCGATACGGCCGTGCGGCGCCCGGTGTCAGCGGGCGAGCCCCCGGTGCCGGCCCCGGGGCTTTGGGGGTCAGCCCCGGCCGGCCGGCTCCCACGGGCGGGGTCCCGCACCGGAGTGCCACGCGAGCAGTCCCTCGGCGTCCACGCACACGATGCCGCACTGCCGCGCGTACTCGACGGCGGGTGCCGTGAAGTCGTTGGTGGTGACGACGATGGCGACGTCGGCCTCGTGGACGGTGAAGCAGGTGCCGCCGAAGCGCTGCAGATCCTGTGAACCGACCTTGTGGCCGTCCCCGTAGCGCTTGCACTGGAGGACGAGTCGGCGTCCGTCCGGCGCCACCGCCAGCACGTCGGCTCCCAAGTCGCCGGCGCCGCCGACGACTTCGACGTCCGTGCAGTGGTCGCGGGCGCACAGGCCGGCTATCGCCTGTTCGAACTCGTCGGGATCCAGGGCGTAGTAGTCGGTGACGCACGTGGTGTCCGCGGCGGGGGCCGTCCCGATGACGAGGGTCTCCGCCGTGCCGTCGGCGCCGAGGGGCGGGGCCTGGACGGCGACCTCCGCCGGGACGGCTGCGGCCGGCGGTTCGGCGAGCGCGTCGACGGCTGTCTCGGCCGCTTCCTCGAGGGCCTCGGTGGCGTGCCGCACGACTCTGCGCGCCGACCACCGGCGTCGGCCTCGATAGCAGGCGACGGTCGCGGCGATGCCGAGGACGAGCAGGGTCACGGCCCACGCGGGCCGGCGTTCCGCGGCGGCGGCGGCGGTGCGGGCGACCACGCCCGCGAGCGTCAGGAGGAGCGCGAGAAGGACGAAGAACAGGGCCGTCGTGCGCAGGTCGAAACGACGGCGGGGACGCGCGGGGCGTATCGGGCGGGTGGGTGCGGTCACGGTGGTGGTTCCTCCCAAGCGGCCTTCGGTGAAGATCACTCGGGGCTTGTGCCCCGGCTGGGGCGGTTCATCGTGACCGATCCCCGGCCCCGTGCGCGCCGTGCGGGGCGGCTGATTCCCCACCCTGCGGACGGTGCGACGCGGCGGTCCCCCGGCCCTGCCGCGCACGGCACGGCGCGACCTGTCCCCCGGCGTGCGCGCGGTACGACGCGACCGGCCGCCCGGCCCCGCGGGGCACGACGCGACCGGTCACCGGGGTTCGCGGGCCCGGCCGGGGCGTCCTCCCCGGCTCCGCGCGGTGGGCCCGGACGTGCCGGGATGTGCCCCACCGCGCGTGCGGGGCGTCAGATGCGGCCGCCGGTGAGCCGGGTGATCGGGCCGAGGGTCTGACGGCCGGAGCGGCGGCCCACCGTGTACGACACGGCCGTCAGCGCGGTCACACCGGCGCCCACGCCGGCCGCGATCAGCTTGCGGTGGGCGATCACCGTCCAGGCCGTCTTGGCCGTGGCCGCGACCTGACCGGTGGCGGACTTGGCCGTGGCCGCGACCTGACCGGTCTTCGCGACGAGCGCCTGACGGCCCGCCTCGACGCCACGGGCCGCGCCCTGCGCCACGCCCGCCGTCTTCTCGGCGGCGCGCCCGGCCCCGGAGCCGGCGGCCGACGCGGCGTCACCCGCCTTGTCCTCGGCGCCCTTTGCGGCGCGTGCGGCGGGAGCGGTCGCCTTGTCCGCCGCGCGCCGGGCCTTGGCTGCGGTCGCGCGCTTGGTGTCGCGCTCTTCGTTGGTGTCCGTGTTCGGTTCAGTCATGGACTTCGCGTTGCCGCTCGCTCGGGCCGCAAACCCGCCGCGGTGCCCGCGTGCCGCCCGCGGTGGCCCGGGCGGGGTCCGGCGGATCACCGCATGGGTAGGGTCCCGGTCATGCGCCTCGCCCTCTTCGACCTGGACGGCACACTGGTGGACCGTACGTCCGCCTTCGCCGACGCCATAGCCGACCTCTGCCACGACCACGCGTACGGGCCCGAGATCGAGCGGTGGCTGCTGACCGAACTCGCCGACCACGCCGAGCGGTCGGACTTCGCGCGGCTGCGCGCCGCGTTCGGGCTGGGCGAGTCGGCGGACCACCTGTGGCGGGTGTACGTCGACCGCATGGCCGCCGCCGTCACCTGCCGTCCCGCGGTGCTGAACAGCCTGGCCCGGCTGCGCGAGCGCGGCTGGAGCATCGGTGTCGCCACGAACGGGTCCTCCGACATCCAGCGCGCCAAGGTCAGGGCCACCGGGCTCGCCGACCTCGTCGACGGGATCGCCGCCTCCGGGGACATCGCCGTCCGCAAGCCCGACCCGCGCCTCTTCGAACTGGCGGCGGCGCGCTGCGGCACCCAGATCGGTGCGGGCGACTGGATGACCGGCGACGACCCGGAGAACGACATCCGGGGCGGCCATCGGGCGGGCCTGCGGACGATCTGGGTGACGGGGCGGCCCTGGCCCGAGGGCCTCACCGTCCCCCACCACCGCGCCCCCGACGTCCCGCGGGCCGTCGACCACCTGCTCGCCCACTCCTCGGCGTAGCCGCGCCCGGCGGTTGTTCCCCTCGCCGGCACCCGCCCTTCACCCCCGCGCCGCCCCGCCGTTCGCCCGCACCACCAAGATCATCGCGTTTGGTCCTGCCCCCCATCGAAGGAAGGTCGACGTGACCAGATCGCTTCCGAGGACTTTCGCCGTGTCGGTCCTCACGGCGTCGCTCGCTCTGACCGCCGCACTTCCCGCCTCCGCCGAGGACGACGACGCCCTGCCGGCCGTCCTCCCGCGCGTCGAGACGCCGGCCCTGTACGACGACGAGGCGGGCGGCAACTCCGACGCGGACGACCCGGCGATCTGGCGCAACGCCGCCGACCCGGACGCCAGCCTGGTCGTCGCCACCGCGAAGGAGGGCGGCCTCAGGGTGTACGACCTCGGCGCCCGGCTCGTGCAGTCGCTCGCCGCGCCGGCCGGACCGGGTCCCGGGGACGCGCCCGGCCGCTACAACAACGTGGACGTGGTGCAGGGTCTGAAGCTCTCCACCGGGCGCGCCGACCTCGCGGTCACCACCGACCGGGGCAACGACCGGCTGCGGATCTACCGCATCGACCCCGCCTCGCCCGGCCGTCCCCTCTCGGACGTCACGGACCCGGCGGCCGCGCCGGTCTTCTCCGCCGACCAGGCGGAGATCAACGAGCAGCGCACCGCGTACGGCCTCGCCACCTGGACCGACAGGGCGAGCGGCCGCACCTACGCGCTCGTCAGCCGGCGCGAACGCACCACCATCGCCCTGCTCGAACTGACGCCGACGGCCGGCGGCAGGGTCGGCTACCGCAAGGTCCGGACCCTGGACCTGCCGTCCTCCTTCCGCCTGCCGAACGGCACGTCCTGGTCGCCGTGCGCGGAGCCCGGTGAACTGCCCCAGGTCGAGGGCATGGTGGTCGACCCGGCGAACGGCACGCTGTACGCGGGCCAGGAGGACGTCGGCATCTGGCGGGTGCCCGCCACCCTCGGCGGAACGCCCCGACTCGTCGACACCGTGCGGGAGTACGGCGTGCCCGGCACCTACGACGAGGCCACCGAGGAGTGCGTGAGCGGCGCCGACCCCGGGTACGGCGGCACGCGGGTCACGGCGGACGTCGAGGGCCTGACCCTGGTCGCAGAGGCGGACGGCGACGGTCATCTGCTGGCCTCCAGCCAGGGCGACGACACCTTCGCCGTCTACGACCGCGAGCGGAGCGACGACAACGAGTACGAGGGCGGCTTCCGGGTCGCCGCCACCGCGACGGGCCCGGACGGCTCGGAGGAGTGCGACGGCGCCGCGGCGCTCAACGCCCCGCTGGGCCGCAGGTTCCCGGGCGGTCTGCTCGTCGTGCAGGACGGTCACGACGACGCCGGGCAGGCCGAGGACCGTACGGCGACGAACTTCAAGTTCGTCGACCTGCGCGAGGTCCTGACGGCCCTCGACGACTGAGCGGGCGCCCGGGTGCGGCGGGCCGGGGCTGCCTTCCGCCGCACCCGACGGCTCACGCCGGGCCGGACTCCGCGCGCCGCTCGGCCCGGCGCAGGTCGGCGATGAGCCGGGCGCCGGTCACGGTCCCGTCGTCCTTGTGCGCCTCCCAGCGTGCGAAGGTCTCCGCGGCGGCCTCGGCGAAGCCGGTCGGCAGACCGACCTGTGCGCAGGCGCGCGCGATCTCGGCCATCTCCGGTTCCCAGCGCCAGGCCTTGCGGCCCGCGCCGGCCAGCCGCTCGGGTCCGGCCAGCGGTGTGCCGGGCAACGCCCCCGCCGCCAGTTCGATCAGCTCGTCGAGGACGCCGTGGCCGTCGGCCAGCGCGCAGGCCTGCGCGGCGAGGGCGTAGGCGATCTTGTTGTAGGAGGCGAAGGACAGCTTGAGCGCCGAGGCGCGGCCGACCGGGCCCGCCAGCGGGTGGGGCGCGAGGGCGGTGCCGGCGAAGAGGCCGGCGACGCGGGCGACGGCCTCGGCGTCCCCGGAGAGGTACAGGCGGCTCGTGCCGGGCTCGCGGGGCGGCGGGCCCGTGATCCCGCCGTCCACCACCGTGGCGCCGCCGCCCGCGAGGACCTCGGCGATCCGCGCCATCCGCTCCGGGCTGACCGCGTTGGCGTCGACGTAGAGACCGCGGAAACCGGCCCTCGCCACCTCCTCGGCCACGTCGAGGGCGGCGGCCGGCGGGCAGACGCTCAGGACGACCTCGCAGCTCTCGACCAGCTCCCCCAGATCGGCCGCGGCGCGCAGACCGATGCCGGCCGCCCGCCGCCGCGTCGCCGCCGACCGTCCCGCGGGCAGCCACCGTACCTCGGCACCCCCCGCCACGGCCTGCGCGGCCACGCTCGCGCCCATGTCGCCGGGGTGCAGGATTCCCACGTCTCGATGAACCATGGGCGGACCCTACTGACCCGGCGGCACCGCCGTGACCGCGCCCCGGCGGGCCGTGGCCGAATCCGGCGGCGCGGGCGCACGGGCGACGTGTGCGCGGGCCGTGCCTCATCCGCCGGGCGGCCCCGCCCCGTCGCCTTTGAGACGTTCGAGGTCGGAGGGGCGGACCTGGATCACGACGAGGGCGATCAGGGCGGCGACCAGCGTGAAGACGGCCGCCATCACGAAGGCCGCGGAGATGCCCGCCGTCAGGACCTCGTCGCCCCAGGGCGGCGGGAGTTCGCCGGTGCGCTGGAAGCGCAGGCGTTCCACCGGGGTCGCCTGGGACAGGAACGCCGGGACCTGTTCGTCCGCCTCGTTGTTGCTGGCCGTGCCGAACATCGTGACCAGGATGGACAGGCCGAGCGAACCGCCCACCTGCTGGGTGGCGTTGAGCAGCCCGGAGGCCGCGCCGGTCTCCCGGGTGGGCACGTTGGACAGCGCCATCAGGGTCAGGGAGACGAACTCCATGCCCATGCCCAGGCTGAAGACCAGCATCGGGCCGAGCACGCTGCCCGCGTAGGTGGAGTGGACGTCGGTCAGGGTCAGCCAGCCCAGTCCCGCCGCGGCCAGGATCGCGCCGGTCACCATGAACGGTTTGGGACCGTACGTCGGCAGGAACCGGGAGGCGAGCCCCGCGCCGACCGCGATGACCGCGCTCACCGGGAGGAAGGCGAGGCCCGCCCGGAGGGGGCTGAAGTCCAGCACGTTCTGCACGAACAGGGTGAGGAAGAAGAACATGCCGAAGATGGCGGCGGCCAGGCAGAGCATGATGCCGTAGGTGCCCGCGCGGTTGCGGTCGGCGAACATGCGCAGCGGTGTGATCGGCTGCCGGGAGTGCTTCTCCACCGTGATGAACACGGCGAGGAGGACGACGGCCCCGGCGAAGGAGGCCATGGTGAGCGTGTCGCGCCAGCCGTCCTGGGCGGCCCGGATGAAGCCGTACACCAGCAGGACCATGCCCGCGGTGGAGCTCGCCGCGCCGGCGACGTCGAAGTGGCCCGGGTGGCGTGCGGACTCCTTGATCCAGCGGGGTGCCGCGAGGGCGATGAGCAGGCCGATGGGAACGTTGACGAAGAAGACCCAGCGCCAGTCCAGCCACTCGACGAGGATGCCGCCGGCGAGCAGTCCGATCGCGCCGCCGCCCGCCGAGACCGCGGCGAACACGCCGAACGCCCGGTTGCGCTCGGGTCCTTCGCGGAAGGTGGTGCTGATCAGGGCGAGGGCGGTGGGGGAGGCGATGGCCCCGCCGACGCCCTGGAGGGCGCGGGCGGCCAGGAGTTGGCCGGGGCCCCGGGCGAGCCCGCCGAGGAGCGAGGCGAGGACGAACAGCAGCACGCCGAAGACGAAGACCCGCCGCCGTCCGAGGATGTCACCCGCGCGGCCGCCGAGCAGCAGCAGACCGCCGAAGGTGAGCGTGTAGGCGTTGACCACCCACGACAGGTTGGCGGTGGAGAAGTCCAGGGAGCGCTGGATGTCTGGGAGCGCGATGTTCACGATGGTGATGTCGAGGACCACCATCAGCTGGCACGAGGCGATGACGAACAGTGCCATCGCGTTTCCGTCACCGCCCGCGGGACGGGCGGAGGTCCGGGACGCGGAAGTGGGTTGCGGAGATGAGCTCATAACGTGTCGCCCGCACGGGGTGGCGGGCCCCTGGGGGTTCAGTGAACGATCGCGTCCACTGTGGTGTTCACCGTTCGACCGTACGCCGCCGCCCGGGCCGTCACCACTCGATCACCGGGGGCCGTCCGCCGGGCCGTCGCCCGGTCCACCGTCGGGCGCCCGCCCGCCGGGCGTCGGCGTACCAGGACTCCCCCGTGGTCCTGGCACGCCGCCCCGGCTCCGGCGGCGATCCGCCGCCGCGGTGTCACCAGGATGCGCCGGAGCCGGGGGCCGTGTCGTTGGCGAGGCGTCCACGGTCGCTTGGCGGAGCGTCTCCGGGCGGGCCGGGCCGCGGGTGTTCGCGGGCGCGCAGTTCGCTGGGCGGGAGGCCGTAGGCGGTGCGGAAGGCGCGGGTGAACTCGGCGGCCCGCGGGAAGCCCCAGCGCGCGGCGACGGCGTGGATCGGCGTCGTGCTCCGGGCGGGGTCGAGGAGCTCGCGGCGGGCGTGCTCCAGCCGCTGGTCCCTGATGTACGAGGCCACGGTGAGGCCTTCGGCCCGGAAGAGGCGGTACAGGTGGCTGCGGGAGATGTGATGGGCGGCGGCGATCGTCGCGGGGGTCAGCTCGGGGTCGGCGAGGTGACGGCGGACGAACGCCTTGACGCGCAGGGCGAGGGTCCGGTGGTGGCTCTCGGGCGGCAGGCTCGGGTCGGCGTCGAGGGCGTGCGCGAAGGCCGCCGCGACCAGGTCGGTGACGACGGTGGCGAGGCGGGGTCCGTCGGCGGGCCGGTAGCAGGAGGTGTCCGCGGCGAGCCGGAGGAGGAACTGCGCCAGCAGCGCGCCGATGCCCTCCGTGGCCGAGATGCGGCGTCCCATCACCTGGTCGGCGTGCCGGCCGGGCAGGGGCACCTGGGCGCGGGGGATCTCCACCCCGACGATGGTGACGGGGTCGGCTCCGGTGTGGATCTCGAAGGGACGCGAGGAGGTGCTGATGTGGAAGTCGTTCATCGTGTAGACCGCCTGCCGGCTGCTGCCCCAGCTGGCCGCTCCCTCGCCCTTGAGGAGCAGGGAGAGGTGGTAGGCCTCGGGGTCGGAGGCGCGGATGAGTCGGGGGGTCCGGCGGAAGACCAGCGGGTCGAAGGTGGCGGGCCACACGGTGACGTCGCCGAGGAGGATCGCCCGCTGGGAGCCGTCGTAGTCCGCGGCGTGCTCGCTGCTCAGCTGCATCGGCGCGTGGGTGCGGCCCATGCGCTGGATCCAGGCCTCGAACCGGTCGGCCGCCGGGAGGTCCTGGGTCCGGAAGACCGACTCGTGCACCACGCACGCAGTCAATCACACCGGTGACCGCGGCGAGTTGGGGGGCGGTCGGCGCACGTCACCGGCACGGCGGGGCGCGGTCCTGATCACCGTCCGCCATATTACTGAACCGTAACCCACTTACCGCTACCCCGGGTAACCCCGTCGCCGTTACCGTCCTGACAGCTCGTCCAAGAGCGCTTCACGTACGGCATGCGGCGGCGGTGGGACGACCGGCGCCGCATGCCGGGCGGTCCGTCCTCACCGGACCGCGTGTCACCCGAGCCGCAGAGTGAGGCTCGGCCTCCCCTCTCCCCACCGGAGGTCTGCCATGCCCGCCCCCGCCCGTCTGCTCGCCGCGGCCGTCACGGCCGCCGCCTGCCTCGGCACGACAGCCGTTCCGGCCGCCGCCGCGACACCGACCGAACCCGTGGTCTCCCGCGGTGTCACCATTCCCGCCTTCTACAACCCGCCCGCCTCGCTGCCGGCCGCCGACGGCGCGCTGATCCGCACCGAACGGCTCCCTCTCGCCCTGAGCCTGCCCGGCATCGACGGTCCGCTGCCCGGCCGGGCGACCCGCCTGATGTACCGGTCCACCGACTCGGCGGGCCGGCCGATGGCCGTCACCGGCGCCTACATCGAACCGACGGCCGCCTGGAAGGGCACGGGGGCACGGCCGCTGGTCGTCGTGGCGCCCGGCACCATGGGACAGGGCGACCAGTGCGCCGCGTCCCTCGGTCTGGAACGCCCGCTCGTGCTCAACGGGCAGACGGTGTCGGTCGGTTACGAGGACCTGGCCATCTACCGGCTGCTCGCCCGCGGGGTCGCCGTCGTGGTCACCGACTACACCGGCCTCGGCACCACGGACCGGCTGCACACCTACGTCAACCGGGTCGACGAGGCCCACGCCGTGCTGGACGCCGCCCGCGCCGCCCGCTCCCTCGACGGGACGTCCCTCACCGACGGCTCACGGGTGGCGCTGTTCGGCTACAGCCAGGGCGGCGGGGCCACCGCGGCCGCCGCCGAACTCCAGCCCGCGTACGCCCCCGACGTCCCGCTCGCCGGCACCTACTCCGGAGCGCCGCCCGCCGACCTGGTGGCCGTCACCGCGGCCATCGACGGCAGCGACCTCGCCGGGGCGCTCGGCTGGTCGGTCAACGGCTTCCTGGAGTCCGACCCGGAGTTGAAGCCGATCGCGGAAGCGCACCTCAACGCGGCCGGCAAGGCGGCCCTGAAGGATCTGTCCACCATGTGCGTGGGCGACGCCCTCCTCGCCTACAACTCGGCGCGCAGCACGGCCTGGACCACCGACGGGCGCTCCCTGGGCGCCGTCATCGAGGAGGAGCCCGCGCTCGAGGCGTTCCTGGCCGACCAGCGCATCGGCAGGATCAGGCCCGCGTCCCCGGTGCGGGTGGCTACCGGCACCGCCGACAACCTCGTACCGCACGGACAGGCCCGCGACCTCGCCGTGGCGTGGTGCGCGAGGGGGGCGAACGTCACCTACAAGCCCGTCGTCCTGCTGCCGCTGGGCAACGCCCTGCTCAACCACTTCGCACCGCTGCTCACCGACCAGGGCGACGCGATCTCCTGGCTGACCGACCGCCTCGACGGCCGGCCCGCCGGCTCCAACTGCGCCACGCTGCCGTACAAGCCCTGAGCCTCGGGGACGACGGCCTTCGTCGGCGGCACGGGTCCCGTCGTCGCGTTCCCGCCGGCCTTCCGGGGCGACGAGGGCGACGAGGGGAAGGTGACGGCAAGGCCTAGGGTGGACGGCATGGCCGAGGTGGAGATCGTGCAGCTGCTGGTGTCGCCGGTGCACCGGTTCTCGGGGCGTCCCGCGGACGGGCCTTCGGAGGGGCTCGGCGACGAACTCGTGCGGTCGGTGCGGGTGCGCGCCGGTCTCGGACTGGTCGGCGACCGCTACTTCGGCCGGCCGGCCCACCGGGACGCCTCGGTGACCGTCATGGCGGCCGAGGGCCTCCCCCGGGACATCGCGCCCACCGCCGGCCTCCGGCACACCCGCCGCAACATTCTGCTGCGCGGCGTCGACATCGACGCCCTCGTCGGCAGGACCGTCGTCCTGGACTCCGGGGGCGGTGCCGTGACTCTCGCCGTCAACCGTCCGGCCCGGCCGTGTGCGTGGCTGGACGTCACGGTCGGGCCGGGTGCGCAGCGCGCCCTGCGCGGCGGGGGCGGGGCGCGCTGCACTCCCCTGTCGGACGGGGTGCTGACCGTCGGCGGAGCGACGTTCCGCGTCCTCGGGGAGAGCACCACGGCCTCCGCCTGACCTCCGCCCGGCCTGCGCCTACAGACCGTCGAGCAGCCCGAGCCGGGCGACGATCCGCTTGCCGACCGGCTCCGGTACGACGTCGACGCCCTGGGCCACGGCCATCACGATCTCCAGGCCGTGCTGACCGACCCGCGTCGGATCCGCCCCGCGCGGCGTCGGCAGCGCCGGATCACTGTCCCAGACCGCGATCTCCACGGCGTCCCCCACGATGCGCAGGTGCAGCAGGACCGGACCGGGCGCGTATCGCAGGGCGTTGGTGACCAGTTCGCTCACCACGAGTTGTGAGAGATCCATGGTGCGGGCCGAGACCGGCACCCCGTGCTCGCGCTGCGCACTCGCGAGGAAATCACCCGTCAGCTGCCGCGCGCCGGCGATGCAGCCGTTCTGCCCGTCGAGGGCCACCGTTGTCTCGACCCGGCTCCGCTCAGGACCCGGGAACCCCTCGTCGGGAGGGACAGGTTCCATGCGGACCGCCTTCATTACCCCGTTCATGACCGCGCGCATACCCCTGAATCCGACTCCTACGCCCCAGCCGCACCATTCTTTCGCGGAGCACCGGAACGGACCGGGTCCCGGCGTCCGGTGCCGTACGCACCGAGGCCGGGACGGGCGCGCCGCGGTCAGTCGAGGTGGTAGCTGTCGCCGTACACCTTCCAGTCCAGGGGCGGTTGGAGGTCCAGGTTGCCCTTGCGCAGGAAGACGCGCTGGGCGGTGTCGACGCGGCTGGTGTCGCTGTGCGCCTCCTCCTGCTTCATGGCCCACACGCGTGCGTCGAGGAAGGCGTTGAGGTACGCCGTCTCGTCGCCGCCCTGGGCCGGGGTCTTCGCCTTGGCCAGGGCGCGCCGGCGGATGCTGCCGAAGCTGGTGGCGTCACCGCCGTCGCCGTGCATGACGATGGCGTCGTAGTAGGCGAACTGGCCGAGGACGCGCAGGCCGTCGGCCTTGGCGCGGCGGACGGCCGGATCGAAGTAGACGCGGTCGCGTTCGTCGTTCTGCGCCTGCTGGAACGCCGTGTCCCGGGCCGCCGTGCGCCAGTCCCGCGGGTAGTTCGGGTCGAGGCCGTCGTGGGAGTCGGTGCCGTCGACCGCCCGCAGCGCGGGCAGGTACCCGGCGAGCACGTTGCCGGGTTTGCGGTCGGCGTACAGCTCGACGAGGTCGAGCATGTCGCCGGTGCCGGAGCAGAAGCCGATGATGCCGGCGGTGTAGCCGCGGCCGTCGCCGATGTCCTCGATGTACCGGTACTGGGCCTTCCAGTCGAGCGAGGAGTTCTCCGCGCTCGACACCAGCTTCATGGCGATCTCCTTCTTCGCCGGGTCGTCCAGCCCCACCGCCGCGCGGAGTTCGGGGGCGGCGGACGCGGACGGCGAGACGAGGAGGGGGGCCGCCGTCGCGGCGGCGAGGAGGGCGAGGACCGTGCGGCGGGAGGCGGCGGTCGTGGCGGGGGTCGGACCCTGCGCGCCGGGGGATGCGTGCACCACAGTGACTCCAGTCGGGGAGTGGGGGGTGGATGGAGGTGGATCTGCGCTGCAACCGACAGGAAAGTTTCCTATCAAGCCCGGCCGCACGAGGTAACCCTCCTGAAGGAAGGTTCGTACGATCGGACAAGCCTCGGCTCGCCGCTCCCGTCGCCCCGTCACCCCGCCGCCCCTTGAGCGTCAGGGGGCGCCGGGCGCGTCCCCCCGCCAGTCGAAGCGGCGGGCGCCTCCGGGCCGTTCCTTGTACAGGGCCCAGCCGCCGGGGCCGTAGCGGCCTATCTCGGTCGTCAGCGCCACCTCGTGCAGGTCGCTGTCCGGGCGGTCCGTGACGTCCAGGAGCAGCCCGTCCAGCGGACCGCCCACCAGCTCCGCGTACTCGCGGTCCGGGCGGGGTGCCGCATCCTCGTGGTCGGCGCCGTAGACCCGGCCCCGCATGAAGTCAGCCTCGTCCATGACCAGCAGCTTCGCACCCGTCACTGACAACGGCCCGTCGAGCAGCCGCCGACCGGGCCGCGCTTCGGCCGAGGCGGTGGCCGAAAAGCGCCGAGCGCGGGCATTTCGCCACACCGCGGGTGTGCATCCGGTCCTGGCACATCGCGGGGTACGGGGTGGGGGTGCCGGCCCTGGGGACACGCAGGGGAAGCGGGCGGCGGCGGGCGGGTCCCGGCGTGCCCGGCGGCGCCGGACCGTGCGCGAACTGCGCGCGTCGGGGACGCCACGGGCCGCGGCTGCACGAGGCGCTGCGCGGCCTCACCGTGCCAGCCGCCGTCGTGTGCGGGACGGCCGCCGGGCCGACGCCGGCCGGCCGGGCCGTCGGCCCGTGGGTTCCGGCCCTGGTGCTGACGGTGCTCGGCACGGTCGCCCTCGTCGTGCTGCGGCGGTCCCGGCGCCCGGCGCGGCGGCGTCACGGCTACTGCACCGCCGAGGAGTTGGCGGATCTGGATCAGCCGGGGCCGATGGTCGCGGTGGCGCGGATGCTGCGGCGGGACGGCCGGCGGGTGCTGCCGCCGTCCGCGCACGACACCGTCCGTCTCGCCGCCCGCGACCGGCGGGGACGGCTGCTCCCCAGGCGGGCGAGGAAGGCCGCGGCGAGGAAGGCGCCGCCGAGGGCGAGCAGCGTGTCAGCGTGTCCCATGCGTCACTTCCCGGCCGCGGAAAGGAAGTTGATGCGGTCGCGTGTGACGGGGACGGATGGGCGGTCCTCCTCGGGGGGCCTGGGGTGCGCCCGTGCGCGCCCCCGGTCCCCCCACCGTCACACGCGGCCGGTGCCGCGGACCATCGGGTTCGACACCCGTTTCCGCCCGGCCGGGCCCCGGACCCGGTGGGGTCCGGGACCCGGTGGGGTCCGGGACCCGGGCGGCTCGCGTCAGGGGGTGAGCTGCCAGCCCCGGATGTAGCCGACGTCGATCGCCGCGAGGTCCCGCACGCGCAGCTTCCACGTGCCGTCGACGGGCTGGGCGGAGGCGTCGACGACGAAGGTCTGGTCGACGTTGTCGGCGGCGCCGCCGCTGCGGTTGAGCAGCGGGTACACGGTGCCGTCGGGGCCGACCAGGTCCACCGTCAGGTCACCGCGGTAGGTGTGGACGATGTCGACGTGCACCTCGGTGGCCGGGGAGGCGTTGCCGCCGCGGCCGCCGACGGTGATCGGGGACTCCACGGCGGCCCCCACGTCGGGGATGTCGACGCGGGTGCTGCTGGCGTACACGTGGGCCACCCGCCAGTCGAAGTCCACGGTGACGGAGGCTCCGGTGCCGTCGGTGACGGTCACGGTGACCGGGGTGGTGCCGGTGGTGGTCGGCACGCCGGAGATCAGTCCGGTGTCGCCGATGGTCAGGCCGTCGGGAAGTCCGGTGGCCGTGTAGGCGAGGGCGGAGCCGGTGTGGGTGGTGTAGGCGTCCACCTGGAGGGAGACCGCCTGGCCGACGCCGCTGGTCTGGTCGGCGATCGGGGCGACGTTGACTCCGAGGGCGATGCGGTTGCCGACGTTGACGGCGGCCCAGGCGTCGGCGACGGCGAGGTAGGTGGGGCTGTAGGCGCCGTGGAGGTCGGCGGCGGCCTGGAGGGTGGCGGTGCGGGCGCCGGCGTAGTCGGTGGAGGAGGTCATGTACGTGGTCAGCGCGCGGTACCAGATGTCGGCGGCGTCGCCGATGCCGATGCCGGTGACGGCCTGTCCGTCGTAGGTCGGGCTGTCGTAGGCGACGCCGTTGACGGTCTTGGCGCCGCTGCCCTCGGAGAGGAGGTAGAAGAAGTGGTTCGCGAGGCCCGAGGAGTAGTGGACGTCGACGCCGCCGAGGGTGGAGCTCCAGTAGTCGCGGGAGTCGCCGTCCTTGGAGGGCTTGTCCATGTACCGCAGCGGGGTGCCGTCGCCGTTGATGTCGATCTTCTCGCCGACCAGGTAGTCGGGGACGTCGGCGGCGAGGCCGGCGTGGAACTCGACCGCGGCGGCGAAGATGTCGGAGGTCGCCTCGTTGAGGCCGCCGGACTCGCCCGAGTAGGTCAGGTCGGCGGTGGCGCTGGTGACGCCGTGGCTCATCTCGTGGGCGGCCACGTCGAGCGAGGTCAGCGGGTGGGTGTTGCCGGAGCCGTCGCCGTAGGTCATGCAGAAGCAGCTGTCCTGCCAGAAGGCGTTGACGTAGTTGCTGCCGTAGTGGGCGCGGCTGTAGGCGGCGACGCCGTCGCCCCGGATGCCGTCCCGGCCGTGCACGTCCTTGTAGTAGTCCCAGGTGGCGGCGGCGCCGAAGGCCACGTCGACGCCCGCGGTCTGGCGGTTGTCCGGAGTGCCGTCGCCCCAGACATCGTTGTCGTCCGTGAAGAGGGTGCCGGTGCCGGAGGTGCCCTGGTTCAGGTCGTACGTTCGCTGCCCCGCGCGGTCGCCGTCGAGCAGCTGGTACGTCGATCCGGACAGGGTGCTGCCGACGGTGACCGTGCCGTTGTACTGGCCGGTGCCGCTGCCGGTGTGCACCTGCTCGGAGACCTGGATCTCCTTGCCGGAGGCCGCGTCGGTGACGACGTGGAGTTCGCTGGGCGTGCCGTCCTTCCGGACGCCCTCGACGACCGACTCCCAGGCGAGGACGGCCCTGCCCTCGCCGGCCCGGACGACCAGGCGCGGGGCGCCCTCGGCGGCGGAGCGCGCGATGTCGGCCTCGCGTGCGGCCGCCAGGGCCTTGGCGCCGGCCTTCGCGGCGGACAGCTTCGGGGTGAGCGACGGCACCGCGAGGGTGGCCTCGCTCGCCCGGGAGACGGTGGTGCGGCCGCTCCGGAGGTGGACGACCAGGTCGCCGCCGAGGACGGGCAGTCCGGCGTAGGTGCGTTCGTAGCGGGTGTGGGTGGTGCCGTCGGCGTCCTGGACGACGTCCTTGACGACGAGTTTCTCGCTGTCGCCGAGGCCGAGGCGCTGTGCGGTGGCGCCGGCTGCGGCCCGGGCGCTCCGGACGAGCGCGGCCCGCCGGGCGGGCGGGAGCGCGGCCGGTGCGGCGCCGGCCCGCGGGGTGGCGGCGAGGGGGGTGGGACCGGGGTCGGCGGGGGCCGCGGCGGCGGGGCCCGCGGGGGCGCCGAGGGCGAGCAGGGTGCCGACGGTGGTGAGGGCGAGGACTGCGGCATGTCTGCGCCGGGGGGCAAAACGGGGTCGCCGGGACAACGGCTTCTCCTTCTGCGACGGTCGGCCCGTCGTGCGGGCCGAGGTGGGGGCGGACCGGCGGGGTGGGCACGGTCCGGAACGCGCGCACGGCAGGGCGGGTGCGGTCTGCGGGCGTCCGTCGGGTGGCGAAGGGGTGGGGGGTGGGGCGCCGCCTCTGAGGGGCGTGAAGGAAAGGTGAACGTTCGGCAGCAGCGTGGCACCCACGTCGCGCTTTTGTCATGGGAATGCCAATACAACGGCTTGAATTCGCCTTGGTGAAAAGGCAGTTGGTCATCCGGGCACTCTTTTTCGGCCGGACGCGGGGTGGGCGTCCGGCGCGTCACGGAACGCCGCCGACAGTGCCCGCGCCCTGCCGCTGGGCCGTTCGAGTGGTCCTGGTCGGCTCGTCGTCGTAGCGTCGGTGGAGAACCTCCACGGGGCGCGGGGAACGGCCCGGGCACCGAGACGGGCGGGAGCGGTCATGCGCGGACACAGGACGACGAGGACGGCGGCGCTGCTCTGTGCGGCACTGGGACTCACCGCGGCGGTCGGGACGGCCTCGGCCGCACCCGCCGCGTCACCACCCGCCGATCGGCCCGTCGCACGCCAGAGCGCACCGCCCGTCCTGGTCGACTGCCTCTGGCACCCGCGGGTGCGGCCCCACGACTTCATCCTGGCCTGCGGCGACGGCAACAGCCGCCTCGCCTCGCTGAAGTGGGTCCGGTGGGACGCCGGGTCCGCGAAGGCCACGGGCATCAACGTCGTCAACGACTGCAAGCCCTACTGCGCGGCCGGCACCTTCCGCTCGTACCCGGTGGTCGTACGGCTGGACAAGGCGCAGCCCTGGAAGAAGGCCCCCGGGACGGAGCGCTACGGCCGCATCACCCTGGAGTACCCGGACCAGCGGCCCGAGCAGTTCGCGAAGGTGATGACCTACTCGCTGTGGGACTGAGCGGGGTACCGCGCGGGGCAGCGGTTCTCGGGCGGACGGCCAGATCGCGCCGGGCAGGTGGCGCGCGGCCGTGACCCCGGCCATCGTCCGCAGCCCGGCGCAGTAGGACGCGCAGTAGGACGCGCAGTAGTCGTCCCCGACCAGCGGCAGGACCCTGTCGAGGTCCGCGACGCACGTCCAGAGGACCGCGACGCTTCGTCGTCCAGTCCGCCGCGGAGTTCCCGTTGCACGAGGCCCGCGACGCCCGCGTCGAGCAGGACCAGGTCCACTCCCCCCACGTCCACACCGCGGAAGCCCGCGGGGAGGAGCGCGCGCCTGTGCTCCTCCCACAGCTGGAGGAGCCCGCCGTCGCGATGGCCTCCACTCGTGTCCGTGATCACCCGATGAGGCCCGCGGCGGTGGTCGCGCCGAGTTCCCAGCAGGCCTCCACGTCCGCCTTGCCCGGTTCCCCGGTGACGGTCACGGGTTCGGCGGCGCGCCGCCAGCCGAGACCGGTCGTGACGGCCTCGATGCCGCGCACGGCGCCGGTGACGTCGTTGCCGCCGTGCACGTAGTAGGCGAAGGGGCGGCCGCGGGTGGCGTCGAGGCAGGGGTAGTACACCTGGTCGAAGAAGTGCTTGAGGGCACCGGACATGTAGCCGAGGTTGGCCGGCGTGCCCAGCAGGTAGCCGTCGGCGGCCAGGACGTCGGAGGCGGTGGCGGCGAGGGCGGCCCGGCGGACGACGCGGACCCCCTCGATCTCCGGCGTCGTCGCACCCCGGACGACCGCTTCGAACATCGCCTGGCAGTTCGGCGAGGGCGTGTGATGGACGATCAGCAAAGTGGCCACGGCATCGAACCCTGCCCGCTCGGGCGGCCCGCCGCAAGCGGCGTCCGCACCGGGCGCCCCGTCGGTGCGACGGCCGCGGCGGCGACGGGATCCGAACGGGGCCGCGCGACCCCGGTGCGGCCGTCCCGCACCTGCCCCGGCTCTTCTTGCTCAGGGAGCACTTGACGCACGAGACGGTCAGATTTCGCATCCCGTGCGATCAAAGTGCGGCAGGTGTCCGCACGTTCCGGTTCTCTCTGCGCCAGTCCCGGAAGGCGTCATCCTTCCGAGCGACCCCCTCCGTACGGTCGGAACACGAACGGGGCCGGAGGAGCCCGGTCCCGTGCAACCCGTAGGAGGACCGCCATGGCGAATGTGGAAATCTCCCTCAAGGAGACGATGACCTCGATCGAGGGGGCGCTGGGCGCCGCCGTCGTGGACTACACCAGCGGCATGGCCCTGGGCACCATGGGCGGCGGCAAGGACCTCGACCTGGCCGTCGCCGCCGCGGGCAACACCGACGTGATCCGCGCCAAGGTCCGCACGATGGAGCACCTCGGACTGAAGGGCGAGATCGAGGACATCCTGATCACCCTCGGGAGCCAGTACCACCTCATCCGGCTGCTGAAGGGGCGGCAGGGCAGCGGACTGTTCATCTACCTCGTCCTGGACCGCGACCGCTCCAACCTCGCGATGGCCCGTCACCAGCTCAAGCGGATCGAGACGGACCTCGAGGTGTAGCCCACCGGTGACCTACGGCTTCGCACGCCCGTGAATTGAAAATTTCTTCATCTCGACACATCCACATCAGTGCATCACCAGGGCGTGCGGGGCCCGAAGTCGCCAGGATCGTGACGGACGCAGGACCCCGAGAGCGGCAGGGAGCGAGCGATTGACCATGCAGGTCCCCCTCTACCAGGCCAAGGCCGAGTTCTTCCGCATGCTGGGGCACCCGGTGCGGATCAGGGTCCTCGAACTGCTTCAGGGCGGGCCCGTCGCCGTGCGGGACCTGCTCAGCGAGATCGAGATCGAACCGTCCAGTCTCTCCCAGCAGTTGGCCGTGCTGCGGCGGTCCGGGATCGTGGTGTCGATCCGGGAGGGCTCGACGGTCAGCTACGCGCTGGCCGGTGGCGACGTCGCCGAGCTGCTCCGCGCGGCCCGCCGGATCCTGACCGAACTGCTGGCCGGACAGAACGAGTTGCTCGCCGAGCTGCGGCAGTCGGACCCGTCGGCGTCATCGGTGCCCTCGGCCTCATCGGTGCCTTCGGTTCCGTCGGCGCGGTCGCTGCCCGTTCCCCAGGGCGGCTCGCGGCTGTCCTGACGGCGGAGAAGACCCAGCGGGACACCGAGCGCGCACGCCACGGGCCCGGCCGCCGCGACCTCGCGGTCGTACGGCGTCCGACCCGGGACATCATCAGCGACGCGGTCACCCAGCTCCAGGGACGGGGCGGCGTCGGCT
>NZ_JBFBCB010000036.1:0-85590 GCF_040682975.1 Streptomyces sp. NPDC051051
TGGGTTGCTTCCGCCGGGGGGGGGGCGGCCCGATACTGGTTGTATCGGGGCGACCCCGACAACGCGGCGAGCGTGCGTGCCAGGCGTCGCCGGGCAGACGGGGCTTTCGAAACACGCCCTAACGGCTCGTCTCCTTCGAGACCAGGGCCACCGCTTCCGCCACGTCGTCCGTGACGTGGAAGAGGAGGAGGTCCTTCTCCGAGGCCTTGCCCTGGGCGATCAGGGTGTTCTCCAGCCAGTCGACCAGGCCGCCCCAGTACTCCGTGCCGAAGAGGACGATCGGGAAGCGCGTGACCTTCTGGGTCTGGACGAGGGTGAGGGCCTCGAAGAGTTCGTCCAGGGTGCCGAGACCGCCGGGCAGGACGACGAAGCCCTGCGCGTACTTCACGAACATCATCTTGCGGACGAAGAAGTACCGGAAGTTCAGGCCGATGTCGACGTAGGGGTTCAGACCCTGCTCGAAGGGCAGTTCGATGCCGAGGCCCACCGAGACGCCGCCCGCCTCGCTGGCACCCCTGTTGGCCGCCTCCATGGCGCCGGGGCCGCCGCCGGTGATGACCGCCCAGCCGGCCTCGACCAGCGCGCGTCCGAGCCGCACGCCCGCCTCGTACTCGGGGGAGGCCACCGCCGTCCGGGCGGAGCCGAAGACGCTGATGGCGGGGGGGAGTTCGGCGAGGGTGCCGAAGCCCTCGATGAACTCGGACTGGATGCGCAGGACCCGCCAGGGGTCGGTGTGGACCCAGTCGGAGGGCGCGCGCTCGTCCAGCAGCCGCTGGTCGGTGGTGCTCGTCTGCACCTGATCCCGTCGCCGGAGGACCGGTCCCAGGCGCTGTTCCTCCGGTGGCCGCCGCTTGCCCTCCGGGTTGCCTGTAGCCATGTGAACTCCCTCCGCTTGCAGTCGTTCCACCTCAGCGTAGATCTACGCGGGTTACGGGCGGGGGACGTCGGCGTGTCCGCCGCGAAGCGTCCCCGGGCACGGATGCCCCGTGATCACGCGGTCAGCCAGGCCCGCAGCCGCTCCTCCCCTGCCAGGATCTTCGCGGTCTCCACGCGCTCGTCCCGCCTGTGCGCCAAGTGCGGGTTGCCCGGGCCGTAGTTGACGGCGGGGACGCCGAGCGCCGAGAAGCGGGAGACGTCCGTCCAGCCGTACTTGGGCTGCGGGGTGCCGCCCACCGCCTCGATGAAGGCCGCCGCGGCGGGGTGCGAGAGGCCGGGCAGGGCCGCCCCGCTGTGGTCGTCGACGACGAACTCCGCCACCCCGCAGCCGGCGAACACCTCGCGGACGTGGGCGATGGCCTCCTCGGGCGTACGGTCGGGCGCGTAGCGGAAGTTGACGGTCACGACGCACTCGTCGGGGATGACGTTGCCGGCCACTCCGCCGGTGATGCCGACCGCGTTGAGGCCCTCGCGGTACTCCAGGCCGTCGATCACCGGGTGGCGCGGCTCGTACGAGGCGAGGCGGGCCAGGATCGGGGCGGCGGCGTGGATCGCATTGGAGCCCATCCAGCCGCGCGCGGAGTGCGCCCGCTCGCCGGCGGTCTTCAGCAGGACCCGCAGGGTGCCCTGGCAGCCGCCCTCGACCTGGCCGTCGGACGGCTCCAGGAGCACGGCGAAGTCGCCCTCCAGCCACTCCGGGTGCGCCTCGGCGACGTGCCTCAGCCCGTTGAGGTCGGCGGCGACCTCCTCGTTGTCGTAGAAGACGAAGGTCAGGTCGCGGTTGGGCGCGGGGACCGTCGCGGCGATGCGGAGCTGGACGGCGACGCCGGCCTTCATGTCGCAGGTGCCGCAGCCCCACAGGACGCCGTCCGCGTCCAGCCGGGACGGCACGTTGCCGGCGATCGGGACGGTGTCGAGGTGGCCGGCGAGGATCACCCGCTCCGGACGGCCGAGGCGGGTGCGGGCGATCACGTTGTTGCCGTACCGGTCGACGGTGAGGTGCGGCAGCGCGCGCAGGGCCGCCTCGACGGCGTCCGCGAGCGGCTTCTCCGTGCCGCTCTCGGAGGGGAGGTCGACGAGCTGCGCGGTGAGCAGGGCGGCGTCCAGCGTGAGGTCAAGCGGGGTCTCGGCCATGCCGTCGACCCTAACGCGCCGACCGCTCCGCCCGCCCGGACCCACCTTTCCCGGTGGCCTCCCCGGTTTCCGTACTCTCCAGTACCTTGTACGCGTGCCAGAGCCGTCAGCCTCCCCCAAGCGCCGCGGCCGCCTCCTGCGATGCGGGGCGGCCTGCGTGGTCCTGTCCGCCGTCGCGGGTTACGTCGTGGTCCAGTACGTCACCGGTGGCGCCGGAGCCCCAGGGTGCAGAGTGGTTTCCGCGGAGACGGCGGCGGCGTACGAGTTCACACCGGAGCAGGCGGTGAACGCGGCCACCATCGCCGCCGTCGGCACCAACCGGAACATGCCCCGGCGGGCCGTGACCATCGCGCTGGCGACCGCGCTCCAGGAGTCGGCGCTGCGCAACCTCGACCACGGCGACCGGGATTCGCTCGGCCTCTTCCAGCAGCGGCCCTCGCAGGGCTGGGGCAGCGCCCAGGAGGTGACGGACCCGGCCTACGCGGCGAACATCTTCTACGAGCACCTCGCCAAGGTCCCCGACTACACCGAACTGCCGCTCACCGTCGCCGCGCAGCGCGTGCAGCGCAGCGGCTACCCCGAGGCGTACGCCAAGCACGAGCCGGACGCGGCCCTGCTGGCCGCCGCGCTCACCGGGACCTCCGCGGCCTCGCTGACCTGCGACGGCCGCCCGGCCGCCGCGACGGCGGCAGCGACGGCCACCGGTCCGGACGCGGTCCGCGCCGCCCTCGTGCGGGACTTCGGGCGCGACGCGCTCCAGCAGGCGGGCGCCGAGGTGGGCGGCGTGCAGGCGTCCGCCGCCGACGGGGCCCCGCCGGTCGCCGAGACCGGCGGGCGGACCGTGACGCTGCCCGTGGCCGGGCAGACCGCAGCGGACGGGCGCGAGGCCGCCGAGCGCGGCTGGCAGCTCGCGCACTGGGCGGTCGCCAACGCCTCCGCGCTGCGCATCGAGCGCGTCACCTACGCCGGCCGGGAATGGGTCGCCGGGCACACCGGCAGCACCTGGCGGGCCACCGGCTCGACCGAGGCCGCCGGCGCCACGGGCGCGGGCGCGGGCGGCGGCACCGGGAGCGTACGGATCGTCACCGCGCAGTAGTGCGGGCTTACCCCCCGGCGGGTGACACGCGGGGCACCGGACGGCGGGGCGCTCGGGTTTTCGCGCCGTCACCGCCGAGGTCGCCCCACGCCTTGGCACCACTGGGCTCGACGGGTTTTGCGGACTTTCACATCGGGCGGTTTTCGCCCGCTTTTATCCAGATCTGATTATGCGACGCATTGCCAACTCTTTACGTCGGGCGTCCGCAACCTTCGCGGGGTTCGAGCGGTAGTCACTGCGTCCGGGCCCGGACAGATGTCACAGACCGTTCTTGTTCTCTCCCGTCGAAGGAGCATCATGTCCCTCCCCCTGACCCGCAGGATCGCCCGTGCCGCACTGCTCGTCGCCGCGGGAGCTGCTGCCGGTGTCGGTGCGGCCGGCTCCGCCAGCGCTGCCCCCGACCTGCCCGCCACCCCGAACCTCGGCGGCCTGACCGCCCTGGACGGGGCGAGCGTCGGCAACACGGTCGACAGCGCGGCTCAGAACGTCACCGGGACCGCGGGCGAGGCCGGCGGCGAGGCGGTCGAGCAGGCGGTGCCGGTCGCGGGCAAGACCGGTGGCAAGGCCGTGAAGAAGGTGACTCCGGCGGCGCAGAAGGCCGCCGGTCGGGCCGCCGGCTCCGCGGCGGGCTCCGCCGGGGACCTCCTCGGGGACACCACGTCCACGGCCGCCAAGGGTGGGCTGCCGACGGACTCGCTGACGCACGGCGGGCTGCCGGGGGCGGGGACGCTGCCGGCCAAGGGCCTGCCGCTCGGCTGAGCACCGGCTTCCGCGGCGGCGGGGTCCAGGGGTCTCCCCGGGCCCCGCCGCCCGTGTGTGCGGGTGCCCGCCCGGCAGTGGTCCGTTCCGCGGAGCTCGCCGCCCCGGCGGAACGACCGCCCGCGGCGGGGACCGCGTCAGGCCAGCCGTTCCACCGCCGCCCGCACCCGCTCGTCCGTCGCCGTCAGGGCCACGCGTACGTGCCGGGCGCCCGCCGGGCCGTAGAAGTCCCCGGGGGCCACCAGGACGCCCCGCTCCGCCAGCCGGGACACCGTGTCCCAGCAGGACTCGTCCCTCGTGGCCCAGAGGTAGAGGCTGGCCTCGCTGTGGTCGATGCGGAAGCCGTGGGCGAGGAGGGCCTCGCGCAGGAGGGTGCGGCGGGCGGCGTAGCGTTCGCGCTGCTCGCGGACGTGGGCGTCGTCGGAGAGGGCCGCCACGACCGCCGCCTGGGTGGGCGCCGACGTCATCATGCCGCCGTGCTTGCGGATCTCCAGGAGCGGGGCGAGCAACGCCGGGTCACCGGCCAGGAAGGCGGCGCGGTAGCCGGCCAGGTTGGAGCGCTTCGACAGGGAGTGGACCGAGACGATCCCGTCGTAGGAGCCGCCGTTGACGTCCGGGTGGAGGACGGAGACGGGGTCGGCCTCCCAGCCCAGTTCGAGGTAGCACTCGTCGGAGAAGAGCAGGATGCCGTGCTCGCGGGCCCAGGCCACGGTCCGGGTCAGCTCGGTCTTGGACAGGACCCTGCCGGTCGGGTTGGACGGGGAGTTCAGCCAGAGGAGCCTGAGGCCGGTGGGGTCCAGCGCGGTCGGGTCGTCGTAGGCCTCGTACGCGGCGCGGGCCAGGCGGGCGCCGACCTCGTACGTCGGGTACGCCAGGCGCGGGAAGGCGACCCTGTCGCCGGGACCGAGGCCCAGCTGGGTGGGGAGCCAGGCGACCAGTTCCTTGGAGCCGACGATCGGCAGGACGTGTCGGTGGGTGACCCCGCGGGCGCCCAGACGCCGCTCCAGCCAGCCGGTGATCGCGTCCCGCAGCGCCGGGGTGCCCCAGACCGTCGGGTATCCCGGGGAGTCCGCCGCGTCGATCAGCGCCTTCTGGATCAGCTCGGGGACCGGGTCGACCGGGGTGCCGACGGAGAGGTCGACGATCCCGCCGGGGTGCGCCTCGGCCGTCTTCTTGTACGGCTCCAGCTTGTCCCAGGGGAAGGTGGGAAGACGGTCGGAAACTGCGGACACGGTTCTCAGCTCGCTCTCTGACGGATACGGCCCATGACGGTTGCGGCCTGCGGCCGCGGCCTGCGGCGAACACGGCAAACGCCTCGGTCCCGTACGGCGATCAGGGCGATCAGGCCGTACGGGACCGAGGCGGCGCGATGAAGCGGGCCGCTCGCCCGGTTACCCGGCCTGCGGCGGCAGCGCGGCGATGAAGGGGTGGTCGCGCTCGATCAGACCCAGCTTGCTGGCGCCGCCGGGCGAGCCCAGCTCGTCGAAGAACTCGACGTTCGCCTTGTAGTAGTCCTTCCACTCCTCCGGAGTGTCGTCCTCGTAGAAGATCGCCTCGACCGGGCAGACCGGCTCACAGGCACCGCAGTCGACGCATTCGTCCGGGTGGATGTACAAGGACCGCTGGCCCTCGTAGATGCAGTCGACCGGGCACTCCTCGATGCACGCCTTGTCCTTCACGTCGACACAAGGCTGCGCGATGACGTAGGTCACGCTGTCGTTCCTCCTCGATAGGGCGCTGGCGGGCCTCCCCAGGCTCCGCCGCCTGGCGCGCGGGAGCGCGGCGTCGTCGATGCCCGCCCCTAGTATCTCCGTTCTTGGCACTGATCCGAACAGGAGGGGTGGACCGACCTGTGGAAATCTCGGCCGCCGGACGTCTCGAGGTTCGCATCACCGCCGCTGACGTGGGCAAACGTGTCTCCGTGCGGCGCTTGAGCGAGGCTGGAGCCACCGGGGGGAAATTCACCGACACGGTGGGTGTTCTCACATCATGGGACAGCGGTGTGCTGCTGATCACACGGAAGAGTGGCGAGAGCGTCCGCATCGCGGAGTCCTCCCTGGTCGCCGGGAAGGTCGTGCCGGCCGCTCCGGCCCGCCGCCGGGGACCGGCCGCCTCCTACGAGGAACTCGCCCGGGTCTCCGCGCGGGCCTGGCGGCCCGTGGAGAGCGAGCGGCTCGGCGAGTGGGAGCTGCGCGCCGCCTCCGGCTTCACCCGGCGCGCCAACTCCGTGCTGCCGCTGGGCGACCCGGGCCTGCCCCTCGACGGGGCCCTGGACGCCGTACGGCGCTGGTACGGCGAGCGGGGCCTGCCCGCCTACCTGCAGACCGCGACCGGGGCCGAGGGCACCCAGGAGCTGCTGTGCGCCGAGCTGGAGCGGCGCGGGTGGGTGCGTGAGGTGACCGCCGAGCTGTGGACCGGGGCACTGGCGCCGGTCGCCGACCGGGCGGAGGCGGAGGCCGGCCGGGTGGTGCTGGCGCGGGAGGCCGACGAGGCCTGGCTGGCCCGGTACCGGCGCAAGGGGGTCGGCGAGGTGGCGCTGAAGGTGCTGGGGTCGGGGCCGTCGGTGTGGTTCGCGTCCGTGCCGGGCGAGGGGGCTGTTCCCGCGGCCGTCGGGCGGTGTGTCGTGGACGGGCGGTGGGCCGGGTTCGCGGCGGTCGAGGTCGATCCGGCGCAGCGGCGGCGGGGGCTGGCGACGGTCGTCATGGCCGCGCTGGCGCGGCGGGCGCTGGAGGAGGGCGCGTCGGCGGCCTGGCTCCAGGTCGAGGAGGACAACGCGGGAGCGCGGGCGCTGTACGCCGGAACGGGGTTCGGGGCGCATCACGCCTACCACCACTACCGGGAGCCGGAGGCGGGTACGCCGTGACGGGACTCGAGCGCGCGGAGCTGCGGCGCCGGTTCGCCGAGGAGGCGCGGTCCGAGCGGCCCGATCTGTCGCTGCTGTGCCTGCTGGTGGGGGCGGCGGCGGACCCGACGCTGGACGAGGCCGGGCTGGACGGCGCGCAGGTCGACCTGGACTCGCTGGCGGGTCGGGTGCCGTTCCGGCCGGGCGGGCCGCTCGCGTGGGCGGTCGCGCTGCGCGAACTGCTCGGTGAACGGCTCGGTTTCGGCGGCTCCGCGGCGGACTACGAGCGGCTGGAGTCGTCCCTGCTGCATCGGGTGCTGGAGCGGCGGCGGGGGCTGCCCATCCTGCTGTCCGTGGTGTGGATCGAGGTGGCGCGGCGGGCCGGGGCGCCGGTGTACGGCGTCGCCCTGCCGGGGCACTTCGTGGTCGGCTTCGGTCCTTTGCAGGAGCAGGTGCTCGTCGATCCGTTCGACGGGGGCCGGGTGCTGACGGGGCGCGATGCCGAGCTGCTGGTGACGGGGGCGACGGGGGCCCCGCTGGAGCCCTCGATGCTGGAACCGGCCGAGACGCTGGACGTCGTACGGCGGATCCTCGACAACATCCGGGCGTGGGCCGCGCTCCGGCCGGAGCGGTCGGACGTGGCGCTGTGGGCGGTGGAGCTGGGGCTGCTGCTGCCGTCCCACCCCGCCCGGCTGCGGTACGAGCGGGGACAGCTGCTGGTGAGTCGCGGGGAGTTCGTACGGGGGGCGGAGGAGATGGAGGAGTACGCGGCGCTGGTGGAGGTGGTGGACGAGGCGCTGGCGGAGCGGGTCCGGCAGGAGGCCCGGGGAGCGCGGGCCCTGCTGAACTGAGTCCCCGGCCGCCCCCGTTCAGAGCCAGCCCTTCTCCCTCGCCGTGCGCACCGCCTCCGCCCTGTTGCGCACCGCCAGCTTCTGGATCGCCGTCGACAGGTAGTTGCGGACCGTGCCCTGGGACAGGTGCAGGGCCGCCGCCAGCTCGGCGTTGGTGGAGCCGTCCGCCGCTGCCCGGAGCACCTCGCGCTCGCGGTCCGTCAGGGGGTTGGCGCCCTCCGCGAGGGCCGCCGCCGCGAGGGTGGGGTCGATGACGCGTTCGCCGGCCAGGACCTTGCGGACCGCCTGCGCCAGCTGGGCCGCGGGGGCGTCCTTGACGAGGAAGGCGTCGGCGCCCGCCTCCATGGCGCTGCGGAGGTAGCCGGGGCGGCCGAAGGTGGTGAGGACGACCAGTTTCACCGCGGGGAGTTCGCGGTGCAGCAGGGCCGCCGCCTCGATGCCCGTCGCGCCCGGCATCTCGATGTCGAGGAGGGCCACGTCCACGTCGTGGGCCCGCGCCGCCGTGAGCACCTCGTCGCCGCGGGCCACCTGGACGACCACCTCGATGTCGTCCTCCAGGCCCAGCAGGGCGGCGAGCGCCTCGCGGACCATCGACTGGTCCTCGGCGAGGAGGACCTTGATCGTGCGGGTCATGAGCCGGATCCTACGTCGGTCACCGGGACGCGCGCGGTGAGCCGGAAGCCGCTCCTGGAGCCGCCCGCCTCCAGCGTGCCGCCCGTCTTCTCCAGGCGTTCGGTCAGGCCCGTGAGGCCGTTGCCGGGGGTCGCCGCGGGGACCGTGCCGGGGCCGCCGCGGCCGTTGTCCTCCACGGACAGCTCCAGGACGGGTCCGTCGAGGGTCCGGCGGCGCAGCACCTCGACCGTGCAGCGCCGGGCGCCGCTGTGCCGTACGACGTTGGTGACGGCCTCGCGCAGGGCCCAGGCCAGGGCCGACTCGCTGTCCTCGGGGACGCCGTCGAGATCGGGCGGGGAGGGGATCTCGGCGACGATGCCGGCCGCCGTCAACGCGGCTCGTGCTCCCGCCAGTTCGGCGGCGAGGCGCGGGCGGCGGTAGCCGGTGACGGCCTCCCGGACGTCGACCAGGGCCTGGCGGCTGACCTGCTCGATGTCGGCTACCTGCTGGGCGGCCTTGTCGGGGTGGTCGGGGAGCATCCGGCCGGCGAGTTCGCTCTTGAGAGTGATCAGGGAGAGGGAGTGGCCGAGCAGGTCGTGCAGGTCGCGGGCGAGGCGCAGCCGCTCCTCGTTGGCGGCGAGCTGGGCGACGGTGGCGCGGGCCTCGCGCAGCGCGATCGTGGTGCGGACGAGTTCGCGTACACCGGTCATGGCGAAGCCTCCCAGGAGGGCCGGGATGAGCAGTCCGGCCAGGTAGGCCCGGCCGTCCGGCACCGCGAAGGCGATCGCGGCCATCAGCGCGGACGCGGCCGGGATGGTCCAGCGGGCGAGCCGCAGCGGCAGGGCGGCGCCGGACGCGATCGACACGTAGACGAAGAGGACCAGCCACTCGCGGCCCAGGGTGAGCGCGAGGAGCGTGGACTGGGCGGCGAGGACGCCCAGCGAGCCGAGCACCAGGCGGTTGTGTTCGCCGCGGCCGGTGCGGAAGACCAGCACCATGTACCAGACGACGAAGGCGGCGAGGCCGATCCAGCCGAGGACCCGCACACCCGTGCCGTGCCCGCCGTGCAGCAGGTCGGTGACGGGAGCACTCAGGTACACCAACCAGATCCCGGTCCACAGGGACTTGACGACCCGTTGTCTGCGATTCTCCGGGCGCTGCCCGAGGCCGACGCCGCTCACGCCTTCGTGGTGTCCTTCCGGTACAGCCACGCCGCGCCGCCCGTGAACAGGACGAAGAAGGCGGCGAGGACGGCGACGTCCTGGACGTGCGGCGCCCGGTTCTGCTCGATCGCCTGTCCCAGGGCGGCGTAGGCGTGGGTGGGGACCCAGCGGGCGACGTCCTGGAGCCAGCCGGGGAAGGTGGTCGTCGGCATCCACAGGCCGCCGAGGATCGACAGCCCGAAGTAGGTGATCATCGTGATCGGGCGGACCGCGTCCCCGCTCGCGAGGTACCCGAGCGCGACGCCGAGGGCGGCGAAGACGAGGCTGCCCGCCCATATCGCGCCGGTGAGGGCGAACCACTGCCAGGCGTCCAGGCGTACGTCCTTCACCGCCGCGGCGACGACGAAGACCACGACGACGGACGGCAGACTGACGACGGCGGCGCTCGCGGTCTTGGCGAGGACGTACCCGCGGCCCGGCAGCGGGGTCAGCCGCAACTGCCGTACCCAGCCGCTCTGGCGCTCCTTGGCTATGCGTTCGCTGTTGCCCATCAGGACGGCCGTCAGGGCGCCGAAAGAGGCCATGGAGACCATCATGTAGGTCGGCAGGGTCAGGCCGGTGCCGCCGACCTCCGCGGTGGCGTCGGCGCTGCCCGCGATCAGCAGGAAGAGCACCGAGGGGTAGACCACCGAGAAGAACAGGAACTTGCGGTTGCGCAGGGCGCGGACGAGTTCGAGCCTGATCAGGGCGTTCATGCGGTGCGTGCCTCCTCGGCGGCGGTGAGGGCGACGAAGGCCTGCTCCAGGCCGAGGCCAGCGACCTCCAGGTTGCGGGGGTACAGGCCGAGTCCGTACAGCGCGTGGACGGTGGCGTCGGCGTCGGTGGACTGGATGCGGACGGTGCGGCCGGTGACCGTGAGGGCGGTGAGGAACGGCAGCTTCCGCAGGGCGCTCTCGTCGATCCCGCCGGTCGTCGAGGTCGCCGGGGTCTCGCCGTCCAGGTCGAAGGAGACACGACGGGCGCCGGCCTTCGCCTTGATCTCGGCGGCCGTGCCGTCGGCCAGCAGACGGCCGCGGTGCAGCACGACGACGCGGTCGGCGATCGCGTCGGCCTCCTCCAGGTAGTGCGTGGCGAACAGCACCGTGCGGCCCTGGTCCGCCTGTTCGCGCATGGTGTCCCAGAACGCCCGGCGGGTGGTGACGTCCATTCCGGTGGTGGGCTCGTCCAGGACGATCAGGTCGCTGTCGCCGGCGGTGGCGAGGGCGAACCGGACGCGCTGGGCCTGGCCGCCGGAGAGCTTGTCCACCTTGCGGTCGGCGATCCTGGTGATGCCGGCACGGGCCAGGACGTCCGCGGCCCGGTACGGCCGCGGGTGCAGGGCGCAGGCGAGCGCGACCAGTTCGGCGACGGTCACCTCGTCCATCAGTCCGCCGCTCTGGAGCATGGCTCCCACCCGACCGGCGACGATCGCCTCGCGGGGGCTGGTGCCGAACACGCGGACCGTGCCGCTGTCGGCCTGCTTGAGGCCGAGGAGGAGGTCCAGGGTGGTGGACTTGCCTGCTCCGTTGGGCCCCAGCAGCGCCACGGTCTCTCCCGCGTGCAGGGCGAGGCCGAGCCCGTCCACCGCCCGTACGTCCCCGTAGCCCTTGGTCACCCGGTCGAAGGTGACCACCGGTGTTGTCGTCGTCATGCGTCGATCTTCGCCGTCGGGGCGGCGCGGGCGGCAGTGCCGGCCGTCCGGTGTGCCGTATGACAGATGTCATGCGGCAGGCGGTGGGCAGCGGGCGGCGGGCGGCGGGCCGCAGGCACCACGCGACGGGCGGCGGGCCGCAGGCGCCGGGCGGCCCGGCCGGTGAACACCGAGGGCACCCGGCGCGGACGGCGCCGGGTGCCCTCGGGCGGAAGTGCCCGCCGCGCGTCAGCTCGGGTCGGTGTCGATGACCGCGAGCCGGTCCGTCGTGCTCGTCAGGGCCGGGCGCAGGGCGCTGATCACGTCCTGGACCGTGACGGGCGTCTTCTGGCCGGTGCCGCGGGTGATGAGGACACCGTCGAAGGCGCCGCCGTACAGCTCCTCCAGCGCGGCCTCGTCGTAGCTCTCGACGAGTTTGCCGTCGATGGCCTTGACGCCCAGGAACTTCCACAGGGAGTTCTTCGGGCTCATCGGCACGGAGTGCGCGGCGTCGGTCTGGACCGTGACGTTGCCGGACATCGCCGGTTCGGCGAACTCCTTCATCATCCGGTCGACCTCGGCGTCGGGCACCGTCGGCTGCTTCGTCGTCGTCGGGACCTTCACCGCGGTGGGCGTGCCGGTCTCGACCTGGCCGCGGTAGGCCTCCACGACGGCCGTCTGGGCCTTGGCCGCGTCGATGCCCTTGCCGGCCTTGCCGTAGACGGCGACGGCCTTGCCGGACTCGAACTTGATCGTGCCGTCGGTGGCCGAGCCGGAGCCGCTCGCGGCGTTCTTCAGGGCCGCCTGGAGCTTCTCCTCGTCGACCGGCATGACGGGCTCGATCTCGCGGTGCTCGCCGAACAGCGAGCCGATCACCGAGACGGGGTTGTAGTCGCTCTTGGCGGCCGCGTCGACGGTGGACTGCATGTCGAACTGCAGGCCCGCCTGCTCCGGCTTGAGGGTGACGGTGCCGCCGTCCACGGACAGCTTCAGCGCCTGGTTCACCCGGCCCTCGAAGGCGTCGTCGAGCTTCTTGACGGCGTCGTCGCGGGTGCCGCCGCCGATGTCCACGCCGAGCACGGTGGTGCCCTTGGGCACGTCGGAGTGGTTCATCAGCAGTCCGGCTCCGTAGGCGCCGGCCGCGGCGACCACCACCAGGCTGCCGAGCAGGACCAGCTTGCTGCGGCCCTTCTTCTTCTTTTTCTGCTTCGAGCCGGCCGCGGGCGCGTTCTGCGCGACGGGCTCGGGCGCCTGCGGCGGGGTGTGCGGCAGCGGCCCGTCGGGGTGGCCGCCGGGTGCGAACGGTCCGCCCGGCCCGGGGCCCTGACCGGTCGCGGGGACGACCGGGATACCGCTGGTGACGGTCTGTCCGGAGACGTTGTCGTGCCGGCCGTAGCCGCCGGGGCCGGGCTCGGAGAACGGCTGCTGCGGGGTGAGGATCGCGGTGTCGTCGCTGAGGCCGCCGCCGGGGTGGCGGACGGCGGCCGCGGCGGAGCCCGGAGCCGCGCCGGGGGCTCCGCCGTTCATCGGCGGCACCATCGGGCCGTCGCCGGTCACCGGGCCGCCGGTGGGCCCGGCGGGGCCCTGCGGGCCGCCCCGGCCGGCACGGCCGGCGGGGCCTTCCGGTCCGCTGAAGTCGTAGGCGGCACCGGGGCCGCCGGCGTCGGCGGCCGGTCCGCTCGGGCCGGGATAGCCGACCTGGCCGCTCCCGTTCCCGCTCCCGTTTCCGTTTCCGGCGAAGTACGGCAGGTCGTCGCGGCGCGGCTCGGGGCCGCCGCCCTGCGCCGGGCCGCCCTGTATTGGACCACCGCCCTGCGTGGGACCGCCGCCCTGCGTGGGACGGGTGCCGTTGCCGAGGGGACCCGCGGCGAGCGCCTCGGTGACGTCGAAGGAGCCGGTGCCGCCGCCGTGCCCGGGGGCCACCGGACCGCCGGTGGCGCCGGACATGCCGGCGCCGTTGGTGCCGCCGGAACGGGCGGCGCCCGGTGCGCTCGGGGAGCCGGGCGCACCGCCGGGCCGCCCGGCCCCCGGACGCACGCCGCCGGGCGCACCGGCGCCCACGCCGGGCGCGGGCGGGGCGGAGGGGGCGCCGGGACCCGAAGCGGGCGCCGGGTCGCCGCCGTTGGCGGGGCCACTGCCCTGACCGGCCCTGGCGGGACCGGACTTGCGGGGTGCGAACCAGTCGCTGGGCGTCTTCTCCTCGGCCGTCGGCGCGTGGTCGCCGGGTGCCTCGGCGCTGCCGCCGGCTCCCGGCCGTCCGGCGGCCCCCGCCGTGGGGGCGCCGCCCGCGGCGCCGGAGGGGCCCGCGCCCTGCGCGTCGGCACCGCCGTCGTCGCCTGCGTCGTCCGCGTCGTTGACGGGCTTGCGCACGACGACCGGCGGGATGGGCCGCGACCCGGGGATGTTGATCCGGATCCGGGTCGTCAGCGTGGTCTCGGTCTTGCGTTCCTCCGGCCGTGCGGCCGAACGGCCCGCGTCCGGGCCGCCGTCGGACACCATCGGGGTGCCGTAGGGCGGCGTGCCCGAGGGGTATGCGGCTCCGCCGCGCCCGTTGGACCCGTTGGGCCCGGAGGACGGACTGTCAGTTTCACGACTCAAGGCAGGTTCTCCAGGTTGGCTCCGCCGCCCGCCACGACCTCACGGGCAGCTCGGCGGCGCGCACCACCATACTGGCCACTTCTGGCCGGTATCCCATGACCGCCGTCGAAAACGTCACGGGACTCGCACGCCCTTGCCGCGGCGAAGTGGTACGTCACTTGCCAAGTCGGACGCCGTCGCCGACCGGTTGCCGCCCCCAGCCGATGGTGGCGCAGATCACAGCGAGTGCCATGCCGCCGAGCAGGAAGAGGTAGGAACCGCCTCCCGCGCCGAACAGGAAGTCGCCCTCGGGGCGACCGGCGGTGAGCAGGACGACGGTGATCATCCAGCCGACAGCGGGCGCGACGGCCCCGGCCCGGCTGCCGACGGCCCGTGCGCCGCCGAGGAACAACCCGGCGGCGCCCGCGAGCGCGAGCAGCAGCCCGCCGGGGAACCAGCCGGCCTGCAGGAGCGCCCCGGCCAGCGCGGTGAGCGCGCCGAGCAGCAGGAGCCCGAGGTAGGCGGCGATCCGTGCGGCGGGGGGCCGTTGGAGGGGCTGGGCGAGCAGGGAACCGTGGTCGGGCATCAGAGTGCCTCCTCGACACCGGCACCGTCGACACCGGCGAACAGGTCGGTCTCCCGCTCCCGGGGCCGCCGCCCGCGGACGAGTTCGTAGTACTCGGTGGTGAACAGGGGCTGGGCCAGTTCGTTGGAGAGCGCGAAGTGCCTGCCGTCGGGGGCGACCTCGATCTGGGTGGCGTGCGCGCGCATCGCGGCGGCCTTGGCGGTGGCGTACGCGCCGCCGTCGATCTCGGTGGTGATCCGCTCGTCGTCCACGACACCGGGTACGTCCGCCACGGCGGCGCTCCTGTCGAAGGGCAGGCCGGGCAGCTCCTGCCCGAGCCGGGCGAAGGCGGCCTCGGCGACGGAACGCGGGACGCGGTTCCAGTACACCTTGGGCACGCTCCAGCCGGCCCGGTCGGCCAGCTCGACGGCCCGCATGGCGACGCGGTGGGCCTGGATGTGGTCGGGGTGGCCGTAGCCGCCCAGGTCGTCGTAGGTGACGAGGACCTGGGGGCGCAGGGCGAGGATCACCTCGACCAGCGATCCGGCGGCGGCGTCGACGTCGGCCTGCCAGAAGGCGGTGGCGTCGTCGTTGTCGGGCAGGCCCATCATCCCGGAGTCGGTGTACCGCCCGGCGCCGCCGAGCAGCCGGACGTCGCCGACGCCCAGTTCGCCCACGGCGGCGGTGAGTTCGCGCAGGCGCCACTCGCCGAGGGCGGCACCGGTGAGGTGCCGCAGCTGCGGCGGGATGACCTCGCCACGCTCACCGAGGGTGCAGGTGACCAGAGCCACCCGGGCACCCTCGGCCGCGTACCTGGCCATGGTCGCGCCGTTGTTGATCGACTCGTCGTCCGGGTGCGCGTGCACCAGCAGCAGACGCCGGGCTGGCAGTTCCGTCATGGGGCAACCCTACGAGGCGGGCATGCATCCGTGCCGCAGGGGCAGACGCATACACGGACGCAGGGTCACGCCGGTCAGAACTTGATGCTGCCGATCATGCTCGCGACGCTCGTCGTCAGGTCGTTGATCGTCCCCGCCATCGTGGAGGAGGCGAGGTAGAAGCCGAGCAGGATGCAGACAACCGCGTGACCGCCCTTCAGTCCGGACTTCTTGATCAACAAGAAGACGATGATCGCCAGCAGCACCACCGCCGAAATCGAGAGTGCCACGGCGGCTCACCTCCAAGTACCCGGTTACGTGGGGGACGACAAAGCTAGGGAACCTGTAAATCCATACATCAGCCAGCAGGTTCATACCCACACAGCGCTAGTGATCATAACTGTGGGTACGTGCGCATCTCTCGGCGCACAGCCGCACAAGGGGGCGCATGGCCAATATGGTCGGGGCATGACGACCGAGTCCGACTCCTTCCCCCGCCGGCACGCCCGGACCCAGCGGTTCACGCTCGGCGCGCCGCGTTCGTTCACGGTGGCGCCCGACGGCTCCCGTGTCGCGTTCCTGCGCTCCTTCGCCGGTGACGACCGCAGCAACGCGCTGTGGGTCCTCGACCCGGCGGACGGCCGGGAGCGCGTGGTCGCGGACCCGCGCGCCCTCCTCGGCGGCGCCCCGGAGGCCCTCTCGCCCGAGGAACGGGCGCGCCGCGAGCGCAGCCGCGAAGGGGGCGCCGGGATCGTCGGGTACGCCACCGACGCGGCCGTCGAGCTGGCGTCTTTCACCTTGTCGGGGCGGCTCTTCACGGCTGAGCTGCGCGCCGGTACGGCGCGCGGGATCCGCGTTCCCGGGCCGGTGATCGACCCTCGTCCCTCCCCCGACGGGCGGCTCGTCGCGTACGTCGCGCGGGGCGCCCTGCGGGTCGTGGGCGCCGAGGGCGAGGGCGACGTGGCGCTCGCCGAACCGGAGTCGGAGAGGGTTTCGTACGGATTGGCCGAGTTCATCGCGGCGGAGGAGATGGGCCGTTCGCGGGGGTTCTGGTGGGCCCCGGAGTCCGACCGGCTGCTGGTGGCGAGGGTGGACGACACGCCGGTGGAGCGGTGGTGGATCTCCGATCCGGCCCAGCCGAAACGTGACCCACAACACGTCGCGTATCCGGCTGCCGGGACGGCCAACGCCGACGTGCGGTTGTTCGTGCTCGACCTCGATGGGGTGCGCACGGAGGTCGTCTGGGACCGGGCGCGCTACCCCTATCTGGCGCGAGTGCACTGGTCAGCGGCGGGTGCTCCGCTGCTGCTCGTACAGGCGCGCGACCAGCGCAGTCAGCTGTACCTGGCGGTCGACACCACCTCCGGGGCGACCCGGATGGTGCACGCCGACGAAGACCCGATTTGGCTTGATCTTTTCCCCGGAGTGCCCTGCTGGAGCCCCTCCGGGCAGCTGGTGCGCATCGCCGACGAGGGCGGTGCGCGGGTCCTCGCGGTCGGCGAACGTCCGCTGACCGGAGCGCAGTTGCAGGTCCGCGCGGTGCTGGACGTGACGGCCGACGACGTGCTGGTCTCGGCCTCGGCCGGCGAGTCGGCGGAGAGCCCCGAGATCGGCGAGGTGCACGTCTACCGCGTCAACGAACTCGGCGTGGAACGCGTGTCCGACGAGCCCGGCGTGCACTCGGCGGTGCGGGCCGGCGGCGTGACCGTCCTGGTCTCGGCGACCCTGGACCGGCCCGGGAGCCGGGTGCGGGTGCTGCGGAACGGCGACCGGAAGGAAACGAAGGTCTCGCCGACGGGAGGGCGGGCGCCGGCGGTCACGGTCCGGTCGTACGCGGAGGATCCCGGCCTCTCGCCCCGCGTGACACTCACCCAGGGGGGCGCACGGCGAATCCCGTGCGCCGTGCTTATGCCTACGGACTACCCCGGTGACACCTCGCTCCCGGTCCTGCTGGACCCCTACGGCGGCCCGCACGGGGCCAGGGTGCTCGCCGCGCACAACGCCCACCTCACCTCGCAGTGGTTCGCCGACCAGGGGTTCGCGGTGGTCGTCGCCGACGGCCGGGGCACTCCGGGGCGCTCACCTGCCTGGGAGAAGGCGGTCAGGGACGATCTGGCGGCCGTCGTGCTCCAGGACCAGGTCGACGCCCTCCAGGCGCTCGCCGCCGACTTCCCGCTCGATCTGAGCCGGGTCGCCGTCCGCGGCTGGTCCTTCGGCGGTTACCTGGCGGCCCTCGCGGTGCTGCGCCGCCCGGACGTGTTCCACGCGGCGGTGGTCGGCGCCCCGGTCACCGACCTGCGCCTGTACGACACGCACTACCAGGAGCGCTACCTCGGACACCCCGGGCAGCAGCCGGAGGTCTACCGGCGGAACTCACTGGTGGACGACGCGGGACTGGTCGACGCCGCCGAACCGGCCCGCCCGATGATGATCATCCACGGCCTCGCCGACGACAACGTGGTGGTCGCCCACTCCCTGCGGCTCTCCTCGGCCCTGCTCGCCGCCGGCCGCCCGCACGAGGTCCTGCCGCTGGCCGGCGTGACGCACATGACCCCCCAGGAGACGGTCGCCGAGAACCTGCTCCGCCTCCAACTGGACTTCCTGCGGCGCGCTCTGGGGCTGCGCGAGAGCGACTCCCCGCAGAGCGCCGCAACCAGCGATTGAGGAACCACGACGAGGCCCCAGCCGCCTCCGCGAGAGCGGCGCCGGCTCAGGCGCAAAAAACGGGCCGGGAGACATGGCGCTCCCGGCCCGTTCACGGCACCCGCACGGCCGTACGCTGTTCAGCCTGACGCGTCCGTATATCGGAAACGCGTCGGCCAAGTTGCCTGCGTGTTAACGCGATTGCGGCGCAAATGTGCGCCTACGCCCCCTCGCTTCCATGATCTTCGCGGGTTTCCTCGGGCGGCACCACCTGCTTCTCCTCCGCGAAGTGGCAGGCGGAGTCGTGGGCCGCGGGGCCGCCGGTGCGGCGGAACTCCGCCGGGACGGCGAGGGCCGGCACCTCCACGGCGCACCGTTCCCGCGCCTTCCAGCAGCGGGTGCGGAAGCGGCAGCCGGAGGGGATGTTCGTCGGCGAGGGCACGTCCCCGGAGAGGATGATCCGCTCCCGGTGCTCACGCGCCTCCGGGTCCGGCACGGGCACCGCGGAGAGCAGCGCCTGGGTGTACGGGTGGGTGGGGTGGTCGTAGATCTCGGCGTCCCGGCCGGTCTCCACGATCCGTCCGAGGTACATCACCCCGACCCGGTCGGAGATGTGCCGGACGATCGACAGGTCGTGCGCGATGAAGACGTACGAGAGGTCGAACTCGCTCTGGAGACCCGCCAGCAGGTTGATGACCTGTGCCTGCACGGACACGTCGAGCGCGGACACCGGCTCGTCGGCGACGATCACCTCGGGGCGCAGGGCGAGCCCCCGCGCGATGCCGATGCGCTGGCGCTGGCCGCCGGAGAACTGGTGCGGGTAGCGGTTGATGTACTCGGGGTTGAGGCCGACCACGTCCAGCAGGTCCTGGACCTTCCTGCGCCGATCGCCCTTGGGCGCCACCTCGGGATGGATCTCGTACGGCTCCCCGATGATGTCGCCCACCGTCATGCGGGGGTTGAGGGAGGTGTACGGGTCCTGGAAGACCATCTGGATGTTGCGGCGGACCGCCCGCAGGGCCTTCCCCGACAGTTTGGTGATGTCGTCGCCCTTGTAGCGGATCGTCCCGCCCGTCGGCCTCTCCAGGTTGACCAGCATCTTGGCGACCGTGGACTTGCCGCAGCCGGACTCCCCCACGATGCCGAGGGTCTCGCCGCGGCGGAGGGTGAAGTCGACGCCGTCGACGGCCTTGACCGCGCCGACCTGCTTCTTGAAGAGGATGCCCCGGGTGAGCGGGTAGTGCTTGACGAGCCCGGTCACCTCGAGGATCGGCTCGGCCGCCGCGGGGACCGGGGCGGTCGTGTCAGCCGGGGTACTGGCCATGCAGGCACTCCCTCCAGAAGTGGCAGGCGCTGCCGCGCTCCTCGTCCACCTCGTACAGCGGCGGCTCGTCGGTGCGGCACACGTCCTGGGCCATCGGGCAGCGCGGGTGGAAGGCGCAGCCCGGCGGGATGTGCATGAGGTTGGGCGGCAGGCCCTTGATGGCGTACAGCTCCCGGCCCTTCTGGTCCAGGCGCGGGATGGAGTCGAGCAGGCCGCGGGTGTAGGGGTGGGCGGGCGCCTTGTAGATGTCGTGGACGGGCGCCGACTCCACGATCCGGCCCGCGTACATCACGGCGATGCGGTCGGCGACGTCGGCGACCACGCCGAGGTCGTGGGTGATCAGGATGAGCCCCATGCGCAGCTCGCGCTGCAGCTCCGCGAGCAGGTCCATGACCTGGGCCTGGACGGTGACGTCGAGCGCGGTGGTCGGCTCGTCCGCGATGATCAGCGCGGGTTCCAGGGCCATCGCCATCGCGATCATGATGCGCTGGCGCATGCCGCCGGAGAACTGGTGCGGGTACTGCCGGACCCGTTCCTTCGCCGCCGGGATGCGGACCCGGTCCATCAGCTCGACGGCCTTGGCGCGGGCGTCCTTCCTCGACATGCCGCGGTGCACGACGAACATCTCGCCGAGCTGGTCGCCCACGGGGAGCACGGGGTTGAGCGAGGACAGCGCGTCCTGGAAGATCATCGCCATCCCGGCGCCCCGGACCTTGCGGCGCTCCTCCTCCTTGAGGGTCAGCAGGTCCCGGTCCTGGAAGAGGATCTCCCCTCCGGTGATCCGGCCGGGCGGGACGTCCAGGATGCCCATGACGGCCTGGGCGGTGACGGACTTGCCGGAGCCGGACTCCCCCAGCACGGCGAGGGTCTCGCCCGCGTCGACGCCGTAGGTGACGCCGTTGACGGCCTTGGCGATCCCGTCGCGGGTGCGGAACTCCACGTGCAGGTCGCGCACTTCGAGCAGCATCGGGACGTCACCTCAGCTTCGGGTCGAGGGCGTCGCGCACCGCGTCGCCGAGCATGATGAACGCCAGCACGGTGAGCGCCAGGGCGCCGGAGGGCCACAGCAGCGCGTGCGGCGCGTTGCGGATGTACGGCGAGGCGGCGGAGATGTCGATGCCCCAGGAGACGGTCGGCGGCTTCAGGCCGACGCCGAGGTAGGACAGGGTGGCCTCCAGGGCGATGTACGTGCCGAGCGCGATGGTGGCCACGACGATCACG
The DNA here is from genome assembly GCF_040682975.1 of Streptomyces sp. NPDC051051. Lineage (NCBI taxonomy): Bacteria > Bacillati > Actinomycetota > Actinomycetes > Kitasatosporales > Streptomycetaceae > Streptomyces > Streptomyces sp. NPDC051051. The sequence goes on from NZ_JBFBCB010000036.1 coordinate 20,271, forward strand.
GGGGCGACGGCGTTGGGCGTGATGTGCCGCAGCAGCATGCGGGAGTTGGAGGCGCCGAGCGCCCGCGCGGCCTGGACGTAGTCGTTCTGCTTGGCGGTGATGACCGAGCCGCGGGCGATGCGGGAGATCTGCGGCCAGCCGAGCAGCACCATGAACCCGATGACGGGCCAGACGGTGTTGCTGGTCACCACGGAGAGCAGCACCAGGCCGCCGAGGACGACCGGGATCGCGAAGAAGACGTCGGTGATCCGGGACAGGACGGAGTCCCACGTCCCGCCGAAGAAGCCGGCGAGCCCGCCCAGGACGCTGCCGAACAGGGCGACGCCGAGCGTGGCCAGGACGCCGACCGTGACGGACGTACGGGCGCCGTAGACGGTGCGGGTGTACACGTTGCAGCCCTGGCCGTCGTAGCCGAACGGGGCGCCCTGCTGGGAGCCCTCCTGGGCCTTGGCGAGGTCGCACGTGAGGGGGGAGCCGGAGGCGATCGCCGAGGGCCACAGGGAGATGAAGACCAGGAAGAGGATGACCAGGGCGGAGATGATGAAGACCGGGTTGCGGCGCAGGTCGCGCCAGGCGTCGGACCACAGGGAACGCGCCTTCTCGCCGGGGCCGGTGCCGTCCGGGCCGGGCGCCTTCTCCAGGGTCTCGCCCTCGGAGGTGGCGAGGTCCATCGCGCCGCCCATGCCCGTCGCGGCGACGGCGCCGTCCTCCTCCGGGACGCGGCCCCCGCCGGAGGGAGGGCGGGGCTCCGGCGGCATCGGTTCAGGCATAGCGGATCCTCGGGTCGAGTACGGCGTACAGGAGGTCGACGAGCAGGTTGGCCACCAGGAAGACCAGGACGAGGACGGTCACGAAGCCGACGACGGTCTGGGTGTTCTGGCGGAGGATGCCCTGGTAGAGCTGGAAGCCGACGCCGTGGATGTTGAAGATGCGCTCGGTGACGATCGCGCCGCCCATCAGGGCGCCGATGTCGGTGCCGATGAAGGTGACGACCGGGATGAGCGAGTTGCGCAGCAGGTGGCGGGTCACGACGCGGCGCCTGGGCAGGCCCTTGGCGACGGCCGTACGGACGTAGTCTGACCGCTTGTTCTCCGCGATGGAGGTGCGGGTCAGGCGGGTGACGTAGGCCAGGGAGACGCTCGCCAGCACCAGGCCCGGCACGATCAGCTCGCCGAACGCGGCGTCCGGTGACACCGACGGTTTGATCCAGCCCCACTCGACGCCGAGCAGCAGCTGGAGCAGCAGGCCGGTGACGAAGGTGGGGACGGAGATCACGACGAGGGTGCCGAGCAGGACGCCGGTGTCGACGGGGCGGCCGCGGCGCAGGCCGGTGACGACTCCGAGGGTGATGCCGATGACGATCTCGAAGAGGATCGCGACGATCGTCAGCCGGATGGTGACGGGGAACGCCGAGGCCATCAGCTCGGTGACCGGCTGGCCGTTGAACGCCGTCCCGAAGTCACCGGTGAAGATGTTGCCCAAGTAGGTCAGGTACTGCTGCCAGACCGGCTTGTCGAGGCCGAACTCCTTCTTCAGCTGGGCGGCGGTGGCGGGGTCGCACTGCCGGTCGCCGCAGAGGCCCGCGATGGGGTCGCCCATCACGTTGACCATCAGGAAGATCAGCAGCGTGGCCCCGATGAACACCGGGATCATCTGGAGGAGGCGCCGGATCACGTACCGCCCCATGGCGGGTCAGCTGACCTTGATCTCGTTGTAGACCGGGACGGAGAACGGGTTGAGCTTGACGCCCGAGAGGCGCTCCGAGTAGCCGGCGCTGCCGTTCTGGTACCAGAGCGGGATGGCGGCCATGTTGTCCCGGACGACCTCCTCGGCCTGCTGGAACGTCTCGACGGCCTTGGCGGTGTCGGTCTCGGCGTTGGCCTTGTTCACGAGGTCGTCGAACTCCTTGTTCGACCACTTGCCGTCGTTGGAGGAGGCGTTGGTGTAGTAGAGCGGCTGGAGGAAGTTCTGGATGAGCGGGTAGTCCATCTGCCAGCCCGCCCGGAACGGGCCGGCCATCTTCCGGTCGCCGATCTGGCTGCGGAAGTCGGCGAAGGTGCCGACGGGGTTGCCGACGCAGGCCTTCTCGTTGCCGAGGGCGTTGTTGATGGAGTTGCAGACGGCGTCGACCCACTGCTTGTGGGAGCCGGTGTCCGCGTTGTAGGTGATCTTGACCTGGCCGCCGGGGAGGCCGCCGCCCTCCTGGATGAGCTTCTTGGCCTCGGCCGGGTCGTAGTCGCAGGCGTCCCCGCACAGGCCTTCCTTGAAGCCGCCGTCCGCGCCGAGCACCGGGGAGGTCCAGTCGGTGGCGGGGGTGCGGGTCTTCTGGAAGATCGTCTCGGTGATCTGCTCGCGGTCGATGGCCCGGGACAGGCCGGTGCGGACCTTGTCCGAGCCGCTCTTGTTCCACTTCGGGTCGTAGAACGGGAAGGCGAGGGTCTGGAGGATGCCGGCGGGGGTGTTGAGGTAGCGGTCGCCCAGGTCGTTCTTGACGTTCTTGAGCTGGGCCGCCGGCACGTCGTCGACCAGGTCGAGGTTGCCGGCCAGCAGGTCGGTGTAGGCGGTGTTGTTGTCGGTGTAGACCTTCAGGTCCACGCCGCCGTTCTCCGCCGCGTCGTCGCCGGGGTAGTCCGCCCACTTGCGCAGGCTCATCTGGGAGCCCTTGGTGTAGGAGTCGACGGCGTAGGGCCCGTTGCCGACCGGCTTGGCCAGCCAGCCGGCGTGGTCGGTGAAGAAGGCCTGGGGCAGGGGTGCGTAGGCGGGGTAGCCGAGGACGTCGGGGAAGGTCGAGAACTTCTGGTTGAGCTTGACGGTGAAGGTCTTGTCGTCGACGACCTTCAGCCCCGAGAGGGTCTCGGCGGTCTGCTTGCTCCCGTCCTCGGGGTGCGTCTTGTCGTAGCCCTCGATGTAGCCGAAGAAGTAGGCGTTCTTCTGGTTGTTCTTCAGGCCGGCGCCGTAGTTCCAGGCGTCCACGAAGGACCTGGCGGTGACCTTCTCGCCGTTGCTGAAGGTCCAGCCGTCCTTGATCGTGACGGTGAAGTTCTGCGAGTCCGAGGTCTCGATCTTCTCGGCGAGCATGTCCTCGGCCTTGCCGGTCTCCGGGTCGTACTTCTTCAGGCTCCGGAAGATCATGTCGAGGACCTTGCCGCCCTGCACCTCGTTGGTGTTGGCCGGCTCCAGCGGGTTCTGCGGGTCACCCCACGAGGAGCTGAGCACCGCGCCGGTGTCGCCCCCGCTGTCGCCCCCGCCCCCGCAGGCCGTCGCCGTGAGGGCCGCGGCCGCCGCGCATGCGGCCCACTTGGCGTGCGTGGCTCCACGCATGGATGCCTCCTCTTGACCGCGCCTCACCTGAGCGCTGTGCCGTCGGTGTCGACGTCCGCATCGACCTACTGATTCCTTATCAGCAAATATCAACGCAAAAGGTGCATAACGCACACGGGTGCCACCCGTCCGGGTGCCGAACCCCCGGGAACCGCGGGTCCCGTCGCCACTCTCCCGCAGAAGGTCCCCGGCGTTCGAACCGGCCCGTGGCACCCGCCGCGTCGAGCGGTACGAGCGCCGCTTCCCGCGACCGCTCGGCGGCGCGTCCTGGGCCGACGGGAGGCGCGGGGTGCGGTTCTGCCGCGCGGCCGTGCGCAGCGCCGCGACGACGGCCGTGGTCGCCGGGTTCGCGGTCTCGGTGTGACGTGCCGCGGCGAACAGCGGGCGCGGGATCGGGCGGTCGTGGAGGGGCGCCGTGCGAATGTGCCGGGCGTGTCCGGGTCGACGGCGGTCCGGAGGGCGGGCGCGGTGGCGAGCCCGGCCCGTACGAGGGTGAGCCGGGCGGCGATGCCGGCGGTGACGCAGCGCGTCGCGGGTGTGAAGCCGCCTGGCGGCAGGCGTGCAGGACGGCCTGTCCGTGGTCGACGGCGGCCCGGCGAGGCTGTGCGTCGCCGGTTCCGGCAGCGCGACGGGCCGCCCGTCGGTACGGCCCCGTGCCGCGGATCCCCGTACGGCGGGAACACCGTGGCGCCTGCCACCTGGCGGCGGTGCGCCCGAGCGGGCCGGGCGCCCGGGCGGCCACGGTCGTCGACCTCGGCGTCGAGCAGGCGACCCGCTCTCGAACGGTTGCGGGCCCTGCCGGGTCCTGGCCGGGCAGCGACGGCCACCCGTCTCGTCCGGCACCGCCTGCCGTACCCCCGCCGCCTGTCAGCCGGGACGGCAGGTGCCGCACTCCGCGGCCTTCCAGGAGTTCCGGCACGACGGGCCCGGCACCCACCTGTCCGGACGGCGCACCGGGAGGTGCAGCCGGGTGGCATCGCGCGAGGCGGGCCGGGTACGCGTCGGGGGCGGGAGCGCGGGCTCCCACCCCCTGTCGGTGTCTCGACGCGCGTGGCGGAGCTACTCCTTGGCGGCCGATTCCTCCAGCGCCTTGAGCGCCGGGTCGAGGACGACGTCCTCGTCGCGGGCCTCGGTGGTCGGGTCCTCCGGGAAGTGGCAGGCCGTCAGGTGGCCGGCCCGGTTGCCGGAGAGCTGGACCAGCGGCGGCTCCTCCGTCGCGCACTTGTCCTGCGCCTTCCAGCAACGGGTGCGGAAGCGGCAGCCGGACGGCGGGTGGATCGGCGAGGGCACGTCACCGGAGAGCCGGATCCGCTCCCGGGCGGGACCCTCGTCCTCGATCTCGACCTCGGGGACGGCGGAGAGGAGGGCGTGGGTGTACGGGTGCCGGGGCCGGTTGTAGAGGGAGTCGCGGTCGCCGACCTCGACGATCTTGCCGAGGTACATCACCGCGAGGCGCTGCGAGAAGTGGCGCACGACCGCCAGGTCGTGGGCGATGAAGAGGAAGGCGATGCCCATCTCCTCCTGGACCTTCTGCAGCAGGTTGACCACCTGCGCCTGGATCGACACGTCCAGCGCCGAGACCGGCTCGTCGGCGACGATCAGCTTCGGGTTCAGGGAGAGCGCGCGGGCCACCCCGATGCGCTGCCGCTGACCGCCGGAGAACTCGTGCGGGAAGCGGTTGTAGTGCTCGGGGTTGAGGCCGACCAGCTCCAGCAGCTCCCGGACCTTCTTCTCCCGGCCTCCCGGCGGGTTGATCCCGTTGACCTCCATCGGCGACTTGATGATCGTGCCGACGGTCTGCCGCGGGTTCAGCGAGGAGTACGGGTCCTGGAAGATCATCTGGATCTCGGACCGCACGGGCGCGATCTGCCGCCGGGAGGCGTGCGTGATGTCCTGCCCGGCGTACGTGATCTTCCCGCCGGTCGGTTCCAGCAGCCGGGTGATGAGCCGGCCCGTGGTCGACTTGCCGCAGCCCGACTCGCCGACCAGGCCGACGCTCTCGCCGACGCCGACGGTCAGGTCGACCCCGTCGACGGCCTGGACCGCGCCGACCTTGCGCTTGATCGGGAAGCCGCCGTAGATCGGGAAGTGCTTGGTCAGACCCTCGACCTGCAGCAGCGTCTCGGCGGACGGCGTGTCGGTCGGTCCCTGCTGTGTGGGGAGGGTGAGGTTGTCGCTCATGTCTCGGTTCTCCCTAGCGCAGCCGGGGCTGGATCTTGTCGATGAAGATGGACTGCTTCTGCTCGGCCGTCAGGTGACAGGCGGCCGCGCGTCCTTCGCCCAGCAGCGGACGCTCGTCCGAGCACGCGGTGCCGGGCACCTCGGACCGGAAGGCGCAGCGCGGGTGGAAGGGGCAGCCCGAGGGCGGGTTGAGCAGGCTGGGCGGGTTGCCGGGGATCGGCGTGAGCGCCTCCGAGGTGTCACCGCCCAGACGCGGCATCGAGCTCAGCAGCCCCCAGGTGTACGGGTGCTGCGGGTTGCGCAGCACCTCACGGACGCTGCCGCGCTCGACCGCCCGGCCCGAGTACATCACCAGCAGGTCGTCGGCCATGTGCGAGATGACGCCGAGGTCGTGGGTGATGAAGATGATCGCCGAACCGAACTCCTGCTGGAGGTCCTTGAGCAGGTCGAGGATCTGCGCCTGCACGGTGACGTCCAGGGCGGTGGTCGGCTCGTCGGCGATCAGCAGGTCGGGGTTGCAGACCAGCGCCATGGCGATCATCGCGCGCTGGCGCATACCACCGGAGAACTGGTGCGGATAGTCGTCGACGCGCGTCTTGGGCTGCGGGATGCCGACCTTGGTCAGCATCTCCACGGCCCGGTCCTTCGCCTCCTTCTTGGAGGCGCCCATGTGCTTCATGAACGGCTCGGCGATCTGCCGGCCCACCGTGTAGTACGGCGAGAGCGCGGTGAGCGGGTCCTGGAAGATCATCGCGACCTTGTTGCCGCGCAGCTTCTCCATCTCCCGCTCGGTCGCCGTCACCAGCTCCTTGCCGTCCAGGACGATCTCGCCCTCGACGGTGGAGCTCATGGGGTTGTGCAGACCGAGGACGGTCAGGTTGGTCACGGACTTGCCCGAGCCGGACTCGCCCACGATGCCGAGGGTCTTTCCCCGCTCGACGTCGAAGGAGAGCCCGTCGACCGCCTTGACGATGCCGTCCTCGGTGGAGAACCGCACCCGCAGATCACGGACCGACAGGAAGGCCTCGGGCCCGGTCGGAGCCTGGGCGCCTTCGGACTTGGTCAGTGTGGTCACGGTATTTCTCCTAGGCGAGGCGCACGCGCGGGTCGATGTAGGCGTAGGCGAGGTCCACGATGATGTTCAGGACGAGGATGAAGAACGCCCCGAACAGCATGACGCCCATCGTGAGGGGCAGGTCCTTGGTCAGCGAGGACTCGACCGCGAGACGGCCGATGCCGGCCAGGTCGAAGGTGAACTCGGTGACCACCGCGCCCGCGAGGAGCCCGCTGAGGTCCATACCGATGATGGTGACGATCGGGATCAGCGACCCGCGCCAGGCGTAGCGGAAGAAGACGTATCCGCGCTTCATGCCCTTCGCCCGGGCTGTGCGGACGTGCTCCTCCTGCAACTGCTCGATCATCGTGGAACGCGCCATACGCGTGTACTGCGCCGTGAAGATCGTGGACATCACGAGCCAGGGGATCAGCATGCCCAGGAACCAGTTGCCCGGGTTGTCCGTGAACGGCACGTACCTGGGGTTGTCCATCCAGCCCGTGCTGTAGACGAGGAAGCCGAGGACGATCGGGCCGAGGAAGTAGATCTGGAACGAGCTCAGCACCATGGACGCGCCGCTGACGACCTTGTCGACGACCGTGCCGCGCTTCCAGGCGGCGAGCAGACCCGTACCGAGACCGAACAGCAGGAAGATCACCAGGCCGCCGACGGTCAGCGACAGCGTCAGCGGGAAGCGGTCCATGATGGAGTCCCAGACGAAGTCACCGCTGCTGAAGGAGACACCCAGGCACGGCGCGGGGCAGTGCCCCTGCGGGAAGTCCCGGCCGGTCACGATGCCCACCATGAAGTCCCAGAACTGCGCGGTGATGGGCTTGTCCAGACCGAGGTTCTCGCGGATCACGGCGATGTTCTCGGGGGTGCAGTTCTTGCCGCAGGACAGTTCGGCGAAGTCCTGGGGGATTGTGTAGAACAGGAAGAAGGTGAAGGCGCCGATCAGGAACAGGATCACGACGGCGCCGGTCAGCCTGCGGAGAAGGAACTGAAGCATGGCGGATAGATGCTCTCTTCGAAAAGCGGCGGTCTGAGGGGTACCGACCGCGGGGGTGCGCTCCGCCTGGCGCGCACCCCCGCGGGTCAGCCGAGCTGACCGGTTACGGCTGCTTCAGGAACAGGTCGTTGATGTCGATGTAGCTCGACTCGGTGCTGTAGCGGGCACCGCCGATGTTCGAACCGAAGAGCTGGATCTGCTTGGAGTAGTACACCGGGGCGGCCGGGTTGACCTTCTCCACGATGAGGTGGTGGGCCTTCTCCCAGGTCTTGGCGGCCTCGGCCGGCTGCTCGGTCAGCGCCTTCTGGATGAGGGCGTCGACCTCGGGGTCCTTGATGTGCGAGTAGTTCGAGGCGCCGTCGGCGACCTGGGTGCCGTCATAGACCGGGGTGATGACGGTGGACGGGGAGGACCAGTCCTGGCCCCAGCCGGTCATGTACAGGTCGTACGGGTTGGCCAGCTTGCCGATCTGCTCGTAGAACGAGGCGCGGTCGATCTCCTTGGCCTGGACGTTGAAGCCGATCTTGTTCAGGGCGTCCTTGACGATGACCATCTGGGCCTGGCCGCGGGGGCTGTTGGAGTAGGCGTAGGTGAGCTTCGTGCCCTCCTTGACACCCGCCTCCTTCAGCAGCTCCTTCGCCTTCGCCGGGTCACCGTTCGGCTTCTTCAGCTTGCCGAACGGGTCGTAGCTCGGGTCGAAGCCCGGCAGGGTCGGGGCCATCAGACCGCCGGCGACCTCGCCGCCGTAGCGGCCACCGTCCGCCTGGACCATGGCCTGGCTCGGGAGAGCGTAGGCGATCGCGTCGCGGACCTTCTTGTCCTTCATCCGGTCCAGGTTGAAGGACATCTGCCACACGTAGGGCTGGTAGCCCTGGATCGTGCGCTTCTTGGCGGCGGCGTTGCCGATGACCGTGGAGAGCTGGGCCGGATCCACCGAGTCCGTGAACTGGATGGCGTTCTTGGCGTCGCCCTGGTCGGCGATCAGACGCTTGGTCTGGCTGGCCTGGTCGATCGTGGTGGTGAAGTTGTAGCCGTTGACGTACTGGTGGCGCACCGAGTCCGTCTTCGGGTCCCACTGGTCGTTCTTGACCAGGGTCAGCGACTTGCCGGACTTGTAGTCGGAGATCTTGTACGGGCCGAGCGAGGCGGGGGCCTTGTCGTAGCCCTCCTTCGTGTCCCGCTTCGCCGGCACGATGCCGTAACCGGCCATGGCCAGGGCCTGCGGGAGGTCCGGGCGCGGCTTGTCGAAGTGGAAGACGACCGTCTTCGCGTCCGGGGTCTCCAGGACGGTGTCCGGTAGGTGCTTGCCCTTGTACGGGCCGTCCGGCAGCGCCTTGCGGTAGTCCGCACCCGACAGCCAGTTCTGGAGGTAGGTCGGGCCGTCGAAGATGACCTTCGAGTACAGCCGCTCGACGGTGTGGCGGACGTCGGCGGACGTGATCACGTTGCCCTGGTCGTCCTTGACGCCGTCCTTGAGGGTGTACGTCCAGGTCTTGCCGCCGTCGGTGGACTTGCCGGAGTCGGTGGCGATGTCACCGACGACCGTCAGGTTGCCCTTGTCGTCCTCCTCGTAGTTCGTCAGACCGCGGTGGATCAGGTTGGCGAACTGGCCGGCGTCGCTCACGTAGATCTGACCCGGGTCCATGTGGCTCAGGTCCGACTGCATGTACACGTTGATCGTGCCGCCGGGCTTCGCCCCGGCCACTTCCTCGGCCGGACCCGTGGAGGCCTTCGCGTCACCGTAGGCGACAGGCTTCGACTGCGCGGCGGCGTCGTCCTTGGACTTGGACGTGTCCTTGGCGTTGTTCTTTCCGTTGTCGGAGCAGCCGGTCAGGACCAGCGATCCGGCCACGAGGGCCACGGCTATGGCGCGCGCCTGGCGCGTTCTGATGGGCGTCATCATCCCGATGCACCTGCCTGTCGATAGTTGTCCACGAGTACTGCCTGACGGTCCGGGAGGCCCGGATCGGGGGTGGCAGTCCCCCCACCACCAACGGACGGATCAGCGTCCGGTCTTGGGGTCGAATGCGTCCCGGACGGAGTCTCCGAGAAGGTTGAACGCCAGCACGAAGACCACCATCGCCACGCCCGGGAAGACCATGAACATGGGGTCCTGCTCGTAGACCTTGGAACCGATGGCGAACATACGGCCCCAGTCCGGCGTCGGCTCGACGAAGCCGACACCGACGTACGAGAGGAAGGCGATGGAGAGGATCGTGCTCGGCAGAAGGTAGGTGCCCTGCACCAGGATCGGCGTGACGATGTTGGGCAGGATCTCCTTGCGCACGATGCGCCAGGGAGAGGCGCCCGACACCTTGGCGGCCTCGACGAACTCGCGCTCCCGCAGGGAGAGCACGGAGCTGCGCACCAGACGGGCGATGCCCATCCAGCCGAGGAACCACATCACGAGGATGATGGCGACGGCCCGCAGGTAGGTGGGGGTCTCGTCCCGCGGGGAAACGAACATCGCCGTGACGACGGGCATGAAGGCGATGAAGAACAGCTGGCTCGGGAACGCGAGGAAGAAGTCGGTGACCCGGCCCGTCCAGTAGTCGACCCTGCCGCCGAAGTAGCCGCCCACCATGCCGATGAGCACGCCGGTGACGACGCTGGCCACCGTCACGATCACCGCCATGTACAGCGAGGTGCGCATGCCGTACAGCAGCATGGTCATCACGTCACGGCCGAGCCGGGGTTCGACACCGAACCAGAAATCTCCCGACATGCCGCCGAAGGAACCGGTCGGCATGGCGAAGTCGTCGAGCAGGAAGGGGTAGTCCGGCTCCTGCGCGTACAGCGTGTACGGGTCCTTGCCGTACAGCTTGGAGACGACCGGGGCGAGCGCGGACACGGCGAAGAAGAAAATCACTACGCACGCGGAGACGACACCGGTACGGTCACGCTTGAAGCGCTGCCACATCAACTGGCCGGGAGAACGACCCTCCAGCTTCGCCTCACCCTTGTCGGGCTCAGGTGTCGACTCGAGCTGGGGGTCCAAGGCGATCGCGGGCCCGGAGCCTTCAGCCTTGGCTGGACTGGTCATGTGAGTACTTCCCCCGGGGGGTTGGAGAGTTGAGCGCAGCACAGATACCGGCAGGTTCTGTGGTTTGGGGGAACTTTCGCCAAAGTGTTCAACGCGCGTCAAGGGCGAATGACATAGGGATCTCCCTACCGCCGATATTTTGAGGAAAAATTGCAAAGATCGACACCTGCGCGCGCTTGACAGGTGAGACAATGAACGGTCATTTCGGACATACATTGACTATTTTTTGTTTACATGTCCGAAACGCGTTGGCTGGTTAACCGATAAACGGACGGCCACTCCTGTGACGCGGACAGCGGGCTCACAGGCTTCCCGCCGCGCGTTCCGGCGCACCCTCGCGGACACCCCTCCGGCCTCGCGGAAGCCGGCACCCCACCCCGCCGCACCCCATCCCGCCCCGCCGCGCGGGCACGCCGAAGTCCCGGCCCTCCGCCGAGGAGGTCCGGGACTTCGGCGTCAGGAACGTCAGCCGTGCTTGGCGCGGCTCGCGGTGCGGGCGCGGTCGCGCTGGTCGAGCACGACCTTGCGGATGCGAACCGCCTCCGGGGTCACCTCGACGCACTCGTCGTCGCGGCAGAACTCCAACGACTGCTCCAGCGACAGCTTGCGCGGCGGCACGATCGCCTCGAACGAGTCGGCCGAGGAGGACCGCATGTTCGTGAGCTTCTTCTCCTTCGTGATGTTCACGTCCATGTCGTCGGCGCGCGAGTTCTCGCCGACGATCATGCCCTCGTACACCTCGGTACCGGGCTCGGTGAACAGCACGCCGCGCTCCTGGAGGTTCGTCATCGCGAACGCGGTGACGGCACCGGCGCGGTCGGCGACCAGCGAGCCGTTGTTACGGGTCGTCAGCGTGCCGAACCACGGCTCGTGGCCCTCGTGGATGGAGTGGGCGATGCCCGTGCCGCGCGTGCCCGTCAGGAACTCGGTGCGGAAGCCGATGAGGCCGCGGGAGGGGACCACGAACTCCATGCGGACCCAGCCGGAGCCGTGGTTGGACATGTTGTCCATCCGGCCCTTGCGGACGCCCATGAGCTGCGTGACGGCGCCCATGTGCTCCTCGGGCACGTCGATCGTCATGCGCTCGACCGGCTCGTAGACCTTGCCGTCGACGAGCTTGGTGACGACCTGCGGCTTGCCGATGGTCAGCTCGAAGCCCTCGCGGCGCATCTGCTCGACCAGGATGGCCAGCGCCAGCTCGCCGCGGCCCTGCACCTCCCAGGCGTCGGGGCGCTCGGTGTCCAGGACGCGGAGGCTGACGTTACCGATCAGCTCGCGGTCGAGGCGGTCCTTGACCTGACGGGCGGTCACCTTGCGGTCCTTGACCGCGGCCTTGTTGTCGGCGCCCTTGCCGGTGCCGCCACGGCCGACCAGCGGCGAGGTGTTGGTGCCGATGGTCATCGAGATGGCCGGCTCGTCGACCGTGATGAGCGGCAGCGCGACCGGGTTCTCGGGGTCGGCGAGGGTCTCGCCGATCATGATGTCCGCGATGCCGGCGACGGCGCAGATGTCGCCCGGGCCGGCCTTCTCGGCGGGCTTGCGGGTGAGCGCCTCGGTCATCAGCAGCTCGGTGATGCGCACGTTGGCCATCGTGCCGTCACGCTTGATCCAGGTGACGGTCTGGCCCTTGCGCAGCTCGCCCTGCTCGACGCGCAGCAGCGCGATGCGGCCGAGGAAGTTGTCGGCGTCCAGGTTGGTGACGTGCGCCTGGAGCGGAGCCTCCTCGTCGTACTCCGGAGCCGGGACGTGCGACAGGATCGTGGTGAAGAACGGCTCCAGGTTGTCGCTGTCCTTCGGGACCGTGCCGTCCTCCGGCTTGGTCAGCGAGGCGACGCCGTCCCGCGCGCAGGCGTAGACGATCGGGAACTCGATCTGGTCCTCGTCGGCGTCGAGGTCGAGGAAGAGGTCGTAGGCCTCGTTGACGACCTCGTCGATGCGCGAGTCGGGGCGGTCCGTCTTGTTGATGCACAGGATGACGGGCAGGCGGGCCTGGAGGGCCTTGCGGAGCACGAAGCGGGTCTGCGGCAGCGGGCCCTCGGAGGCGTCCACCAGCAGGACGACGGCGTCGACCATCGACAGACCACGCTCGACCTCACCGCCGAAGTCGGCGTGACCGGGGGTGTCGATGATGTTGATGGTCACGACGTCCCCCCCGTCCTTGGGGTGGTACTTCACCGCCGTGTTCTTGGCGAGGATCGTGATGCCCTTCTCACGCTCCAGGTCGTTCGAGTCCATCATGCGGTCGTCGAGCGACTCTGCGGCGTGCGCGGCGAAGGCGCCGGCCTGCTTGAGCATGGCGTCGACCAGAGTCGTCTTGCCGTGGTCGACGTGGGCGACGATGGCTACGTTGCGAATGTCGTGGCGCGTGGCCATAAAGCGGCGATCTCCCGGAGTGTGAGGGCGGCCCTGCTGCGTACGTCTGTGTTACGCGGGCCCTGCCGGGCTTGACACGCCACGGCCTCACCCCATCGTACGTGGCTCGGCGGGGGACGGCCTCCGCAGGGCCGAACGGTTCATCCGGCGATCACCGCGCGCTCACTTCTGCGAAGGGCTCGCGGAGACCTTCGCGCCCTTCTTCAGGAAGCCCATGTCCTCGTAGACGGGGGTCTGGAAGCCGAAGGCACCGGCGTTGACCACGGTCTTCCGTACGGCCGTGAGCTGGGGGCGCTGGTAGAGGGGAATCGATCCGGCAGCCGCCCAGATGCGGGCGTCGGCCTTGCGGATCAGGGACCGGCCCTCCTTCTCGTCCAGGGTCGAGACCGCCTGGTCGAACAGTTGATCGATCTGGTCGGTGCCGATCCTCGTGTAGTTCTGCTCGACCCTCAGCGACCCGTCGGCGCCCGGCACCGGCTTGGCGTAGATCGGGCGGGCGTCGGTGGCCGGGAAGACGGAGGCGGGCCAGGAGTACAGGGCCAGGTCGTACTCGCCGGAGGCGATGTGGTCCTTGAAGTAGCTCTCGTCGGAGACCTTGGTGGTCTCGGTGCGGATGCCCACCTTCTCCAGCATCCGCGTGATCCGCCCGGCCACCAGGTGCAGGGACTCCGCGCCGGGGCCGGTCGGCAGCACGAACCGCAGGGTGAGCGCCTTGCCGTCCTTGGCCAGCGTCTCGCGCGCGGCACCGGCCGGGGCGGCGGTGCCCCCGGGGGCGTAGGCACCGGGCACGCCGGGCCGGTTGAGGTACTGCTTGCCGTCCTGGACGGGCCGCCTGCCGTGGTCCTCGTGGTCGCGGCGGTGGTCCGCGGGCGCCTTGCCGTCCTGACCGACGATGTACGTGCCCTCGTCGCCGCCCTCGGACTTGTCGTCGCGGTCGGACTCCTTGCCGCCCCCCGACTTCTTCTCGCCCTCGGACCCGGCGGCCTTCTCGCCCTTCTCCCCCTTGTCGACCGGGCCGCCGGCCACCCAGCCGGCGTCCGCGAGCAGCGCCTGCGCCTCCTCGGTGTCCTGGCCGCCGAGGGTGCCGCTGTTGTCGGCGTACGCGGCCTGCCCGGCGAGCGCCAGGTGGCTGCCGACCGGCTCGGCGGGCAGGCCGAGCGGCTTCAGCACCACCTTCGCCAGCTCCTTGCGGTCGATCGCCCTGGCCACCGCCCGGCGCACCCGCTCGTCGGCGAGGGGCCCGTCGGCGCCGTTGAGGGCCAGCTGTGTGTAGGCGGGCTCCAGCGACCTGCGCACCTCGTAGTCGCGCAGCTCCTTCCGCTGCCGTTCCCGGGCGGCGACGGCCCCGCGGAGCTTCTCGCGGGCGTGGACCTCCTCGTCGGACGCGTCCTCGTCGGCGCCGTCGGCGACGGCCCGGGAGCGCAGTGCCTTCGCCGCGGTGCGGCCGGTGCCGGGCCCCGAGAGCGGTCCGGCGGCGCCCGTCGCGCTGTCGATGGCGCGGGCGGCGGCCGGGTCGATCTCGGCCAGGTCGAGATCGCCGTCGGCGAGCCGGGCGGCCCGCTCGTCGTGCGGTACGGCGGTCAGCTCGATCTCGGTGAGCTTGGCGGGCCGGCCCCACCAGCGCGGGTTGCGGGTGAGCCGGATCCGGTCGTTCTCGCGGTCGACCTCCTTGACGGCGAACGGCCCGGCGGTGACCTTCAGCTTGCGCCGCGCCCCGTCGTTGAAGGCGTCGGGGGTGCCCATGACGTCCTTCGGGTACAGCGGGGAGAACAGCGACCGCCAGTCGGCGTAGGGGCGGGCGAAGGTGACCCGGACCTCCAGGTCGTTGGCGCCCCGCTCGATCTTCTCGATGCGGTCGTAGCCGGCGTTGCGGGCGGTCCAGTAGGCGCTGTCCTTGCCGGACAGGGCGCGCCACTGGGCGGCGAAGTCGGCGGCGCCGATCTCGCGGCCGTCGCTCCACACGGCCTGCTGGGCGAGCCGGTACAGGACGACCTGCTTGGGCTCGGTGTCGACGACCTCGGCGGACTCCAGGAAGTCCGGGTTCGGCCGGGGCCGCCCGGTCGCGTCGAGCCGGTACATCGACGGCAGGACGGCCTGGGCGACCCGGGTGGTGGTGGCGTCGGCGTCCGACTGGAAGGCGTTGAAGGTCTCGGGTACGGCGTCCACGGCCCAGCGCAGGGTGCCGCCGTCGGTGATCCGGTCGCGGGCGGCGGGGGCGATGTCCTGGGCCGCCGGAGGCTTGACGGCCTCGTCCTCGGAGGAGCAGCCGGACAGCAGGGAAACCGCGAGCGCGCCCGCGGTGAGGAAGGCGACCGAGCGCATGACCGCGCGGGGTCCGGGGCCGTCGTGGGACATCTCTGCTTACCTCCGGGAGCCGCGGGCGCGATGATCACTTCTGGCGGTATATGGAGCTGATCACATCTATGCGGCCACTGAAGAGGAAAGGATTCGGCAGCGGTCGACGACACGGCGACGGCGGCCGGGAAGCCCACTCGTGCGGCGCAACGCGCCCGGGACGCACCCGAGCGTCCCGGACACTCGGGTGCGTGTTCCTTCGGGTCGGCCGGCGTGCCGCGCGGCGCGCCGGCGCATGACCGTCGCCCCCGGGGCCCCTCGGCCGACGGAGGCGAGGTACGTCCTGTGCGTGCACGGCGAGCCGAGGCCGGTGCGGCGCCGGCGCGACGACCCGCCCCGGTCGGTCGGGCGCCCGGAGCGGCGGACGGGCGGCGGCGGGCTCGACGTGCGCCGCCCGTACGACCCGCCCGTACGACCCGCGCGTACGACCCGCGCGTACGACCCGCGCGTACGACCCGCCGACAGGGTCAGACGGAGGCCCGCAGATACCCCGAGTGCGCCACGCTCCCGAGGAACGTGAACCGGGTGTCGCCGGCCATGTGCTTGTCGAACGCCTCCTTGATGCCGGGCCACTTGGGGTGTCCGAAGTCGTCCAGCACGACGATGCCGCCCGGCGCGACGATCCGCTCGGCCCACTCCAGGTCCGCCGCGACACCGGCGGCGGAGTGGTCGCCGTCGACGACGATCACGCCGTAGGAGCGGTCGGAGACCAGGGCGCGCACCTCGGGGTCCTCGGAGAAGCCCTGCTGGATCCGGGTCGCGGCGCCGGCCGCGCCCGCCAGGGAGAGGTTGGTGCGCACGGCGGCCTCCCGCACCGGGGTGCCCGAGGCGTCGTCCGACATGGTGGCGCCCGGCTGCAACTGCGTGCCGGCGAGCGGGTCGACGATCGTCAGGCGGGGGTCGCGGCCGGCGCGCTCCATCATGCGGACGAGGGCCGCGCCGAACATCCCGTACAGGGTGCCGATCTCCAGCATGTCGTCGTTCGGCGGATCGAGCAGCGGTACCGCGGACAGCTTGCCGACGATGTTCATCGTGCCGCCGGCGATCCGGCCCACGCCGAGCGCCTCCAGGGCGAGGAGCAGCCGGAACGCCTGGGCGGCACTGCGCTCGGCCTCGTCCCGGTTCCCGGTCACCGCGGCCAGCTCGTCGACCAGCTGGTCCAGGTGGGTCGCGGACGGCATGCGCGCCATGCCGCGTCCGGTGCCGTCGAAGAAGAGTTCCAGGGGGCGCTGCCGGTTGCGGAGCGCCTGGAGTTCGTGCCGCATCGCGTCGAGGGAGGCGTCGGCGGTGGCGCGCCCGTTGTCGCGGACGGCGCGGCGCACCTGACGCTCGATGCGCTGGTCGATGAGTTCGGCCACCGGGCGCAGGGCCCGGCGGACGGCCTTACGGGTGAGGAGCGATCGCATCAGAGTGTGGCCCTTACAGGGATGGGAGATGTGGACGCTAGGGCGCTCACAGCCCCCGCACAACCAACGCGGGTGGCCCCGGAGGCGAAGGCCGCATGACGTCCGGGCGACGCTCCGATGGCGTCGCAGGTGGCGCGGCGACGGCCGCGCCCCACGGCACGGCGGCCCGGTCGCCGGCGCCGGGTGTCAGCGCACCCACCCGTCGCGGTACGCTGTCCAGTCCGCCTCCTCGGCCGCGAAGTCCACGTACAGCGCGACCCCGAAGTTCGCGCGGTCGGCGTCCGTGCGGGACAGGCCGAGGCGGACGCCCCGGACTCCGGCGGGGACGGTCTCGGCGTGGTTCCAGTGGCCGAACCGGTTCTCGTGGTAGAAGGGCAGGCCCATCAGCAGGTCGGTGGTGGGCGGGGTGACCTCCAACGCCAAGGAGGTCTGCTGGGCGACGTAGCCGCCGTAGGTGCTCTCCAGCGGCTGGATGGTGTCGTACGACATGACGGCGATCTGGTCGACGCGGCGGGCCACCTCGCCGAAGAACTTCTGCGACCACCACTTCGGGTGGCCGGTGGTCGTGCCCCAGAAGGAGTGGAAGCCGGGCACCGGGTCGATCTGGTGGGCGGCGACGGACAGGGGCGCGTCCTGGGCGGCGGTGACGCGGTGCAGGGCGTCGAGGAGGGTCAGGTAGTTCCGGTCGCCGGAGTGCAGGGGCTCCAGGTCGAAGTGGACCCCGTCGAATCCGGTGGCGAGGATCTCGCGCGTGGACCGTACGACGGCCGCGCGCGTCGCCGTGCGCTCCAGCCGCATGCCGTGCGGGCTCTCGCTGGCGAGCACGTCACCGAGCCAGGCCTGGACCCGGACCTCCGGCATCTCCCGGTGGACGGCGGCGATGAACCAACGGGCGTTCGGGTACGACGACCCGGGAAGCGTCCCGTCGTGCTCCAGGGGCCCGGAGTGGACGTACAGGTCGCGGATGCCGGTGTCCTTCAGACGGTCGGCCAGGGCGGTGACGTAGGCGTCCTTCTTGCGGCCGTCCACCCAGGCGTGGCCGAGCCAGAGGGCGTCCTTGCCGCGGGTGTACGTGCCGTCGGCCGGGTCGCCCGTGTAGTTGACGCGCAGGGCGGCGAGGGCGACGAGGACCGGGAGCACGAGGAGGAGGAGCGGGACGGCCAGGGCGATGCGCACCGTCCGGCGCCTCCGCCGGCGCCGGCGGAGGGCCGCCGCCTCGGCGGCCTCGTCGACCCCGGTGATCGTGTCGGTCTCGGTGGTCGTGTCGGTCTCGGTGGCCTTGTCCGCCTCGGTGGTCGGCGCGTCCGTGTCGGGCGTGGCCTCCGCGTCCGTACCGGTCGAGTGATCCGTCACCTGTTCCCTCTCCGTGTCGCCCGCCCCACGTGCCCGTCCCGGTGCATCCCGGTCGCGTGGCCGCATGGGCGGTCATACGCTCCCGAATGTGACGTCGTCCAAGCTCCGGAGCCGGCCGCGGCGGGCCGGTGCGCGGGTGTCCGTGCGGGTGCTGCACGCCGTGCTGGGCGGAGCGACGGGCATCGTGTGGCTGGTGTTGCCGGGGATGACGACACGAACGGACGTTCCGGTTGCGATCACCCGCCCCGCCGCTTCCACCGCGTCCGGCGTCTCCGCCCCGGCCGCCGCGACCGCGGAGGACGGGACGTCCACCGCCGACCTGGTCCTGCCGCTCGTCGCGGTCGGCGCGGCCGGGGCCCTCGCGGGGTACGGCTACCTGCGCCGCGTCCGCCGCGCCCGCACCCGGACGACCCCGGGCGGCGGCGCCACCCCCTCCCCGCACGCGGAGACCGACGTACCCGACGAACGGGTCCGCGCGGCCCTCGTCGCGGCCGACGACCGCGTCCGCGCCGCCCGCGACGAACTCGGCTTCGTGCGCGAGCTGTTCGGTCCGGAGGCGGTGGCGCCCTTCACCGACGCCCTGCGGGAGGCCGAGACGGAACTGGCGGCGGCCTTCCGGATGCGGCAGCGCCACGACGACGGCGTACCGCGGGACGCGGCGGCCCGGCGGCAGGCGCGGGCCGGGATCGTCGGGCGGTGCGCGGAGGCGGTGCGGCGGCTGGACGCGGCGGCCGACGGCTTCCGGCGGCTGCGGGGGCTGGAGCGGGGAGTGGGTGGGGCGCTGGGGGTCGCGGAGGCACGGTTCCGGGAGCTGACCGGTCGGACGGCGGCGGAGGCGGTCCTCGACGACGTGCGGGCGGCGTACGCGGTCACGGCGAGCGCGTCCGTCGTCGGGTACGTCGAACAGGCCAAGGACCGGCTGGTGTTCGCCACCGTCCGGCTCAACCAGGCCCGTCAGGCGGACGACTCGGGCCGTCCCGGGGAGGCGGCCCGGCACCTGCGCGCCGCCGAGGGCGCCGTCGCCCAGGCCGCCGTCCTCGTCGAGGCGGTGGAACGGACGGCCGCCGAACTGCGGGAGGCGGCCGGCCTGGTCCCGGCCGCGCTGACGGACGCGGAGGCGCGACTGGCCCCGCTGCGGGACACGGCCGGCCCCGGCGACGAGGCCTCCGCCCACCTGCTGCACGCCGACGCGGTCCTGTCCTCCGTGCGCCGGGAACTGACCTCGGACCGACCGCACGATCCCCTCGGCATGCTCCGCCGCATCACGACCGCCACCTCGCGAGCGGCCTCCGGCCGAACCGACGCCCCCACGGGCCCGGTGCCGGCCGGAGGACAACCCGACGCGCCCCCGAAGCCGGCGCCGGGCGCAGGACGTCCCGAGGCGCCCCCGAACCCGTCGTCGGCCCCGGAGCGGGCCGGCGTGGCCGGGGTCGTCGGCCGGCTCGTCGCGCGCAGTGCCACCGCCGCGGCGGACGACTTCGTCGCGACGCACCGGGGGGCGGTCGGCGCCGCCCCCCGTACCCGCCTCGCGGAGGCCCGTCGTCTGCTGGCCGCGGGCGACGGCACGGGGGCCGACGCCCTGGCGCTGGAGGCCCTCGCCCTGGCCGAACAGGACGTGCGGGTCCGGGGCAACCCGTATACCGCGCCACCGTCCGCCCCCGACGCGGCCCGCCCGGCGCCCACGGCCGGTACGGCCGGTACGGCCGGTGCCGTCCTGGGCGGCATCCTCCCCGCCGACGACCCGGAGAACGCCGATCCGGCGGGCTTCGCGGGACGAACGCCCCCGACACCGCCCGGGTAGGGGCGACGCGCCGGGACGGTCCGGCGGGACCGCCCGTCAGAACAGACTCAGCAACGCCTCCGCCGGGTCCGCGAGGCCCGTCTCGCCGCCGGGCAGCGGGAGTTCGAACCAGACCGTCTTGCCCCGGGGGGTACGGCGGGAGCCCCAGGCCGCGGAGAGCAGGCCGACGAGCTGGAGGCCCCGGCCGCCCTCGTCGGTGTCGCGGGCGCGACGGCGGCGCGGCTGGACGAGGCCCGCGTCCCACACCTCGCAGACCAGCGTGCGGTCCAGCAGCAGCCGCAGTCTGATCTCGCCCTCGCCGTAGCGGAGCGCGTTCGTCACGAGTTCGCTGACGAGGAGTTCCGCGGTGTCGACCAGCGGTTCCATGTCCCAGCCGATCAGCTGTCCGCGGGCGTACTCGCGGGCCCGGCCCACGCTGCGCGGCTCGCGCGGCAGGGTCCAGTCGCCGACGGACTCGGCGGGCAGGCCCTGGACGCGGGCCATCAGCAGCGCGATGTCGTCCTCGCCGTGGTGGGTGTCGAGGGTGCTGAGGACGTGGTCGCAGACGTCCTCCAGGGGGCTCGCGGGGTCCGTCAGGGCGCCCACGAAGGCCTGGAGGCCCTCGTCGAGGGGGTGGTCGCGGGATTCGACGAGTCCGTCCGTGTAGAGGGCGAGCAGCGCGCCCTCGGGGAGTTCGACCTCGACCTCCTCGAAGGGCTCCCCGCCGACGCCGAGCGGCATGCCGGGCGGCACGTCGAGCATCAGCGCGGCCTCGCCGGGTTCGACCAGCACGGGCGGCAGATGGCCCGCGTTGGCGAAGGTGCACCTGCGGGTCACCGAGTCGTACACGGCGTACACGCAGGTCGCCAGGTACACCTCGGACAGGTCGGCCTCGCGGGGCCGGCGGGCGGCGCGGGTGGCCTGCTGGACGCCGCCGGGGGCGCCGAGGCCGCGCGCGATCTCGTCCAACGCGGAGAGCACCTCGGCCGGTTCCAGGTCGAGGAGGGCGAGGGTCCGTACGGCGGTGCGGAGTTCTCCCATCGCGACCGCCGCCCGCAGTCCGCGCCCCATCACGTCCCCGACGACCAACGCCGTACGGTGGCCGGGGAGTTCGATGACGTCGAACCAGTCGCCGCCGACCTCGCTGGGGCGGCCCGAGGCGACGCTGCCGGGCAGGTAGCGGCAGGCGATGTCCAGGCCGGAGGCGACCGGGTCGCCCGGCGGCAGCAGCGACCGCTGGAGCATCAGGGCCCGCTCGTGCTCACGCCGGTACAGCCGCGCGTTGTCGATGCAGACCGCCGCCCGCGCCGCCAGTTCCACCGCGAGGTCCCGGTCCCGGTCCCCGAAGGGCTCGCTGCCCTTCGTCCGCGAGAACTGCGCGAGGCCCACGACCGTGTCGTGCGCGACCATCGGAACGGCGAGGGTGGACTGCACGAGGCCGCCCTCCTCGCCGGGGATGGTCCCGGGACGTGCGGTGCGCAGGGCGTCCGCGCAGGGCGAGTTGAACGGGAAGTGGTGGACCGCGCCGACCGCGACGGCCGTACCGCTGCCGGGGAACGGCGCGTCGGACACGGCGGACGAGAAGGCGACGCGGCGCAGTTCGGCGCTGCCGTCGGCGAGGCCGGGCGGGGTCTCGTCGCCGGCGAGGAGCCCCTGGTAGAGGTCGACGGTGGCCAGGTCGCAGAACCCGGGCACGACGACGTCGAGGAGTTCGCGCGCGGTGGTCTCGAGATCGAGGGAGTTCCCTATGCGGGCCCCCGCCTCGTTGAGCAGGGCGAGATTGCGCCGTGCGGCGGCGGCCTCGCGGGCGGCCGCGCGGCGGGCGGTGATGTCGACGCCGAGCCAGGCGACGCCGATCGGCCGGCCGGAACCGCTGTGCACGCGGTACAGGTTGATGGACCAGTGCCGGCGTTCCTCGGAGTCCGGCACGAAGCCCGTGACGTGCATGTCCGTGATGGAGTCGCCGGTCTCCAGCACCCGGCGCAGCACGGCGCTGACCCGCTCTGCCTCGGGCCTCGGCAGATAGTCCTGAACGCCCTTGCCGCGGTGGTCGTCGGGGGTGCCGCCGAAGATGGACGCGAACCGCTCGTTGGCCCGGCGGACCCGCAGTTCGGGGTCGATCAGCAGGAAGCCGAACGGGGATTGACCGAATATGGCCTGCGAGGCGGCCAGGTCGGTCTCGATGCTGCGCAGGGTGCGGACGTCGACGACGATGCAGACGGCGGCCTTCTCGCCCTCCTGGGTGCGCGTCGGCATGACGTACACCTCGGCCAGGCCCTGTTCGCGGCGCGCCCCGTCCCCGGTGGCGGGCAGCCGGAAGGGGACGACACCGGTCCACTCGCGGCCGTCGAGGATCTCGGCCATCTTCCGCTGGCCGCGCTCGCGCTGGCCGGCGTCGATGAACGCGTCGATCGGGTCCATGCCGACGGCCCGGCCGGCGGGGATGCCGAAGATCTGCTCGGCGCGCAGACTCCACTGGTCGACGAGTCCGTCGGGGCCGATCGAGAAGGAGGCGACCTTGATGTAGTCGTAGATGGAGCCGGGCGGACTGCTCTGCCACACCGCGTCACCGGCCGGCGTCTCGCCCTCGCCGTCGGCAGGGGTGCGTCCGGCGTCGCCCGCGCGCGCACCCGCGGTCCTCGCCCTCGCGCCGTCCGACGGGTCCTCGGACTCCGTGGCCTTCGCTGGTATCTCGCTCACGCGAACCGTCCCCTCCAGCTCACCGCGCCCGGCACCGGTCACCGGTTGCGGCTGCCCGCAGTATCCAGCACTACGGCGCCGCACGACACGGTGTTCACGATCACAGCACGGTCCAGGCTTTTTTCGGACCGTCCCGCGACAACACTCCCAGTCTTCTAACCAGCGGACACGTCGTCGAACCACCCCGGACCGCATGGTTCGCCGGACTGGTGTCCGGGCGGTCGCCGGCGGGACCGCGAAAGCCCGGATTCCCGGCCCGGATCGGGCCTCGAAACGGGCCCGGTCCGGGCATCGCTCCCGGCCTCCGGATCCGTGCGGGCGCGTACGTCAGCCGGGGACCGCCAGTTCGAACCACACCGTCTTGCCCGTGCCGCCGGGCCGGCTCCCCCAGCGGCGCGAGGAGGAGGCGACCAGTTGCAGTCCGCGGCCGCTCTCGTCCTCGGGCCGGGCGGCACGCTCGCGGGGCGGGTCCGGCACCGGGTCGGAGACCTCCACGAGCAGCACCTCGGGGAGACCGGCGGGCCGCACCAGGCGGACTCCGATGGGACCGGTGGCGTGCCGCAGGGCGTTCGTCACGAGCTCGCTGACCAGCAGGGCGGCGATGTCACCGAGGCTGTCGAGGCCCCAGCGGCACAACTGCCCCCGTACCGCGGCCCGGGCGGCGCGCACCGCACCGGCTTCCGCGGGGAACGTCCACCCGGCGCAGTCGCCTTCGGTGTCGATCACGCCGATCACTTCCCGGGCCGGCGAAGCACACCCGCATCCGATTAAGGGGCGTCGATGGCGATATACCCGTTATGCGGCACGAAGTACCGCGCAGGACGGCGCAGGGTGGCGCCGAGGGTGCGAGGAGAGCGCGCGGGAGGGAGTGACGACGATGGGGTGACGGTGATGGGGTGCGGGCGGCGACGGAGCGGCGGCGATCAGCGCGGGTCGGCCGCCGTCTCCGGCGGCTCCCCGGCTCCGGCGCCCAGCCGCGCGGCCACCTCCCGTACCGCCGGGAGGTCCTGGTCGAGCCAGTCGACGTCCCAGATCTCCTCCGGCGCGAGCCAGCGCAGGCCGTCGTGGTCCTGGAGGGGGGCGGGAGGGGCGGAGGCGGGCTCCAGACGGGCGGTCCACACCTGCAGGGCGTAGGGCGGCCTCAGCGGCCACTCCCCCGGGACGCGCTCCAGGGCTCTTGCGTCGACGCCGAGTTCCTCGCGCAGTTCGCGGACGAGGGCCTCCTCGGGCCGCTCGCCCGGCTCCACCTTGCCGCCGGGCAGTTCCCAGCGCCCGGAGAGTTCGGGGGGTGCGCTGCGGCGTGCGGCGAGCAGGCGGCCGCCGTCGAGGAGGGCGGCTCCGACCACCACGATCCGTTCCGTCATGCGCGGGAGCCTACGGGAGCGGTCGGGGCGTCGGTTCCGTGCGCCGTTGCCGCGCTAGGCGATGTGTTCGACCCAGTAGAGCTGCTTGTGGCCGCGGCTGTCGAGGCTGTCCGCGATCTTCTGGGCCTCGGCGCGGGTCGCGTACCGGCCGACGCGGTAGCGATTGCCGTTGTCGTCCTGGCGTATGACGAGCCAGGGCAGAGAGACCGTGCCGTCGTTCATCGCGCCCCACGCCCCCTTCTCGCCCCGGCCGGGTCGGATCCCGTCCGTGGCGCGACCCGCGTCCCGCCCTGTGAGGAAACCGCAATCCGCATATGCCCGAGCGTACGCCCAACCTTTACGGAGCGAATACGGCTTTTCACAAACAGGTACGCAACCAGCCAACGCGCAGGGGGCGCACGGGACCGAACGCGCCGCCCGCCCACCGCGATGTCTCCGGTCGGCGCGCTGCCGGGCACCGGCGGTCGACCTGCGGGAACGTGCGAGAACGACCGGATTCCGACGGCCCGCGGACGGCCACGCGGCGGGCCGTTTCCGGGGGCAACTGCCAGGGGGGTGTGCGCTGTCACCGCAGAGGCGTGCGTCACTTCACCCCGCACCCGGGCGGCGCCCGCCGGCACACCGGGACGGGGCGGGCGGCTATCTCACCGGCAGGTGGTAGGAGACCCGGTAGCGGTCGGCGGGGATGACCACGTCCGCCGTCTCGACCGCGCGGCCGGAGGCGTAGTAGGTGCGCTGGACGACCAGGACGACGTGCCCCGGCACGCCGCCCAGGGCGAGGAGTTCCTCCGCGAGGCCGGGACGGGCGCCGACGTCCTCGGTGACGTTGTCCACGACGACGTCGATGGCGCGCATGCGCTCGACCACGCCCATGCCGCCGAGCGGTCCCTCCTCGGGCAGCAGGACGGGCGTGCGGCCGGTGACCGCGAGGGGCTCCCAGGAGGTGGAGAGCATCATCGCCTCACCGGCCTCCCGGAACACGTACTTGGTGCGCATCACGCGGTCGCCGGGCTTGATGCCGAGCCGCTCCGCCACGGCCCGGCCGGCCTCCACCTGCTCACTGCCGGACTGCCAGGTGCCGCGCGCCCGGGCGTCCGCCTGCTCCTGCCGGAACGGGGTCGCGCCGGACTCCGGGCGGTACCCGGAGCGGGCGATCCGGCGCGGCACCGGACGCTCGCGCACGTACGTCCCCGAACCGGAGCGGCCCTCGACCAGGCCCTCCGCCATCAGCACCTTGCGCGCCTCCAGCGCGACGGTGTCGGAGACGCCGTACTCCTCGCGGATGCGGGCCTGGGACGGGAGGCGGGCGTGCGGTGGCAGCGAGCCGTCGACGATCTGCTTGCGGAGATCGCCCGCGACCCGCAGGTACGCAGGCTGCTCACCGAATGTCACTGGCCGCTCCCATCAGATTGTACAGACAGCAACAGCGTGGCAACCATCAGTTGTCCCGTGCAAGCAAAGGCCAGAGAATCACTCGATGTGATGACTTATCCCGGGGAGGGGCTTTACGCAGGCGGTTTCTCCCCGCTATGGACGCGATCACACATCCAGGCCGCCGTCGCTTTCCCCGGTGCTCCCGCCCTCGCCGTCCTCCTCGTACGCGGGCGGCCTGGTGACCAGCCCCAGAGCATTGCGGGCGGTGACGGTCGCGGCGCCGTCGACGTACGAGTAGGCGGTTTCGTAGTGCTCGTAGAAGGTGTCCACGTCGGCCGCGGTCGATGCCGCCGTCCACTCCTTGCCCGCCTTGCCCATCTCCTCGACCAGGGCGGCGACGGGCTCGTCGGCGCCGGTTCGCCAGGTGTGCCCGTCCAGCACCGCGGCCTGCTCGGCGGTCACGTCGGCGACGTCGCCGGCCCAGGCCCTGTTGGCGTCCAGGTCCTCCTCGGCGTAGTCCTCGGGCTCCTCGTAGAGCGCGTCGTCGAGGGCGTTCATCGCCTCGAGGAAGGCCAGTTGGTCGGCGGTCAGGGTCGTGGCGTCGGAGCGCAGCGAGCCGGTCAGCGGGGACCGCTCGTCGGTGTGGGTGAAGACGCAGACGATCTGGCGGTCGCCCCACTCCCAGCTCTCACGGGTGGGCGTGAGGTGGTAGACGTCGATCTCCTCGGTCAGCGCCCAGGTGTCCATCGTGTACTCGGTCTCGAGGGTGTGGCACTCGTCCTCGGCCTCGTCCGCCACGCGGTCGTCGCCCGGGTAACTCCCGCCGGTCAGCGGGACGGTGCCGAACACCTCGCCCTCGTGCTCCCCGGCGCAGTCCACCGTGTCGACGTCGTAGACGTCCCCGCCGACGGAGTCGCCCGGCACGTCGAAGCAGTCGCCTTTGACCAGGGAGAGGCTGGAGTTGCCTCGCGCGCCCTCCTTGAAGCCCTCCCAGAACGAGGAGGCGCCCCCCGTGGCGAGCGCCAGCACCCACAGCGCGAGCCCGAGCGAGGACAGCACGGCCCCGCCGATCGCCATGCCCGAGCCGCGCTCCCCGCGCTTCCTGATCTGCACCAGCGCGACGATCCCGAGCACCAGGCCGACGGCCGGCAGGAAGCACAGCACGCCGAGGACGAGCGCGGCGATCGCGACCCCGTTGACCGGCGCGGGCCGATTGAGGGGCAGGTACCCCTGCCCCCAGACCGCGTACGGCGCCCCCGCGTACGGCCCCTGGGGCGCCTGCGGGCCGTACGGCTGCTGCGGGTACGGGCCCGGCCCCTGCGGCTGCGGAGGCCCGTACGGGTCCTGAGGCTGCTGGGGCCCGGAGGGCGGGGGTATGGACACGAGTACCGTGCTCCTGGATCGGACGGGGCGGGCGGGTCGGGCAGGGCGGGCCGCGCGGGCTGCACGCCGTGATGCAGAACTGACGTACGACTGCGCATGGTAAGCGCGGTGCGGGCGGGGGCGGTACGGGGGTCACGAATACGACGATCCGGGCGGTGAACGCGCTTGCCGCCCGATGACGGCGGCGGCCGGGGACCACCCGGTCTCCCCGGCCGGGCGCGGCTCCGGGCCGAAGGCGCTCGACGGCACCGACACGCCGTCCGTCCGCCGCTCGCCGAACGGAACACGACCGCGGACCAGGTGCCGGACGGCCGGACGCACCCTCGTCCGCCGCTCCCCGGTCGGACGACCCGTCAGAAAGCCCGGCACCGTCCCGGCGGGGGAAACGGCAAAGGGCCGGCTCCCGAAAGAGCCGGCCCCGGTGCCACTTCACCCGCTCACACGTTGAAGCGGGATTCCCCCACAAGGCTCTGACCTGCGGGTATGCGGGCGCATCCCAACACCATCCCAGCACGGGAACCGCGACAAAGTACAAGAAGATTCGGAGCGCCAAGACTACGCACCAACGATGCAGGCTACACAGAACCCCAGCGATGTAATAGTTCCTGTACTAGACTCGCGTCATGAAGTCACCCCGCCCCGGCGGCACGGAGAACATCTCCGTCTCGATGCCTTCGGAACTCCTCGGTGCTCTGCGTACGCGTACCGGCAAGCGCGGCGTGTCCGCGTACGTGACAGCGGCGGTCCGGCATCAGCTGGCGATGGACGGCCTCGCCGAGATCGTGGCCGCCTACGAAGCCGAGCACGAACCGCTGAGCGAGGCCGAGATCCAGGCCGCGCAGCGCGAGTTGTTCGGTGACGCACCGGCGCCGTACGCGTCGAACGACAGCGCCGCATGAAGGAGCCCGCGGCCAGATCCCTGGTTCTGGACTCCCAGGCGTTGTCGCTGCTCCTGCGCAACGACCGCCAGATGGTCACCCGGATCGAGGCCGCTCGGCGCATAGGCGTGCCCGTCCTCGTCTCGGCTCTGACGGTGGTCGAGGCCGTCTACGGCAAGACGGACACCGCCCGGCTGCACTGGATGCTCTCCCGCCTCCAGGTCCAGGACGTCACCCAGGCGGACAGCCTCACCGCCGTGCAACTGCTGAGCGATGCCGGTGGCCTGCACGGCCACAAATACGCCATCGACGCCCTCGTCGCCGCGATGGCGCTCCGCTCCCCAGCGCCCGTGCTCGTGCTGACCTCGGACCGCGACGACTGGTCGAAACTGTGCGGCGACCGTGTACAGATCAAGGACGTCTGACGCCGATGTGGTCGGGGTGCCCCCGCGCCCTGGTGGAGACCCCCAGGAGGGCGACGATATCGGGGCCGGTCCGATGGCGCCGGCTCCGCCAGTGCAGGTGCGGAGCAGCGCGCTCGGACGAGTTGTCCAGCGGACATGTGGCCGGCGGCGCAACCGCCGGGCCTCGCGAGAAGGGCCAGGGTGCGGGAGCGGCTGTGGGGCCGGGGTAGGTCAGTTGCGGTTGGCCGTGTCCGGCCGAGGATGAACTCCGCGTAGATCCGGGTGCACACGACGGTGGCCGCGCAGGTGGGCGGGACCAGCGTCGTCCGTCAGTCGAGCGGGAGGTTACGGAGTGCTCCTTGGATGACCTCGGGCATGGACGGGTGGATCCAGTACTGGCCGCGCGCCACGGAGCCGGCGTCCTGGCCGAGCGACATCGCCTGGATCAGAGGCTGGATCAGAGTAGGCGCCTGCGGGCCGATGACGTGCGCTCCCAACAGCTTCCCGGTGGCGGGGTCGGCCAGCACCTTGGCGAAGCCGGTGGTGTCCTCCATGGCCCAGCCGTAGGCGATGTCGGAGTAGCCGGTACGGCCCACTACGTACGCCGTACCGGCTTCCTCCGCCTCCTGCTCGGTCAACCCGACGGCGGCGATCTGCGGGGAGGAGAACACCGCGTGCGGGACGTAGCGGTGATCGGTGGCGATCAGGTCCTGCGGGTGGAGGACGTTGTGCATCACCGTCTCCGCCTCGGCGTTCGCCACGTGCTTGAGCATCCACTTCGAGGAGACGTCGCCCAGCGCCCACACCCCGGGCACCGAGGTGGCCTGCTGCTCGTCGACCATGATCCGGCCGTCGGGATGCGTGGCCAGACCGCCGGCCGCCGCGTCCACCAGGTCGGAGTTGGGGCGCCGGCCGATCGCCATCAGCACCTCGTCGACCTCGACTTCTTCGGCACCCTGCGGGCCTTCGAGGCTCAGCACGATCCCGTTGTCGCTGCGTCGGGCGCTCACCATCTTGCGTTCCAGGCGGACGTCCCACTGCTGCTTCGCCAGTTCGGTGAAGCGCTGGGCGATCTCCGCGTCCTCGCGGGCCAGAAGCTGGTCGAGCATCTCCACCACGGTGACCTCGACACCGAACGACGAGAACACATGCGCGAGCTCGGTGGCCACGAAGCCGCCGCCCACCACGGCCATCCGGCGCGGCAGCCGCTCCATGGTGCGGACATCGTCGCTGGTACGGAAGCCGACCTCGGTCAGCCCCGGAATCGGCGGCACCACCGGACGGCTGCCCGCCGCCACCACGACCTGGTCGGCGGTGAGTTCGACCGTTCCTTCCGCGGTCTCCACTTCGAGGCGGCGCTCACCGGTGAAGCGGGCGGTGCTCTCGTAGTAGAGGGTGATGTCGGTGCGCTTCTTGTGGCCGTCCAGCCACCAGGCCGACGTGGGGTCGATGTGCCGGTCGAGGCGGTCCATGGCGGCCGTCCAGTCGACACCGCGCAGTTCCAGGTCCACGCCCAGCCGGGCGCCGTGCTGGGCGGCGCGCGCCGTGTCGGCGGTGTGGACCAGCATCTTCGTGGGGACGCAGCCGACGTTGAGGCAGGTGCCCGCGTATTTCCGAAGCGGCCCGACTCCCTTGTCGACGATGGCCACCTTCAGCCCATCGAACCGCTCGTCCAGTACGCCGACGCCCGACCCGGCGCCGATGACGACCAGGTCGAAGTGGCCGCCCGTGGTGGTATTCATATCTGTCCCGTTCGTTGTGTGTCCTGAGGGCGTTTCCGTTCCGGGGACGGGTGGTCAGTTCCGTCCGGCCATGACGCCGCCGTCGACGTCCCAGACCGCGCCGGTGACCCAGTCGGTCTGGTCGGAGAGCAGGAACACCACGGTGGCGGCGATGTCGTCGGGGGTGCCGGTGCGGCCCAGCGGGTGGAAGGAGTTGAAGCCGTCCAGCGCGCTGTCCATCTCGGCCTTCGGAATGAACTCCTCGTAGATCGGAGTGCGCACGACCGCCGGGGCGACGGCGTTGACGCGGATGCCGTACGGTGCCAGCTCCATGCCCAGGTGCTGGGTGAGGGAGTGCAGACCGGCCTTGGCCATGGAGTACGCGGAGGACGGGGTCGCGGCGACGGCCTGGTGGGCCCACATGGAGCCGACGTTGACGATGGAGCCCTTGACGGCGCGCTCGGCCATGCCCGCGGCGACGGTCTGGGTGATGAGGAAGAAGGCCCGGTTGATGGCCTGGTAGCGGTCGTAGTCCTCGGGCGTGTGCTCCAGGAACGGCTTCGGCGCGAACACGCCGGCCGCGTTGACCAGGAGGCTCGCGTCGGCGTGGTCGCGGGACAGCTCGGCGCGCAGGCGCTCGACGGCCTCGGGGTCGTTCAGGTCGGCGGCGAGACCGGTCGCGTTCGGGCTGGCCAGCTCGGCCACGGCCTTCGCCGCGCTGGCGTCGGAGCGGCCGGTGACGACGACGCTGCCGCCGGCGTCCAGGATGTGCCGGGCGATGGCCAGGCCCATGCCGCTGGTGCCGCCGATGACGACGGCCTTCTTGCCGGTGAGGTCGATGGCGGTGCGAGACATGTTGTGCTCCTGATGAAAAAGGTGAGGGTGGTCCACCCGGGCGCCTCTGAAACATTCCCATAACTGGGTAAATCGTCACGAAAGGGCAGAGTGTGCCCTTGGGGGAGAGCGGCCGTGGGACGGAAGGGGGAGAGGGGTGGCGGAAGGGTGGGGGCTGCCGTGGTGGGGTGCGGCGGCCCGTCCGGGACCGTCAGGCGACGTCGTAGATCCGGACCTCGGGGTCGGCGGCCAGCAGCGGCGCCAGGCCGCCGACGACGTCCTGCTTGAACAGGGCGCTGTCGAGGTAGGCGCGGGCCTGGCCGGCGGTGGTGAAGCCGTGCAGCACCTGCACGTCCTCGTCACGTACGAGCAGCTGCTTGGACTCGGCGCCCGGGATGGTGTCGAGGAACGGCTGCTTGTACTTCTGGTACACGCCGGCCGCCGCGACGCGGTTCTCCTCCGCCACCTTCAGCGTGATTTCCAGGTAAGCCATGACGCATCCTTTCCTTCGCGATTACTCGCGGGGATTTCCGTGGGGGTTCGGATGCGCCAAATGTAGGTCGGCGTGGAGGTATCCGGTAGAGGATCATTGGTGATGCGGCTATAACCAACTTGCATCACTCACTGCGGCACCCCGGCGAAGGGCCCACGGCCGGGTCCGAAGGGGCCTCACCATCCGGCTCGGGGACGGGTCCCAGACAGCCGGCGGAGTCGGCGAGGAAGCCGACGAACTGCTCCAGATCGGCGCCGAGCGGATTGCCCCGCCCCCAGACGGCCTCGTAGGAGATCTCCACCGGCGTGCCTCCCCGTACCAGGGGGCGGCAGCTGGCGTGGTCCGGCGTCACCTTGGAGCGGGGCAGCAGGGCGGCGCCGACGCCGAGGCGGGCCCACTCGTCCAGGACCCGGTAGCTGGCGGCCTCACCCGGATAGGTGCGCAGCGGCAGGTCGTTGTCCCGGAAGAGCCGCGTGGTGAACGTGGTCAGGCCGCAACTGTTGGGGACGAGGATGAAGTCGGCGCTGGCGGCGTCGTTCAGCTCCACGGTGCCCTCGGTGCCGGGGGCGACGGCCGGGTCGATCACGACGACGGGCTCGGTGAAGATGGTGCGGTGCCGGTAGGCGGGCATGGGCTCCACCTCGGGCACCAGCAGAACGTCCAGCTCGCCGTCCTTCAGCGCGGTGCGCAACAGGTCCAGGTCGGCCTCGCGCAGTACGAGGTCACGCGGGTGGGACAGGCCGCGGGCCGCGCTGAAGGAGCAGGCCACCAGATCCGCCCCGATCAGGGGCGAGACGCCCATGCGGATCGAGCCCTCGGCGGGGCTGGTGAGCCGCTGTGCCTCAGCAGTGACCGAGTCCAGCGCCTCCAGGGCGCGGTCGATCACCGGCAGCAGGCGTGCGCCGTGTGCCGTGGGCTTGACGCCGCGCGGGGAGCGGTCGAACAGCTTGACGCCGAGCTCCTCCTCCAGGCGGGCCACCCCGTTCGACAGCGCGGGCTGGGTGACTCCGTAGTCGCGCGCCGCGGCGCTGAACGACTTGGTCCGGGACACGGCCTGCGCGTACCGCAGCCCTTCGATGTTCATCGTGACCCCTCTCGGCTAAAGCGTCAGGCTATAGCCATATTCATGATCGTCGTCTACCGGGCGCCGGGCATCCGTTCTACGCTTGGTGAAGCATGCTCCGCCGGATCGCCGGGGCAGGCAATTTCTTCGCTCTGGTTCCGCCCGGTGATTTCACCGTACCGGGGAATTCTGCCGCGGAATCCATCCCGCGGAATCCGTCCCTTCTTCTTCCTGTCAGGAGTGATCGCCGTGTCTCAGGACGACCGCCATGCACACCGTGCCGCTCAGGTGACCGAGTCCGGCGGTCCGGTGCACGTGGCCCCCGTGCAGTCACGCGAGCCGGGCCCGGGCGAGGTCCGCCTGGACGTCAAGGCGTCCGGCATCTGCGGGGCCGACGCAGGCATGGCCGCGAACCCGTCACCCGCCTACGGCTTCCCGGTCATCCCCGGGCATGAGGTGGCCGGAGTCGTCGCCGAGGTGGGCGAAGGAGTGGCGGGCTGGGAGGTCGGTGAACACGCCGGGGTTGGCTGGTTCGGCGGCTCCTGCGGACACTGCACGGCCTGCCGGTCGGGCGACGTGGTCCACTGCGCCGAGCGGCAGATCCCCGGCCTCACCTACGCGGGCGGCTGGTCCACCACCATCACCGTCCCCGCCGCCGCCCTCATCCGCATCCCCGACGGGCTCTCCTTCGAGGAGGCCGCGCCGTTCGGCTGCGCGGGCGTGACCACGTTCAACGCGCTGCACAACAGCGGGGCCGAGCCGGGCGACCTGGTCGCGGTCGTCGGCGTCGGCGGCCTGGGCCACTTCGCGGTCCAGTTCGCCGCGGCCATGGGCTTCGAGACGGTCGCCGTCGGCCGCGGCGAGGACAAGCGGCAGACCGCCCTCGACCTCGGCGCGCACCACTACATCGACGCCTCCGCCGAGGACGCCGGAAAGGCGCTGCGCGCCCTGGGCGGAGCCCGGCTGATCCTGTCCACGGCCTCCAGCAGCAAGCCGCTGGCCGGACTCATCGACGGACTCACCCCGCACGGCCGCCTCACTGTCGTCGGCTTCGACGGCACCCCGCTCGACCTCCCGCTGGACAAGCTCGTGATGCACGCCCGGCACGTCACCGGGCATGTCACCGGCAGTCCGGTCGACACGGAGCAGGCCATGCGTTTCGCCCTGGCCAGCGGGGTGCGCCCGCAGGTGCAGACAGTGCCGCTGGAACAGGCCGCCGAGGCGCTGAAGATCCAGCAGGCCGGGCAGGCCCGTTTCCGCATGGTCCTCACCACGGGTGACTGACCGCCCTTCCCTCCACCACCCACGAGCAGTACCGGGCCGATGTCACCGGCCCTGACAAGGAAGGCGTCCGCGCATGTCGCAGAACACAAGTCGCTCCGTCGTCGTGATCGGCGCGGGCGCGTCCGGCCTCACCGCGGCAGACATCCTCACGCGGGCCGGGCACGACGTCGTCGTCCTGGAGGCGCGCGACCGGACAGGGGGCCGCCTGCTGAGCACGTCGGCCACACCGGGAGGCTCCCTCGATCTCGGGGCCACCTGGTTCTGGGACGACGAGCGGCACGTGCGCACCCTCCTGACCGATGCCGGGCTCGGCAGCTTCTCGCAGCACACCACCGGCGACGCCCTCTACCAGGACGCGGGCGGCGTACAGCGCCTCGCGGGCAACCCGATCGACGCCCGATCCAACCGCTTCACCTCCAGCGCGGCAGCTCTCACCGACGCACTGGCCGCCTCACTGCCCGCCGACACGCTCCGGCTCGGCACCCCGGTCACCGCGATCCGGGCCACCCCGTCCGGCCTGGCCGTGCACACCCCCGACTCCGTCATCGAGGCCGAACACGTCGTCCTCGCCGTGCCGCCCGCTCTCGCCCTGGCCCACATCGACTTCGACGGCCTACTGCCCGCCGACCTCGTCCGCGTAGCCGAGCAGACCCCGGTGTGGATGGGCGCCGTGGTGAAGGTCGTGGCCGAGTACCCCGACGCGTTCTGGCGCGCCGACGGCCTGGCGGGCGCCGCCTTCAGCCGGACCGGCCCGCTGCAGGAGATCCACGACATGTCCGGCCCCGACGGACAGCCGGCCGCGCTGTTCGGCTTCGCCCACGCGAGCACCGCCCGAGGCACCGGCCCCGACTTCCGTACAGCCGTCACCGGGCAGCTGACGCAGCTCTTCGGCCCGCAGGCAGCTCAACCTCTCGCCCTGCACGTCCAGGACTGGAGCGCCGAGCAGTGGACGTCCCCCGCGCAGGTGGCGCAGCTGGCCGACTACTCCCTTTTCAGCCACCGCCTGTACCAGCGTCCGGCCCTGGACGGGCGACTGCACTGGGCCTCCACCGAGACCGCTCGCGGCTACGTCGGCCACATCGAAGGAGCCCTGGCAGGCGGCGAACGCGCCGCCCACGCCGTCCTCCACGCGCTGCCCGACCCGAACCCGCAGCCCGTGACGGCAGCCTCCTCCGCCGCTTGAACACCCTCATCCTCCATCCCGCCCCCGGCCCTACAGAGGTGACCTTGATGCATGAGGTGACAGCCCTCCTGCGCGAGTACGACCGCGCCCGCGCCTACACCGACGACCTGTGGAAGGACCTCACCCCGGACGAGATCATTTGGCGCCCGCACGAGAACTCCAGCGCGATCGGATGGCACCTGGGCCACCAGGCCCACGTCGCCCACTTCATGGTCCGCAACCTCACCGCCGCCGAGCCCAGCCCCGACCCCGAGCTGGACGGGCTGATGGACTCGGCGAACCCGGAGAAGTTCCGCGGCGCACTGTCCACCGTCGAACGGCTCGGCGCGTTCCGCGACACCGTCGCCGAACGCGTCCACGCCCGTATGAACGACATCGCGAGCGGTCGCGTCGGCGCCCCGGACCAGCTGACCGTCGTCGCCCGCCACCTCCTGGTCGCGCTGATCAACCACGAGTACCAGCACGACCAGTGGATCGGCGAAGTCCGTGCCAACGACCTCGGCCACACCCTCCCCACCGACCCGGACACCGACCAGGTCTCCCGCCTGGACGGCTACCTCGTCCTCCACCCGTACGCCTGAGCCACGTCATCGGCCCCAGCGCATCCCACCGAACAACGAGAGATCCAGGAACACAGCATGAGCTTCCACGAGCACACCGACTACAAGCACGCCCGCAACCTCCGCGCCGGTGGCCGGGGGCGGTCAAGGCGTTCATGGAGTTGGACAAGCAGGTCCTGCGCAACCCCGACAACGCCATCCCGTCCAAGTACGCCGAGCTGATGGCCGTTGCCGTGGCCCTGACCACCCAGGGCGCGTACTGCATCGAGATCCACACCAAGGCCGCTCACGAAGTCGGCGCCGTCGAGAAGGAGATCGCGGAGACCACGATGATCGCCGCGGCGCTGCGGGCCGGCGGCGCCTACGCCCACGGCTTCATGGCGATGAAGTTCTTCAACCAGGCCGAGGAAACCCAGTCGGCCCAGGAGGGCTGACCGTCCCGGGAGAGGGGTGCGGGCGCGCCCTTACGACTTCTACGCACAGCTCATGCTCGGGCACACCCTCCAGTGCCTCGGCCGAGACGACGAGGCAGCCGTACACCTGAGAACAGCCGCCGCCATGACAGCCGAATTCGGCTGACGGCCGCACGATCCGCGAAAGATCCTCCTGCCCCGCGCGTCGGCCGCCCGTGCATCCGCACGCCGAAGCCGCGCTTCCGCTGCCCCCACCCGCACCGAGAAACACCACGGCACCCGCCGACTCCGTCGCCCGGCTCACCCTCGCCCTGATGCTGCTCGGCATCGGCTGGAACCTCGGCCTCGTCTCCGACACCTCGATCATCACCGACGCCGTCCTCCTCACCACCCGCGCCAAGACCCAGGGCATGGTCGACGTCTCCATCGCCATCGCCGGTGCCACCGGCGGCCTCACCTCCGGCATGGTCGTCGCCGCCACCGATTACCCCCGACGAACCACCGCATGAACCGCTGAGCGAGGCCGAGATCCAGGCCGCGCAGCGCGAGTTGTTCGGTGACGCACCGGCGCCGTACGCGTCGAACGACAGCGCCGCATGAAGGAGCCCGCGGCCAGATCCCTGGTTCTGGACTCCCAGGCGTTGTCGCTGCTCCTGCGCAACGACCGCCAGATGGTCACCCGGATCGAGGCCGCTCGGCGCATAGGCGTGCCCGTCCTCGTCTCGGCTCTGACGGTGGTCGAGGCCGTCTACGGCAAGACGGACACCGCCC
Organism: Streptomyces sp. NPDC051051; assembly: GCF_040682975.1. Lineage (NCBI taxonomy): Bacteria > Bacillati > Actinomycetota > Actinomycetes > Kitasatosporales > Streptomycetaceae > Streptomyces > Streptomyces sp. NPDC051051. The sequence continues at coordinate 56,571 of NZ_JBFBCB010000036.1, forward strand.
GGCTGCACTGGATGCTCTCCCGCCTCCAGGTCCAGGACGTCACCCAGGCGGACAGCCTCACCGCCGTGCAACTGCTGAGCGATGCCGGTGGCCTGCACGGCCACAAATACGCCATCGACGCCCTCGTCGCCGCGATGGCGCTCCGCTCCCCAGCGCCCGTGCTCGTGCTGACCTCGGACCGCGACGACTGGTCGAAACTGTGCGGCGACCGTGTACAGATCAAGGACGTCTGACGCCGATGTGGTCGGGGTGCCCCCGCGCCCTGCGTGATGCGCGCCTAGACGGCCGGGAACGAAGCGGAGGAAGTCGCCGAGGTCGACTGCCGCCGCTGTCACCAGCGCTTCGAGCGCCTCTGCGATGGCATTCTTCAGCCGTGTCCGCGCGTTCTTCGCCGCCCACGGCATCCACCGGATCGTGCGCGTGGTCACCGACAACGGCGCCAACTACCGCGCTGGAGTCTTCGTGCGCTCAGTAACCGCGGGAGCTTCCCGCCACCAGCGGACCAAGCCCTATACGCCCCGGCACAATGGCAAGGTCGAGCGTTACCAGCGCATCCTTCACCTGGCTTCACGACCCACTCGGCTTGCAGCCCGCTCGCCGAGGCGATCAAGTCGAAGTCGCCGTCGTAGTGCAGGACCATGGCCCGGCGCCGCTTGGCGGTTGCCGCGATGAGGATGTCGGCCAATGACAGCGCCCGGCGAAGGCCGGCATTCACACTGGGTCCTCTTGCAGCTCAGCGCGGTCTTGCCGAGGACACGCAGCGCAACAGGTGTGGCGGTATCGCCGAACGGCCGAGCTGAGTGCCACGGTGAGACGCGGAAAGATCCGTCAGCAGCTCGCCTGACCAGATCTTTCTTGGTGCCGACTACACACGAGGTGATCCGGTCCGAGCTGTGGCGATGGCAGCGGGGAGTACGGCGAGGGAGATGGCGCCGCCGGCGAGGGCGAGGACGGGGTAGTTGGCAGTTGCGACGACGATGCCGGATGCTATGCCGCCGGTGGCGCCGGCGATGGCCAGGGCGACGTCGACCAGGCCCTGGGTTTTGGCGCGGCTGGCAAGGGGGACGGCGTCGGTGACCATCGCGGTGCCGCTGACGAGGCCGAAGTTCCAGCCTGTTCCGAGCAGGATCAGGGCGAGGGCGAGCAGGGCCACGGAGTCGCCTGGCGCGAGGGCGGCCAGGACGCCCGCTGCGAGCAGGGTGAGGCCGGAGGCGGCGGCCATGGTGGTGCGGCCGTAGCGGTCGACGAGCCATCCGGTCAGGGGCGAGGGCAGGTACATGGCGCCGACGTGCAGGGCGATGACGAGGCCGGAGGCTGCGGTGCCATGGCCGTGGGCGTGCATGTGGACGGGGGTCATCGTCATGACGGCGACCATGACGAGCTGGCTGAGGACCATGACCAATACGCCCAGGGCCAGGCTGGGGCTGCGTCGCCCGGTCGGGGTATCGGCGGCGCTGTCCGCGGACTCCTCGCTGGGGAGGGTGCGGGCGAGCAGGAGGGGGTCGGGGCGCAGCCAGAGGAGCAGGACGAGGGCTGCCAGGGCGAAGGCGGTGCTGGAGATGAGGAACAGGCCGGTCAGGCCGGGCAGGCCGAGTGCGTGGGCGAGGTGGCCCGCGGGGGTGGTGAGGTTGGGGCCGAGGACGCCGCCGAGGGTGGTGGCGACCAGGACGGTGGAGACGGCGCGGGCGCGGTGGGCGGGGGCGGCGAGGTCGGCTCCGGCGTAGCGCGCTTGGAGGTTGGCGGCGGTGCCGGCGCCGTAGAGGAACAGACCTGCGAAGAGCAGGGTGGGGCTGTTGATCGCGGCGGCGGCGATGACTCCGGCGCCGCCGACGGCACCGGTCATATATCCGGTGACGAGTCCGGGGCGGCGGCCGCGGTTCTGGGAGATGCGGGCGACGGCGACAGCGGCGAAGGCGGAGCCGGCGGTGAGCAGGGCGCTGGGCAGGCCCGCGAGGGTGGTGGAGTGGAGCATGTCCTGGGCGAGCAGGGCGGCAACGGTGACACCCGCGGCCAGTCCGACACCGCTGAGGATCTGGGAGATCAGCAGGACGGTCAGGACGCGTTTTTGCACCTCGGGTCTCGGGGTGTCCGGGCGTGGTGCGGGAATGGTTGGTGAGGTGGTGGCGGGGTCGGCCGCGTGCTGGGACATCGGTTCTCCGGTACGGGTCACGGGTGAACGCGGTGACGCCGCTGGGTGGGGACGGAAGTGAGCGGGCAAGCCGGCGGGCGCAGGGCAGCCGACAGGGAGCGGCGGCTGCCGGTCGGCTCCGGTTCGGCCGTGTGCGGTGCAGGAGGAGCGAGGAGCGCTCAGGCTGCGGCCAGGGTGCTGGGCGCCAAGTGCTCGGCGAACTGGCCGGTGATCCGGTCCAGTGCGTGCCCTGTCGCGGCATCCAGCGTTGTGGTGCCGTCCGGGGCGGTGGCGACGTGCTGGTCCCAGACGAACCAGCCTTGGGCCACTTGCGCGCCCAGCGAGGTGAGGACGGGGCGCAGGGCGTAGTCGATGGCCAGGACGTGGGCGGGGGTGCCGCCGGTGGCCAGGGGAAGTACGGGTCGGCCGGTGAGCGCGTGCTGGGGCAGCAGGTCGAGGAAGGTCTTGAGGAGGCCGGAGTAGGCGGCCTTGTAGAGGGGGGTGCCGATGACGAGGGCGTCGGCCTCGGCGACCAGGCGCACCGCGCGGGCGATCGCCGGATCCTTGGTGTCGGCGGCGAGCAGCGGGGCTGCGGGCAGCTCGCGCAGGGCGAGGGTGCGGGTGTGGTGGCCGTGGGCGCGGAGGTCGGTGGCGGTGCGTTCGATCAGGCAGGTGGTGCGGGAGGTGGGGGACGGGCTGCCGGAGAGAGCGAGGACGGTGGCCATGAGGGCTCCAGGAGGTGAGGGCGGACCAGGGGTGTACTCCGAAGGGTCGGCCGTGGGCGGGCAGTGGCGGCCGTTCCGTCGGCCGGTCGCGTCCGTGGCCGGGAGAGCGGGCCTCAGTGGGTGGCGGAGTCCGCTGCGTCGGCCCGGGTCGGCATCTCGTAGGCGTCGGCGATGAGTTGGGTGGAGCGGAGCAGGGCCTTGGGCGAGTGGCCCATGGTGGCCAGCATGATTTCGTCGGCGCCGGCGGTGGCCTGCAGGCGGTTGAGTTCCGCGGTCACCTTGTCCGGGGTTCCGTGAAGCACCCTGGCGGTCCAGTCGTCCACGACTTCGCGCTCGGCGTCGGTGTACGGGTAGGACGCGGCCTCTTCGGGGGTGGGGACGAGGTAGGTCTTGTTCTGGAACATGCGCAGCATGCTGTGGGCGAAGGTCTGGGCCTGGAGGCGTGCCTCTTCCTCGTCGTCGGCGGCGAGCACGCCGTAGCTGACCAGGGCGTAGGGCTCGGCAAGCGTCGGGGAGGGCCTGAACTTTTCCCGGTAGAGGTCGAGGGCGGGGACCACGAGGTCCGGGGAGAAGTGGGCGGCGAAGGCGAAGGGCAGCCCGAGGTGGGCGGCGAGCTGGGCCGAGTAGCCGGAGGATCCCAGCAGCCAGGTGGAGGGGCGGCCGGCCGTTGACTGGGCTGCGTTCTCCTTGTCCTGTACCGGTCCGGGCACGGCGTGCACGCGGTCGCCGTAGGGGTGGCCCTCGGGGAAGTCGTCGTCGAGGAAGTTCAGTAGTTCCAGGACCTGTTGGGGGAAGGCGTCGTCGTCTGCTCGTCCTCGCCGCAGGGCGGCGGCGGTGGCCTGGTTGGTGCCCGGGGCGCGGCCCAGGCCGAGGTCGATGCGGCCGGGGGCGAGGGCCTGGAGGAGGCCGTACTGCTCGGCGACGACGAGTGGTGGGTGGTTGGGCAGCATGACGCCGCCTGCGCCGAGTCGCAGCTGCCGAGTGTGCGCGGTCAGCCGGGCCAGGAGTACGGCGGGCGAGGAGGTGGAGACGCCCGGCATGGAGTGATGTTCGGCCACCCAGTAGCGGGTGAAGCCGCGCCGGTCGGAGAACCGGGCCAGCTCGATGCTGCCGGCCAGCGCGTCGGCGGCGGTGTGGCCCCTGCCGGTCAGTGCGGTGTCGAGAACGGAGAGGGGGGCGGGCGCGGAGCCACACGGTATGCCCTGGATCGGGTCGTTCATGGTGGGGGTCCTTCGGTGGTGCGTGAGCGGTTGGTGCGGTGGTCCGCGCGCCGGTGGAGAGCTCGCGGGTAAGCGCGTTGGTGCCGATTTGGCTGTCCGGCGGTCCGGACGCCTCTGAGGGCGTCCGGACGTACTCAGGTCAGCCCAGCTCGACGCGGTCACTCAGCCCGGCGGCGGCGAAGGCGGCGACCAGGAGGTCGCGGCCCTCGGTGAAGTGGGCCCAGCTGTCGAAGTGGACGGGCACGATCCGGCGCGCGCCGAGGATCTGGGCGGCTTCCGCGGCCTGGACGCTGTCGAGGGTGAGCAGCGCGTGGTCGAGGACGGGGGTGCGGACGGCGCCTGCGAACAGGACGGCGGTGTCGATGGGGCCGAAGCGGTCGGCGATCTCCTTGACGAGGCCGAGCTGCGCGTTGTCGCCGCTGACGTAGACCGTGGGCAGGCCGTCTCCGGTCAGTACGAAGCCGACGACCTCGCCCACGACCGGTTCGAGGTCCTCGCGCGCACCGGGGCCGTGCAGAGCGGGCACGCCCGTCACGGTCACGGTGCCCCCGCCGGGACGGTCGAGGTCGAACGTCTCCCAGTCCGCGAGGGCGCGTGCGGTGCCGCCCAGACGGCCCGCGCCGCTAGGGGTGGTGAGGGTGAGGGGCACGTCGGCGAGCAGGGCCCGGCCGGTGCGGTCGAGGTTGTCGTCGTGCTCGTCGTGCGAGAGCAGGACCACGTCGATGCGGCCGATGTCGGCGGGTGTGGCGGAGGCGGGGGCGGTCTTGGTGAGGCCCGAGTCGTACGCGCCGGGGGCATCGAAGGTCGGGTCGGTGAGGAAGCGCAGACCGCCGTACTCGATGAGGGCGGTCGGACCGCCGAAGACGCGTACGGGAACCAGGTCGCTGGGCGCGGGGCTCGCAGTCATGGAAGAGATCACCTCTGAATAAGTCACGGATAGAACTACCTACATCCGTGACAGTAGCCGTTTGTCACGGATGAATGCAAGCTGTACCGTGATGGACATGAAGGAGACCGCGCCCGCCGTAACGGTGCCCGCCGAGGCCGCCAGCCCCGTCCTGCCGCCCGCACCGGGGGCCGAGCAGCATGCCGCGCTGGCCTTCGCCAACAGCGCCATCACGCTGCCCGGCAACCAGTTCGTCGACCTCCTCGGCACACCCGCCGGCGCCAACCAGTGGCTGGTCGATCACGGTCTCGCCCCCGTGGGCGCCGGGCTGCAGGAGGTGTGCGCGGCGCGGATGCGCTCCCTGCGCGATCACGTCAGGGACCTGCTCGCCTCCCACGTGAGCGGAGAGCCCGCACCGGCCGCAGCGCTCACAGCGGTCAACGACGCGCTCACCCGAGTACCCACGGCCTCCCCGCTGAGCTGGGCCCCCGACCAGGGTTTGCACCGCACTCCGCCGCACCCGGTCAACCAGATCGTCGACCAGGCCCTCGGCATCCTGGCCGCCAGCGCCGCCGACCTGCTCACCGGACCCGACGCCGAGCGCCTCACCGCCTGCGGCTCCACCCCCTGCAACCGCTACCTGCTGCGCGCGGGCCGCCGCCACTGGTGCTCGGTCCGCTGCGGCGACCGCGCCCGCGCCGCCCGCGCCCGCCGCCCCCAGCCCGCGACCGACTGAGCCGCACAGGCTCCGCCGCACCCCGAACCGACCTGCCCACGCCAGGGCCCCGACGAGGCGTCGGCCACCCTCAGGCAGGCAACGGCGGGGTAGGTATACCCCTACCCCGCAGCCGTATCCCCCTGACAATAAGGACCGATCACGCCATGACCGCCACATTCACCCTGCTGACCTCCGGCTACGACCTGTTCGACGAGCGAAACGCCGGCATCGACGGCCGTGAGCAGCCGTGGCACATCGCCTCCACCGTCGCCCTGCTGCGCGACGGCGACAAAATCGTCGTCGTCGACCCCGGCATGGTCGCCGACCGCAAGCTGATCCTGGACCCGCTGGCCGCCGAAGGCATGACGCCGGAGCAAGTGACCGACGTGGTCTTCAGCCACCACCACCCCGACCACACCCTCAACGCCGCCCTCTTCCCCAACGCGCGCGCCCACGACATCTGGGCCACCTACGACAACGACCTGTGGACCGACCGGCCCGCCGACGGCTTCCAGATCTCCCCCTCGATCCGACTGATCGAAACCCCGGGACATACCGCTCAGGACATCACCACCGTGGCCGAGACCGACGAAGGAACCGTCGCCCTCACCCATGTCTGGTGGCACCCCCACGGCCCCGCCGAGGACCCCACCTCCCACGACCCCGAGGGCCTGCGCGCCTCGCGCCGCAAGATCCTCGATCTCTCCCCGGTACTGATCGTGCCCGGCCACGGAGCCCCCTTCGTGCCGAGCGAGAACACCCCCGTCTGAGCCCGTATCCGGGCACTCGCCGGGAGCCTTGAAACGTGTAGAAACCAGATCACTCGGCAGGGGTGTGATGAGGTCCGCAGGCGGGGCGGTGTTGGCCAAGTCGGCCCTGGGCGGCCAGGAGATGAGAGAAGCATCGACGGTGTCATAGCTCCCGAAGAGGAGGTCCGTCGCTGCTTCCCGCCCCGGCGTTCTCCACCTTCACCGCCCTGGTCACGGGCCTGATCGCGTAGACAGGACGGTGCACGGTGACGGGGATGCTCGCCGGGGCCGATCTGGCCCGCCCCTGGCCGCACGACCGGGCCCCCTCCTTCTTCTCGCGGGCCGCCTGGGACGCAGAACTGGCCGGCATCGCGCTGTCCCACGTGATCGCCCGCATGTTCCTGGCCGAGGGCGCGCCGCTGCTCGCGGCGGTGGATGACACGCTGTTCAAGCGGGCGGGCAAGAAGGTGTTCGGCGCCTTGTGGCAGCACGACGGCGCCGCGAAGGGACCGCGGCCCGTCGGCTACGGCACCCGCTTCGCTGGGCCTGCTGGTGAACCTGCCGTTCTGAACCTGCCACTCCTGGCCCGGGTGTGCTGCCGGTCATGGGCCGGCTGTGGCGGCCCGGCGGGGAGCGGACGCCGCCTACCACGGCCGGGCCCTGCGCAACCGAGCACCTGCGCCAATTGCCGGTCATGGGCCGATCGGCCGTCGATGCCGGTCCCCTTGATCGCTCGGCCGATGTACGGCCTCGGGGAACATCGGGAGAAGACGTCTGTGCCCCGTGTCACGGACGGTTGCCTGAAACACCTTTGTCCAGTGCGGGAGCAGGCAATTCGTACGCGTCGGCGATGAGTTCGGTGGAGTGGGGGCGCCGACGGCCTCGAGGTCGGCGCTGGTGACGGAGGCGTACAGGGAGTCGGCTCCCTTCGCGGTGGGGATGCGGAAGGAGCGGCCGGTGAACATGCGGAGCATGGCGTGGCCGCGGCGCAGGGCGACGACGGTGGCGCGGTCGGTGCCAGGGGCGAGGCCGAGGCCGATACGGCCGGGGGCGAGGGCGAGGGCCTGGAGCATGCCGAACTGTTCGGCGACGACGAGCGGTGGGTGGTTGGGGAGCATCTGCCGCCGGAGCCCAGCCGGATGCGGTCGGTGTGGGCGCTGACTCGGGCCAGCAGCAGCGCGGGGTGGGAGGTGGACACGCCGGGCATGGAGTGGTGTTCGGCCACCCAGTAGCCGGCGAAGCCGCGCCGATCGGCGAGGCGGGCGAGCTCGATGGAGGTGCCGAGCCCTTCGGCGGCGGTGTAGCCGGTGCCGGTCAGTGTGGTGCTGGAGATGACGGGCCGGGTGGCGGGTCACCCGGCCCGCTGCGGTCGGGCGGGCTGGAGGCGGCTGGGTGGCTCCGGCCTGAGCGGAGGCGGAACGGGTCGCCGGAGGGGCCGACGAAGCGAAGTTCGCATGGCGTCTGGCCCGCTCCGTCCGTGGTTACGCGCCGGATCCGGCCTTGAGCTGCTCGATGGTGTCGAGGAGGTTGTAGTGCGCTCGCTTTTCGATGATCTTCCCGTCCTTGATGGTGAACAGGTTGAACATCGAGAAGCGCACGTGTGCCCCCTGCGGGGGCACGCCGTAGTAGTCGCCGGCCTGGGCTCCTTCGACCACGACGAAGGCGCCGACCCGGTCCGCCTCGGCCACGGAGTGGACGACGGTCAGCCGGATGCCGGGGAAGGCGTCGAGGTGCTTCTTCTCCGCCTCGATGAACCCCGCGGCACCTGGGCGGGGAGTGTCGAGCTGGCCGTAGAAGACGAAGTCCGGGTGGAACATGCCGGTGATCGTGGCGTAGTCCGCCTGCTCAAGAGCCTGATAGAAGCGGCGTACGAGGTCGGTGTTGTTCTCGGTGGACATGACTGCCTCTCTGGTGCGGTGCCGGGCGAGCCGGCTGTGAGGGGGTGTGTTTCGCGGTCCGGTTGCGGGCCCGGCATACGCCCGGGCCCGCAACCGGCAGGGGTTGGGCAGGAGCTTGCGCTTGCGTGACGGCGGCTGCCCGCAGACCGTGGTTGCCGCGCGGACCGGTTGGCTCAGCCGCGCTGGATCCAGTCCCGGTCCAGGCGGTCGTCCAGGCCGGCAGCGGTGAAGGCGGCTTCCAGCTCGTCGCGACCCTCGGTGAAGTGGGCCCAGCTGTCGTGGTGGGCGGGGACGACACGGCGGGCGCCGAGGATCCGGGTGGCCTCAGCGGCCTGGGCGCTGTCCAGAACGATCAGGCCACCCTCGAAGAGCATGGGGAAGCGGGGGGCACCGGCGAACAGGATGGCGGTGTCCACCGGGGCGAAGTGCTCGGCGATCTCCTTGACCGCGTCGAGGGAGGCGTTGTCGCCGCTGACGTAGAGGGTCGGCAGGCCCTGGCCGGTCAGGACGAAGCCGACGACCTGGCCGGCGAACGGCTCGACCTCCTCGCGCGGGCCGGGGCCATGGATGGCGGGGACGCCGGTGACGGTGATCGTGCCGCCGTCAGGGCGGTCCAGCTCGACCGACTCCCAGTCGGCCAGACCCTTGGCCTTCTGCCCGAGGCGCTGTCCGCCGCCGGGAGTGGTGAGGGTGAGCGGGACGTCGGCGAGCAGGGCGCGGCCGGAGCTGTCGAGGTTGTCGGCGTGCTCGTCGTGCGAGAGCAGGACCACGTCGAGGGGGCCGAGGTCGGAAGGGGGGGCGATGGAGGGGGCGGTCTTGGTCAGGGTCGGGCCGGGCGAGGGGTAGTCGCCGGGACCGTCGAAGGTGGGGTCGGTCAAAAAGCGCAGGCCGCCGTACTCAAAGAGGGCGGTGGGACCGCCGAACGTGCGGACCTGGACCTGCTCAGTGCTGTGCTGGGACATGCCCCTCATTTCTCACGTATTAATGCTGCTTTTTCCGTGACGCCAGACTAGGCAGGCGTCACGGAAAAATGCAAGCGATACCATGAGGGCATGAATGAGACCGTGATTGCCGACGCCGCACAAGCCGCCCTACCCCCGGCTCCGGGTGCCGACCGGTACCGCTCCCTGGACTTCGCCGACACCGCCGCGACCCTGCCCGCCGGCCAGAGCTACGACCTGCTCGCCGCCCCCGAATCCGCCATGAACTGGCTCGCGACGCATGACCTGACCGCGCCGGATGTGCAGCTGTACGAGGTGTGCGCGGAGCGGATGCGCACGCTGCGCGGTCACGTGCGGGCCCTGCTTGCCGCGCGCGTCGACGGCACCGCCCCACCCGAGGAGTCCCTGCGGGCCGTCAACGAGGCACTCACGGCCGTACCCACCGCACCCCTGCTCGCCTGGGACGGGGCGCAGGGGCTGCGCCGGGTCCAGGCGCACCCCACCGACCAGGCTGTGAACCACGCGCTCGCGACTATCGCCGCCGACGCCGCCGACCTGCTCACGGGGCCGGACGCCGACCTCCTCGCCGCCTGCGGCTCCGCCCCCTGCGACCGGTTCCTCGTGCGCACCCACGGCCGGCGCCACTGGTGCTCCACCCGGTGCGGGGACCGGGCCCGCGCCGCCCGCGCCTACGCACGCCGCACCCGCAGTCCGGAATGACAAGAGCAAATATCACGGGAAATAGAATGGTTATCCGTGATGTTCTACGAGGTGTCACCGGCCCGTCCCCCCGGCCGGACGAGCACCGAGAGGACACCCGACATGACGAACCTGTTCCCCCCGATCGAGTCGTACGCGAGCGGCATGCTCGACGTCGGCGACGGCAACCTCGTCCACTGGGAGACCTCCGGCAACCCCGACGGCAAGCCCGCCCTCGTCGTCCACGACGGCCCCGGCGCCGGCAGCCGGCCCGACCAGCACCGCCTGTTCGACCCCGAGCGCTACCGGATCGTCCTGTTCGACCAGCGCGGCAGCGGCCGCTCGATCCCGAGCGCCGCCGACCCCGAGACGGCCATGCGGCACAACAAGACCTGGACGCTCGTCGACGACATCGAACGCCTCCGGGAGCACCTCGGCATCGAGCAGTGGCTGCTGTACGGAGAGGGCTGGGGCTCCACCCTTGCCCTCGCCTACGCCGAGTCCCACCCGCAGCGCGTCTGCGAGATCGTCCTCTCCCGCGTCACCACCGGCCGCCGCGCCGAGAGCGACTGGGCCTACCGCGGCCTGAACCGCTTCTTCCCGCGCGAGTGGCAGCAGTTCCTGGCGGCGGCCGACGCCGCGCCGTACGACGATGTCGTCCGCGCCTACGAACGTCTCACCCAGGACGAGGACCCCGCCGTACGCGAGCGCGCGGTCCGCGCCTGGAGCCGCTGGGAGGACACCGTACGGTCCGCCGCCGGCACCCACCTGTCCCGGACCCCGCTCAGCGAGCGCCCCCTCGACGACCAGACCCAGCTGGCACGCACCTCCGCCCGTTACCACACCAGCGGAGCCTGGCTGGGCGAAGGCGTCCTCATCCGCAACGCCGCCAAACTCGCCGGCATCCCCGGCGTCCTCGTCCACGGCCAACACGACCTCGGCAACCCGCCCACCACCGCCTGGGAACTCACACGGGAATGGCCAGACGCCCAACTGCGACTCGTCGACGGACCGGGCGACCCACAGAGCGACGAGTCGATCGCACAAGTACGCGAAGCCCTCACCCGCTTCGCCGAGCGCCGGCGCTGAACACGTGCTCCTCCGTCCTCCGAGCGGCTGCGACATCAGCTCGAGGTCGTTTTCCGACGTCAGTAGCCCGTGTGGTTCCCTGCCCATATCGCGAGGCAAAGCCCAACCCGGAGAACGCCCCCGCCCCACCACATCCCGGGTTTACCCAACTGCGGCAGGGCATCTATTCCACGGCAGCAATCACTGCACCTTGGGAAAGGACAACGTGCAGCGAGATCTCAATGAACGCCAGCAAGCCGTGCTCGACTGGATCACCAACGGATGCCCCGACGGAACCTGGAGCGACACCACCTACAAGGTCAGCGCGCAAGCCCTACAAAACCGAGGGCTCGTCAAGATCACCAAACGCCGGGGATACTGGACCGCCGAACTCACCGACAAAGGGCGGCAATATAGCGGCGGCGAGAACAGCTCCTCCGCAGAAACCAGCAGCCGCACACCCGAAGGCCCCGGTGCGGGCGCAAGAAAGCCGCGTCCGAGAACCACGCCGAAGACCCACGCGATCTACGCCGACCAGCTCCTCGAAGAACTGGCCGCCAACAACGGTTACCTCATAAAGCCCATCGACCCCGGCCCTCACGCCGTGAGTTGGGCGCACCGAGTCAACATCACCCGCAAGTCCGGCAAGATCCCCGCCACCCAAGAGCTCCACGGAAACCGCACCCACCGGGGCTACGAAATCAAACTCATCGACATCCCCGCCTGGCGCCTCGCGGAACTCGCTCCACTCCCCGTGCCCACCCGACTCACCCGCCCCCACGCCATAGTGGCCGCACTCCAAAAGCAGCCCCAGCTCCTGGGATTGACGAAAGCCGTTCAAGGGCGAGCCCTGCGCATCATCCAGGCCCTCATCACCGCCACTCGACTACAGGGCCACGTCGTGGCGCTCGGGCCCACCCGAGGTGCCGTGCCGCCCCACCGGCGCCGCAAAGCCGAGCCCCACTTCACCATCACCGCCCAAGGCGAAAAGGTCGGCTTCCTCGTCCTCCAAGAACCGGACCGCAGCGAACACATCCCCACCGACAAGGAACTCGCCGACGCCAAGAAGCACTCTTGGATGCGCATCCCCCGCTTCGACTACGCCCCATCCGACCGCCTGCGTTTCATCCTCCGCGGCGGAAACCCACACCGCGCCACGGAATGGGCCGACACCGCTGGTCGGCCCCTCGAAGACCAACTCGCCGAGATCGCGCAGGAGATCACGCTCCGCGGAGAAGCCGCCGAACGCCGACGCCGCGCAGACCAGCTGGCCGCCGAAGACAGACGGCGCCGCTGGGAAGCCGCCATGCAAGAAGCCCGCACCGCCTACGCCCACGCCCACGCCCACCGCGTCAAACACCTCGACGAGCAGGCCGAAACCTGGCACCGAGCCATGCGCCTCGCCGTGTACATGACCTCCGTGCGCAGTCACGCCGCAGCGCTCCCGCCCGGCGAGGAGAAGGCCGAGATCGAGGAATGGCTCGCGTTCGCGTCCACGCACCTCCAACGACTCACCGAGACCGCCTCAGCGCCAAAGCTCCCCACGCCACCCAAACCCGGCGCCGCCGAGCTTGAGCCCTTCCTCCACGGCTGGAGTCCGTACCCTCCCCGCTCGTACTGAGCCGCACTGCCGCCCACGAAGAGGGAAAGACCGAATCTTCCCGCCCCCACCCTCACCCTCACCCAGTACCGGTTCGCAGTTCAGCACGGGCGCCTCCCACTCCCGGCACCGATCCAGCACGGTGCAGGTGATGAGGGGTGATGACAGGTGACGAGGGATCAGATTATCCAGCACCTATCCAGCACGGGAAAAAACTAAGGGCCCGACCTCGGAAGGTCGGACCCTCTCTGACCTGCATGTTTGCCAGATCAACGACGTGGTGCTAAGTCACCCGCTAGACATTGAAGCGGAACTCCACCACGTCCCCGTCCTGCATCACGTAGTCCTTGCCCTCCATGCGGGCCTTGCCCTTGGCGCGGGCCTCGGCCACCGAGCCGGTCTCCACCAGGTCGGCGAAGGAGATGACCTCCGCCTTGATGAAGCCCTTCTGGAAGTCGGTGTGGATGACGCCGGCGGCCTCGGGGGCGGTGGCGCCCTTCTTGATCGTCCAGGCGCGGGATTCCTTGGGACCGGCCGTGAGGTAGGTCTGGAGGCCGAGGGTGTCGAAGCCGACGCGGGCGAGGGTGGTCAGGCCCGGTTCCTCGGCGCCGACCGACTCCAGCAGCTCCATGGCGTCCGCCTCGTCGAGTTCGGCGAGGTCCGCCTCCAGCTTGGCGTTGAGGAAGATCGCCTCGGCGGGGGCGACCAGGGCGCGCTGCTCGTCCTTGAAGTCCTCGTCCATCAGCTCGTCCTCGTCGACGTTGAAGACGTAGAGAAAGGGCTTGGTGGTGAGCAGGTGCAGGTCGTGCAGCAGTTCGTTGCGCTCGGTGCCCTGGACGATCCCGTGCGAGAAGAGCGTGTCGCCCTTCTCCAGGATCTCCTTGGCCTCCTCGACGGCCTTCACCTTCGGGCCGATGTCCTTCTTGATGCGCGACTCCTTCTGGAGCCGGGGAAGGACCTTCTCTACGGTCTGGAGGTCGGCGAGGATCAGCTCGGTGTTGATCGTCTCGATGTCGTCCTTCGGCGAGACCTTGCCGTCGACGTGCACGACGTTCTCGTCCTTGAAGGCGCGGATGACCTGGCAGATCGCGTCGGACTCGCGGATGTTCGCCAGGAACTTGTTGCCCAGGCCCTCACCCTCGGACGCGCCGCGCACGATGCCCGCGATGTCGACGAAGTCGACCGTCGCCGGGAGGATCCGCTGCGAGCCGAAGATCTCCGCGAGCTTGGTGAGCCGGGCGTCGGGGACGCCCACGACACCCACGTTCGGCTCGATCGTGGCGAACGGGTAGTTGGCCGCCAGCACGTCGTTCTTGGTCAGGGCGTTGAACAGGGTCGACTTGCCGACATTCGGCAGACCGACGATTCCGATCGTGAGCGACACGTTGCGACTTCCCGTAGTGAGAGGGCCAGGGGGCCAGGGGGCTGGCCGATCCACCAGTTTACGGCGTGCCCGCGCCCGCCCCGGCGGACCTGTCGAACGCTTGGCCAAGGTCGTCCCTCCGGCGTGTCCCGGGCCCGATTCGGCACATAAACCGACCTAGGTTGGACCGGTGGAGCAACACAGGACGCGACCCCCGCAGAACGGAACACGACGCGGCGGCCCGCCCCTGCCGCCACAGACCGGCCGCGGCGGGGCCGGCGACGCCCGCCGCGGCCGGGGGCCGGTGGGCGCCGGCCGGAGGAACGCAACGCGCGGCTCCGATTCCGGTGCGCCGCGCGGGTCAGGTCCCGGTGCGCCGCGCGGCTCGGGTCCCGGTGCGCCGCCCCGGCCCGGCGGTGCGCCGCGGCTCCCGAAACCGGCCCGCGCACCCGCGTCGTTCCCGCCCCCGGCCCGGCAGTTGCAGAATCCCCGGCTCACCGGCCTCGGCACCGGCCTGTTCAGCGTGCTGCTGATGCTGACGCTCGGCTGGCTCGACCTGCTGCTGGGTGCCTCGCAGACGGCGTACGGCGTGCTGTTCCTGCCGGTGTGCGGGCTGTGCGGGCTGTGGGTGCGGCGGGCCGAACTGCTCGCCGCGCCCGTCGTGGTGCCGATCGCCTTCGCCGTGGGCATCCTGCCGCTGGCGAAGGACGGCGACGGGCCGGGCGCCCGGCTGATGGCGCTGGCCACAGCCCTGGCCACCCAGGTGGGCTGGCTGTACGGCGGCACGCTCCTGGCCGCGCTGACCGTGCTGGTGCGCCGGGTGGTCCTGGTGGCCCGGCGACGGGCCGCCGCCCGCCGCTAGGTGTATCGCCCCGGAGGGTTGTTGACACGGCCCGGGGCCGGTCCGGCGGCGGCTCCGGCCCCGGTGTGCGGGGCCGGGCAGGACCGCTAGCGGCTCTCCTTCGCCGCCCGCATCGCCGCGCCGACGATCCCCGCGTTGTTCTGGAGCTGCGCCGGGACGATCTCGGCCTTGATGCCGTCGATGTGGTGCAGGAACTTCTCGGACTTGCGGCTGACGCCGCCGCCGATGATGAACAGCTCGGGCGAGAAGAGCATCTCGACGTGCGCGAGGTACTTCTGGACGCGGTGCGCCCAGTGCTCCCAGGTCAGTTCCTCGTCCTCCCGGGCCTTGCTGGAGGCGCGCTTCTCCGCGTCGTGGCCGTGCAGTTCGAGGTGGCCCAGCTCGGTGTTGGGGACGAGGACCCCGTCCACGAAGACGGCGCTGCCGATGCCGGTGCCGAAGGTGAGGAGGATGACCGTGCCCCGGCGGTCGCGGCCGGCACCGAAGGCGACCTCGGCGACGCCCGCCGCGTCGGCGTCGTTGACCACCGTCACCGGCAGCCCGCCCAGCCGCTCGCCGAACAGGGCGCGTGCGTCCGTGTCGATCCAGCTCTTGTCGACGTTGGCCGCCGTACGGATCGTGGAGCCGCCCGTGACCACGCCGGGGAAGGTCAGGCCGACCGGGCCCGTCCAGCCGAAGTTCTCGATCACCTGCCGCACGCCGTCGGCCACGCCGTCGGGCGTCGCCGGTTGCGGGGTGAGCACCTTGAAGCGCTCCTGGGCGAGGTCGCCCCTGTCCAGGTCCACAGGGGCGCCCTTGATCCCGGATCCACCGATGTCCACGCCGAAGATCTGCATGGCCCCACGGTACGACGGCGGACGGACCGTCACTCGCCCGAGGTCGCCACCGGGCCGCTCCCGCCCCGCCCGGCCACCAGCGCGGCGGCCTCCTCGCGCAGGTCGCGGCGGAGTTCCTTGGGCAGCGAGAAGGTGATGTGCTCGTCGGCGGCCTTCACCAGCTCCACGTCGCCGTAGCCGCGCTCGGCCAGCCAGCCGAGGACCTCGTCGACGAGGACCTCGGGGACGGAGGCGCCGGAGGTGACGCCGACCGTCGTCACCCCTTCCAGCCACGCCTCGTCGATCTCGCTCGCGAAGTCCACCAGGTAGGCCTCGCGGGCACCGGCGAGCTTGGCGACCTCGACGAGCCGCTTGGAGTTCGAGGAGTTGCGCGAGCCGACGACGATCACCAGCTCCGCCTCGGCGCCCATCTGCTTCACCGCGAGCTGACGGTTCTGCGTGGCGTAGCAGATGTCGTCGCTGGGCGGGGAGATGAGCTGCGGGAACTTGTCCTTGAGGGCGTCGACGGTCTCCATCGTCTCGTCGACGGAGAGGGTCGTCTGCGACAGCCAGACGACCTTGGAGGGGTCGCGGACCTCGACCTTGGCGACGTCCCCGGGCCCGTCGACGAGCTGGATGTGGTCGGGGGCCTCGCCGGAGGTGCCGATGACCTCCTCGTGGCCCTCGTGGCCGATCAGCAGGATGTCGTAGTCCTCGGAGGCGAACCGGACGGCTTCCTTGTGGACCTTCGTGACGAGCGGGCAGGTCGCGTCGATGGTGGCCAGCCGGCCGCGCTCGGCCTCCTGGTGGACGACCGGGGCGACGCCGTGTGCCGAGAACATGACGATGTTGCCCGGCGGGACCTCCTCCGTCCGTTCGACGAAGACGGCGCCCTTCTTCTCCAGGGTCTGCACGACGTACTTGTTGTGGACGATCTCGTGCCGGACGTAGACGGGAGCGCCGTACTGCTCCAGGGCTTTCTCGACGGCGATCACGGCGCGGTCCACTCCCGCGCAGTAGCCCCGGGGGGCGGCGAGCAGGACACGGCGGCCAGACGAAGCGGTCATGCGTCCCATCGTAAGGCCGGGTACGACGGCACGGAGATCGCGCACGGGTCCCGGGCCGACGGGGCCGCCGCGTGCGGGGTGTTGTCGGCGCCGGCCACTACCCTCGCGGCATGGCTGTCAATACGTCCGCCGAGGCCCCGATGCCCGTCGGCGAGGTCTCGCGGCTCATCGGCGGGTGGATCGAGCGGCTCGGCGCGGTGTGGGTCGAGGGGCAGATCACCCAGTTGTCGCGGCGCCCCGGCGCGGGTGTCGTGTTCCTGACGCTGCGCGACCCGTCGCGCGACGTCTCCGTGAGCGTGACCTGCTTCCGGCAGGTCTTCGACGCGGTCGCGGACGTCGTCGGCGAGGGCGCCCGCGTCGTCGTGCACGCCAAGCCGGAGTGGTACGCCCCGCGCGGGCAGCTGTCGCTGCGGGCCCTCGAGATACGGCCCGTGGGTGTCGGGGAGCTGCTGGCCCGGCTGGAGCAGCTGAAGAGGTCGCTGGCGGCCGAGGGGCTGTTCGCCGCCGAGCGGAAGAAGCCGCTGCCCTTCCTGCCGCAGCTCATCGGGCTGGTGTGCGGGCGGGCCTCGGCCGCGGAGCGGGACGTGCTGGAGAACGCCCGGCGCCGCTGGCCCGCCGTCCGCTTCGAGGTGCGCAATGTCGCGGTGCAGGGCGTGCACGCCGTGGCACAGGTCGTCCGGGCCGTGCAGGAGCTGGACGACCTGGAGGGCGTGGACGTGATCGTCGTCGCGCGCGGGGGCGGCAGCGTGGAGGATCTGCTGCCGTTCTCCGACGAGCGGCTGGTGCGGGCGGTGGCGGCCTGCCGCACGCCGGTGGTGTCGGCAATCGGGCACGAGCCCGACAACCCGCTGCTGGACCACGTGGCCGACCTGCGGGCCTCCACGCCCACCGACGCGGCGAAGAAGGTGGTGCCGGACGTCGGCGAGGAGCTGGAGCGGGTGCGGATGCTGCGCGGCCGGGCGAGGAGGTGCGTGGAGGCGTTCGTGGAACGCGAGGAGCGCGGGCTGGACCACGCGCTCGGCCGGCCGGCGCTGCAGGATCCGCACCGGATGATCGACGAGCGCGCGGAGCACGTCTCCTCGCTGGTCGACCGCTCGCGGCGGACGCTCGGGCACCTCCTCGACCGCGCCGACTCCGAGCTGGCGCACACGCACGCGCGTGTGGTGGGGCTCTCCCCCGCGGCGACACTGAAGCGGGGGTACGCGGTGCTGCAGAGGGCCGACGGGCACGTGGTCCGGGATCCGGGCGAGGTGGCGGCGGACGAGGTGCTCCGGGCGCGGGTCGCCGCAGGTGAGTTCACGGTTCGAGTCGACGATCAGGGAATGGGTGCATGACGGGCAGGACGGACGAGGCGCTGGGGTACGAGCAGGCGCGCGACGAGCTGATCGAGGTGGTGCGCCGCCTGGAGGCGGGGGGGACGACGCTGGAGAAGTCCCTCGCCCTGTGGGAGCGCGGGGAGGAGCTGGCCAAGGTGTGCCGGCGTTGGCTGGAGGGCGCGCGGGCCCGGCTGGACGCGGCGCTCACCGAGGAGGAGGAAGGAGAGGGGGCCGCGCGGGAGGAGTAGGCGGCGGCGCGGGCCGGGGCGGACGGAGCCGGTCGGTGACACCGGGTGTGAGGCGGGTCACTGACGACCAAGGTTTTGTTGAAAGTTGAATTTCCTTGGCGTACTGTCGAGCCCGTCAACCGGCCCGGCACCGGGCCACCGACGCCCACCCCGAGGAAGATCCCCCATGTCTCTCGTTCTTGACCCCGCCGCCCAGGACCTGCTCTTCCGCGAGGCCCACACCGCCAACACCTTCACCGACGAGCCGGTGACGGAGGAGCAGGTCCAGGCGATCTACGACCTGGTCAAGTTCGGCCCCACCGCCTTCAACCAGACCCCGCTGCGCGTCACCCTGGTCCGTTCCGCCGAGGCCCGCGAGCGCCTCGTGCAGCACATGGCCGAGGGCAACCGGGCCAAGACCGCCACCGCGCCGCTGGTCGCGATCCTCTCCGCGGACAACGAGTTCCACGAGGAGCTGCCGACCCTGTTCCCGGCGTTCCCGCAGGCCAAGGACGTCTTCTTCGCCGAGCGCCCGGCCCGCGAGGGCTCCGCCACGCTGAACTCCGCCCTCCAGGCCGCCTACTTCATCGTCGGCATCCGCGCCGCCGGTCTCGCCGCCGGCCCGATGACCGGCTTCGACGCCGAGGGCATCCGCAAGGAGTTCCTGGACGACGACCACACCCCGCTGATCGTCGTGAACATCGGCAAGCCGGGCGAGGGTGCCTCCTACCCGCGCTCCCCGCGCCTGTCGTACGAGCAGGTCTTCACCACCGTCTGAGGCACGGGGCGCCCCGCCCCGGACGCGACGCCCCCGAGCACGACGAAGGCACCCGGCCGATCCGCCGGGTGCCTTCGTCGTGCTCGGGGTGCGATCAGGGCCTCACGCCAGCTTCAGCGCGCCCGCCATCTGGGCCAGCCGGGCGAACGGCGCCGTACCCGCGACGACCGTGGTGGCGCCGTCGGTGCCCTCCAGCACCAGGGCGTCGTAGCGGCCGCCGGTGTAGCGGGTCCAGGTGCGGCCGCCTATCTCCTCGGTCACCTTCGTCTCGCGGGCGCCCTGGCTCGCGTCGTCGATGAACGGCGCGCGCTCCCGGGTGGACTGCTCCACCGCCACGTACTCCCCGTCGGGAGCGTGGAAGCCGAGGTGCCAGGAGTCGAACTCGGCGCCGTCGAAGCGCACCGAGGTCGCCTTCCAGTCCGAGGACAGCCCCTCGGGCGCGGCCACCGGGTACGAGGCCGCGCGGCGCGCCGTCAGCAGCTCCACGCGGTAGTCGACCCGCTTCACGTCGGGAGCGGCGCTGTCGTCGTGCGGGATGAAGAAGTACATCACCAGACCGGCGACCATGATCAGGCCCAGCGAGAGCACCATGTCCCGGACCGTCTGCGTCTTGCTTTTCGAACCTGCCACGCCCCCTATCGTCGCAGGTGCCGGGTGCGCTCATCCGTGGGGTCCCCTGCTCATTTTGTCGTACTGACGATAGAGTCGAGCCGAACCCTCATCCGGCCGTCGTCGTATCAGAAAGGTGCGCTCCGATGACCGAGCATCATCATCTGCCGTCCGAACTCGATGTCCCCTCCGAGGCCCCGGACCGCAACCTCGCCCTGGAACTGGTCCGGGTGACCGAAGCCGCCGCCATGGCCGCAGGCCGCTGGGTGGGACGCGGCGACAAGAACGGCGCCGACGGCGCCGCGGTGCGCGCGATGCGGACCCTCGTCTCCACCGTCTCGATGAACGGCGTCGTCGTCATCGGCGAGGGCGAGAAGGACGAAGCCCCGATGCTCTTCAACGGCGAGCGCGTCGGTGACGGCACCGGACCCGAGGTCGACATCGCCGTCGACCCCATCGACGGCACCACGCTGACGGCCAAGGGCATGCCGAACGCGATCGCCGTCCTCGCGGCCACCGAGCGCGGCGCCATGTTCGACCCGTCCGCCGTGTTCTACATGGACAAGCTGGTCACCGGCCCCGAAGCCGCCGACTTCGTCGACATCGACGCCCCCGTGTCGGTGAACATCCGCCGGGTCGCCAAGGCCAAGCGGGCCACCCCGGAGGACGTCACCGTCGTCATCCTGGACCGGCCGCGGCACGAGGGGATCATCGACGAGATCCGCCGGACCGGCGCCCGCATCAAGCTGATCTCCGACGGCGACGTCGCCGGTTCCATCCTCGCGCTGCGCGAGGGCACCGGCGTCGACCTGCTCCTCGGCATCGGCGGCACCCCGGAGGGCATCATCTCGGCCTGCGCCGTGAAGTGCCTGGGCGGAACCATCCAGGGCAAGCTGTGGCCGAAGGACGAGGAGGAGCGGCAGCGGGCGGTCGACGCCGGGCACGACCTCGACCGCGTGCTGACCACCGAGGACCTGGTGACCGGGGAGAACGTGTTCTTCGTCGCCACCGGCATCACGGACGGCGAGTTGCTGCGGGGCGTGCGGTACCGGTCCGAGACGGCCGTCACCGATTCGATCGTGATGCGGTCGAAGTCGGGGACGGTGCGCAGGATCGACTCCGAGCACCGGCTGAGCAAGCTGCGGGCCTACAGCGCGATCGACTTCGACCGGGCGAAGTAGCTCCGCCGCCCGCCGGACGGGGCCGCGGGCAGTGGGCGCGTGCGAGCCCGCCGCGGCCGGTCGCGCCCATGCGGCGGAGCCGCGCGCCGATCCGGCCCCGCGCCCCTCGGGGCGCGGCGGCCGCCCCGCCGAAAAGGGCGCCCCCGGTGCGGTGGGGGCGCCCTTTTCCGGCGGGCGTCGTGCCAGGGCATGTCTGACCATTCGCGTCGGATCAGCGCGCGGCGTCTGGTGCGGTGCATCGCAAGGCGGAGGATCACCCGTGTACTGGATGTACTCGGGTGATCCGACAACGCGGCGAGGTGCCGTGCCAGGCGTCGCGCGCCCGGCGGGAATGGTCAGACACGCCCTAACCGGCGGCCGCTATGCGGTCCGCCGGTCTGGCCGCCTTCTTCAGTTCCACGTCCCGGCGACGGCGGCGGGCCAGGACCACTCGGCGTTCCGCCGCGGTCAGGCCGCCCCAGACGCCGTAGGGCTCGGGTTGGAGCAGGGCGTGTTCCCGGCACTCCACCATGACGGGGCAGCGTGCGCAGACCCGCTTGGCCGCCTCCTCGCGGGACAGGCGGGCCGCGGTGGGCTCCTTGGAGGGGGCGAAGAACAGGCCTGCCTCGTCGCGCCGGCACACCGCTTCGGTGTGCCATGGCGCGTCCTGGTCCCTGTCTCGCGCCGGCAGCAGCTGGGCCGGCACGGCAGCGACCTGGGACGAATGCGGCGATTGCAGCACGGTCTACTCCTGACGACGGCTTCGCGAGCGAGAGACGATGCAGCAAGGCCTACCCGCTGTGCGTGCGCCTATGCACTGAGTTGACGGCCGCCGCCGTCGCGGCCGTCAACGGTCCAGGTGCTTGCGCACACTCCCGTCGACCTTGCGGTGGACCCGGCCGAGGATGTCCGCGACGACCCTGCCGCGCCGGGGCCGGGCCTCGACGCTGCCGAGGACGGACCAGCCGTCGACGTAGACGACGGGGGCGCCGGGGTCGGGCGAGTCGAGGGTGTGCACCTCGAAGGTGCCCAGGACGCCGCCGCCGGTGCCGCGCAGCGACACGTTCTCCGGGACGCGGATGTCGACGCTGCCGAAGACCGAGAACGCCTTGATGACGACCTGCTGGTACTCGAAGACCGCCTCGCTCAGGTCGATGTCGATACTGCCGAAGACCGCGTACGCGTGGATACGGCGGCCCGCGCGCCAGCGGCCCCTGCGGACGGCGGAGCTGAAGATCGCGACCAGGCTGTCGTCCGGGTCGACCGGGACGGCTCCGGTCGTCGGGCGGTTGGGGGCCGGGACGGGGGGCGGGGCCGGCCGTCCGTGCGCGGCGGGCAGGTCCCGGATGAACGCGTCCAGTTCGCCGACCGTCTTCGCGGCCAGCACGCCCTCGACGCGCTCGGCGTGCTCGTCGGCGGTGAGACGCCCCTCGGCGAGAGCCTCGCGCAGGATGTCGGCGATGCGGTCGCGGTCGGCGTCCGAGGCGCGCAACTCGCTCACCGCGGCGCGCGGTCGGTGCTGCTTCTCAAGGTCCACGACGGCAGCGTACCCAAACACGATAGATCGCGATAGCCCTCCCCGGCGGCCGGTCGGCGTCGAACTGAGCCTTACCTCACAGGCCCGCCGCGATCGGCAGGTCCTACGCTGGTGGGCGCCGCCAACGGAGGCCGGCCGCGCTGTCTGTCGAGTGAGGAATGGGCGACATGCCTGAGTTCGCGTACACCGATCTGCTCCCCATGGGAGAGGACACCACCCCCTACCGGCTGGTGACCTCCGAGGGTGTCTCCACCTTCGAGGCCGACGGGCGGACGTTCCTCAAGGTGGAGCCGGAGGCGCTGCGCAAGCTCGCCGAGGAGGCCGTCCACGACATCCAGCACTACCTGCGCCCGGCCCACCTCGCGCAGCTGCGCCGGATCATCGACGACCCGGAGGCCTCGGCGAACGACAAGTTCGTCGCCCTGGACCTGCTGAAGAACGCGAACATCGCGGCCGCCGGCGTGCTCCCCATGTGCCAGGACACCGGCACCGCCATCGTCATGGGCAAGCGCGGGCAGAACGTGCTGACCGCCGGCGGCGACGAGGAGGCCCTCAGCCGCGGCATCCACGACGCCTACCTCAACCTCAACCTGCGCTACTCGCAGATGGCTCCCCTCACCATGTGGGAGGAGAAGAACACCGGCTCCAACCTGCCGGCCCAGATCGAGCTGTACGCCACCGACGGCGGCGCCTACAAGTTCCTCTTCATGGCGAAGGGCGGCGGCAGCGCCAACAAGTCCTTCCTCTACCAGGAGACGAAGGCCGTCCTGAACGAGGCCTCCATGATGAAGTTCCTGGAGGAGAAGATCCGCTCCCTCGGTACGGCCGCCTGCCCGCCGTACCACCTGGCGATCGTCGTCGGCGGCACCTCCGCCGAGTACGCGCTCAAGACCGCCAAGTACGCCTCCGCGCACTACCTGGACGAGATCCCCGCCGAGGGCTCGCCGCTCGGGCACGGCTTCCGGGACAAGGAGCTGGAGGAGAAGGTCTTCGAGCTGACGCAGAAGATCGGGATCGGCGCGCAGTTCGGCGGCAAGTACTTCTGCCACGACGTGCGGGTCGTGCGGCTCCCGCGGCACGGGGCCTCGTGCCCCGTCGCGATCGCCGTGTCGTGCTCCGCCGACCGGCAGGCCGTCGCGAAGATCACCGCCGAGGGCGTCTTCCTGGAGCAGCTCGAGACCGACCCGGCGCGGTTCCTGCCGGACACGACCGACGAGCACCTCGAGTCCGACGGCGACGTCGTGCGCATCGACCTCAACCAGCCGATGGACGACATCCTCGCCGAGCTGACGAAGTACCCCGTGAAGACCCGGCTGTCCCTGTCCGGGCCGCTCGTCGTGGCCCGCGACATCGCGCACGCCAAGATCAAGGAACGCCTCGACGCCGGCGAGGAGATGCCGCAGTACCTGAAGGACCACCCGGTGTACTACGCCGGTCCGGCCAAGACGCCCGAGGGCTACGCGTCCGGTTCCTTCGGCCCGACGACGGCCGGCCGCATGGACTCCTACGTCGAGCAGTTCCAGGCCGCCGGCGGCTCCAGGATCATGCTCGCCAAGGGCAACCGCAGCAAGCAGGTCACCGACGCGTGCGGCGCCCACGGCGGCTTCTACCTCGGCTCCATCGGCGGCCCGGCCGCCCGGCTCGCCCAGGACTGCATCAAGAAGGTCGAGGTCGTCGAGTACGAGGAACTCGGCATGGAGGCGGTCTGGAAGATCGAGGTCGAGGACTTCCCGGCGTTCATCGTGGTGGACGACAAGGGCAACGACTTCTTCCAGGATCCGGCTCCGGCGCCGACGTTCACGAGCATTCCGGTGCGGGGGCCGGGACTGGCGTAGGGCCACGGGGGTGGCGGGGTGTTCTCGCCCCCGCCGCCCCTTCCCGACCCGTCCCCGGGGATCGCCGCCCCCGGATCCCCGCTGCCGGCCCTGGAGGGGCCTCGTCCTCGAACGCCGGACGGGCCGGCATGTCCCACCGCCAGGAACAACCCCGCCACCCCGTTCGCTGTACCCCGTATGACCGAATACCGCATCGAGCACGACTCCATGGGCGAAGTCCGCGTCCCGGCGGACGCCAAGTGGCGGGCCCAGACCCAGCGGGCCGTCGAGAACTTCCCCGTCTCGGGGCAGCGCATCGAGCGCGCCCACATCGAGGCGCTGGCCCGGATCAAGGGTGCCGCCGCGAAGGTGAACGCCGAGTTGGGCGTGCTCGACAAGGAGATCGCCCGGGCGATCCAGGAGGCGGCCGCCGAGGTGGCCGAGGGGACGTGGGACGCGCACTTCCCGGTGGACGTGTTCCAGACGGGTTCCGGGACGTCGTCGAACATGAACACCAACGAGGTGGTCGCCACCCTGGCGACCGAACGGCTCGGCCGGGACGTGCACCCGAACGACCACGTGAACGCCTCGCAGTCGTCCAACGACGTCTTCCCGTCGTCGATCCACATCGCCGCCACCGCCGCCGTCACCCACGACCTGATCCCCGCCCTGGAGCATCTGGCCGGCTCCCTGGAGCGCAAGGCGGCGGAGTTCTCCGACGTGGTGAAGTCGGGGCGCACCCACCTCATGGACGCCACGCCCGTGACCCTGGGGCAGGAGTTCGGCGGGTACGCCGCGCAGGTGCGGTACGGCGTCGAGCGGCTGACGGCCTCCCTCCCCCGGCTCGCCGAACTGCCGCTGGGCGGCACGGCGGTGGGGACGGGCATCAACACGCCGCCCGGTTTCTCCGCGGCCGTCATCGAGGAGGTCGCCCGGGTCACCGGGCTGCCGCTGACGGAGGCGCGCGACCACTTCGAGGCGCAGGGCGCGCGCGACGGCATCGTGGAGACCAGCGGGCAGCTCCGGACGATCGCCGTGGGACTGACGAAGATCGCCAACGATCTGCGGTGGATGGCGTCCGGGCCGCGGACCGGGCTGGCGGAGATCTCGCTGCCCGACCTGCAGCCGGGGTCCTCGATCATGCCGGGCAAGGTCAACCCGGTGATCCCGGAGGCGGTGCTGATGGTCGCCGCGCAGGTCGTCGGGAACGACGCCACCGTGGCGACGGCGGGCGCGGCCGGCAACTTCGAGCTGAACGTGATGCTGCCGGTCATCGCCAAGAACGTGCTGGAGTCGGTCCGGCTGCTCGCCAACGTGTCGCGGCTGCTCGCCGACCGCACCGTGGACGGGATCGTCGCCCACCGCGAACGCGCCCGCGAGTACGCCGAGTCGTCGCCGTCCGTCGTCACCCCGCTGAACAAGTACATCGGGTACGAGGAGGCCGCGAAGGTCGCCAAGAAGGCGCTGGCGCAGCGCCGGACGATCCGCGAGACGGTGCTCGACGGCGGGTACGTGGAGCGCGGTGACCTCACGCTCCAGCAGCTCGACGAGGCACTCGATGTCCTGCGGATGACACGCCCGTAACCTTTCGCGGCCGGCGGGAGAACCGTGACGCGTACCGCAGCGTCGTATGCCCATGGCACCTAATATCTGTGCATGGCAGACGGTGGAGCGGTGAGGCGCGTGGGAACGGGTGGGGCGGCGGGCTTCTGGCGGCCCGGGGACCAGATCCTGTGGCGGTACCGGGAGAACGGCGGCGCGGGTGTCCACATCGCCCGCCCCGTCACCGTCGTCCGGGACGACGAGGAGCTGCTCGCCGTGTGGCTGGCCCCCGGCACCCAGTGCGTCAGACCCGTGCTCGCCGACGGCACTCCCCCGCACCAGGAGCCGCTGCGCACGCGCTACACCAAGCCGCGGACGGTGGTGCCGGGCCGCTGGTTCGGCACCGGCGTGCTGAAGCTGGCCCGGCCCGGCGAACCCTGGTCGGTGTGGCTGTTCTGGGAGCCGGGCTGGCGGTTCAAGAACTGGTACGTGAACTTCGAGGAGCCGCTGGTCCGCTGGGACGGCGGGGTGGACTCCGAGGACCACTTCCTGGACCTGTGCGTCTATCCCGACCGCTCCTGGGGCTGGCGCGACGAGGACGAGTTCGCGCAGGCTCAGCAGGACGGGCTGATGGACGTGTCGGTGGCCGAGCGGGTCCGGGAGGCCGGCCGGTCGGCGGTGGAGGTGATCCGTGCCTGGGGCGCACCGTTCGCCGACGGCTGGGAGGACTGGCGCCCGGATCCGTCCTGGACGGTACCGTCGCTGCCGCAGGACTGGCATCGAACGCCTGCGCGCCTGTCCACATGAGACCCTTGATGTGCCCCCGGGCGGCAAACGTAGGATCGTCCTCCGCAAGGGTGCTCCCACCGTAACTCCCGGAGCGGGCGCCAGGTCTGACCGAACGTCACCGAGGGGCGGCAGGACGTGAGCGAGGGGTACGAGGGCAGTACCGGCAGGGGCCGCGGTGGGCCCGCCGGTGGTACAGGAACAGCCTCTGACCACGCGGGAAATCCGTTCCGGGGACACGTGTTCCGGGTATCGGATTCTCTGCGGGACCGACTGCACGCGCGGCGCGCAGCCCCGGACGGACGGATTCGACACGCGTGACGGAGCAGCCCACCTCCTACGAACGCCCTCAGGGCGTGGACCCCACGGACGACCGCGGGGCGCTCCCGCGTACCCAGGAGGCCTCGCCCGGCGCCGCCGCCTTACCGCCCGCCGACCGGGCCCGTACCGACGGCACCCCGGGCACCACGGCGCCGGGCGGCCCGGCGCCCCGCCCCCAGGGGAAGGATCAGGCCGTTTCCGACGCCGAGCACTCACAGCCCGCGGCGGCCGCCGAGCCGGACGCGCACCGGCCGCGCCCCGCGCCCGAGGCCATACCGCTCCAGCCGGGCGCCGAGACGCGCCCGGACGGCCGGGACCGGCGTACCGGACAGGCGCCCGCGACCGGCCGGCAGCCCACACCGATGCGGCGGGACGGCGACCGGCTGCGCTTCGTAGGCGCGGCGACCCGGCGGATCGCCCGCGGTCTGGACCTGGACGAGATCGTGATGGGGCTGTGCCGGGCCACCGTGCCGACCTTCTCCGACGCGATCCTGGTCTATCTGCGCGATCCGCTGCCGGTCGGCGACGAGCGGCCGGTCGCCGACCGGGTGGTGCTGCGGCTGCGGCGCACCGACCGGATCCCCGAGGAGCGCGAGCCCGAGCCCGGGTTCGCGCAGCTCGGTCTGCCGCCCCCCGAGGCGCCGGAGCTGTCCGAACTGTCGGCGGCGATCGCGGAACTGTGCGAGGTGCGTCCGGGCGGGGCCCTCGCCGAGGTGCTGCGGGGGGTGCGTCCGGTGTTCGCGGACACCCCGGCGGCGACCGCCGCGCTGCCCGAACTCCTCGGCCCGGAGAACCGGTTGGACGTTCCGGGCGGCCAGCGGGCGATCCTCGCGCCGCTGCGCGGCCGGCGCCGGGTGATCGGCGCCGCGGTCTTCATCCGCCGTCCCGAACGCATCCCGTTCGACACGGACGACCTGCTGGTGGCCGCGCAGCTCGCCACGCACAGCGCCCTGGGCATCGACAAGGCGGTGCTGTACGACCGTGAGGCGTACATCGCCGACGAGCTCCAGCGCACGATGCTGCCGGAGACTTTGCCGCGGCCCACGGGCGTGCGGCTGGCCTCCCGTTACCTGCCCGCGGCGGAGACCGCGCGGGTGGGCGGCGACTGGTACGACGCGATCCCGCTGCCGGGCAGCCGCGTCGCGCTGGTGGTCGGTGACGTCATGGGGCACTCCATGACCAGCGCCGCCATCATGGGCCAGCTCCGCACGACGGCCCAGACGCTGGCCGGGCTGGACCTGCCCCCGCAGGAGGTCCTGCACCACCTGGACGAGCAGGCCCAGCGTCTCGGCACCGACCGCATGGCGACCTGCCTCTACGCCGTCTACGACCCGGTGTCGCACCGCATCACCATCGCCAACGCCGGCCATCCCCCGCCCATCCTGCTGCACCTGGGCGGCCGGGCCGAGGTGCTGCGGGTGCCGCCGGGCGCCCCGATCGGGGTGGGCGGCGTCGATTTCGAGGCCGTCGAGCTGGACGCGCCCGCCGGTGCCACCCTGCTGCTGTACACCGACGGTCTGGTGGAGTCCCGGCTGCGGGACGTGGCGACCGGCATAGAGCAGCTGCGCGAGAAGCTCGCCGCGACCGCGCAGCTGACCGGCCCCGACCATCCGCCGCCGTTGGAGGCCCTGTGCGACGAGGTCCTCGACATGCTCGGTCCCGGCGACCGGGACGACGACATCGCGCTGCTCGCCGCCCGCTTCGACGGGATCGCGCCCAGTGACGTCGCGTACTGGTTCCTGGAGCCGGAGGACGCGGCTCCGGGGCGGGCCCGGCGCCTCGCCCGGCGGGCGCTGGCCCGCTGGGGCATGGAGGAGATGACGGACTCCGTCGAGCTGCTGGTGAGCGAGGTGGTGACCAACGCGGTGCGGTACGCCACCCGGCCGGTGTCGCTGCGGCTGCTGCGCACCGACGTGCTGCGCTGCGAGGTCGGCGACGACGTGCCGCAGCTGCCCCGGCTGCGGCAGGCCCGTGCCACCGACGAGGGCGGCCGCGGGCTGTACCTGGTGAACCGGCTGGCCCGGCGGTGGGGGGCGACCCGGCTGAGCACCGGGAAGGTGGTCTGGTTCGAGTTGAACCGGGGCTCGTAGGGTGAACGCCTGCGCGGCCGCGGACGGCCGGCCGCGAAATCGCGTACCTCCACCCGCAGACCGTCCGGCCCGACGGTCGCCGTGAGCACCGCGTCCCGGTC
>NZ_JBFBCB010000037.1:0-84904 GCF_040682975.1 Streptomyces sp. NPDC051051
GATCGTGTAGACGACGTGGCGACCGCTGAACCCCGAAGTGCTCACGGGGATCGAGTAGTTCTGGCTGGGCGCGTACTTACCGAGGCGGCCGGCGACGAGGAACCGCTGATCACGCTGGACCAGGCGGAGCTGGACAGGTTCGCACAGGACTGGCAGTAGGGCCCACGCCCGACTCCGCCCGATCAGCGCCATCCCAACGGCACCACCCGAAAAGCACCACCGCACGACCACTGGACCACGACACGGCCGGGACCCTGCTCGGCCGGTCCGGTGCGCTCCACCGCGCGATCCGGCCGCCACCAGGCGGCGCGGACCGCACAGGACCGAACGACGGACGACCCGAGCGGTCACGAACCCGGTGAGGACACCGCAATGACAATCACGAACCCGACCGTCGACGCGTCTCTCCGGGACGCCGCCCGCAGCGCGGTCACCCCGGCCGGCCCGGACACCCCCGTCGAGTACGTCCTGGACGCCGACGAGGTCGCCGAGCTGCGCACCGCCGCCGAGAAGCTCGGCGAGGCGTACGGCTCGCCGACCCTGCCCGAGTTCTACGACCGCGCGCTCACCGCCGAGGAGCTGCTGCCGGCGGGGCTGCGCACGTTCCTGCTGTCGTACCGGCGCAGCGAGCGCAACGCCGCCTGCATGGTGCACGGCTTCCCGGTGGACGGCGACACGCTCGGTTCCACGCCCGGTCACTGGCGCGAGGCGATCCACGGACGCACGGCCCGCGACCAGGAGGTGTGGCTGGCGCTGTGCGGCCTGGTGCTCGGCGACCCGTTCGGCTGGGCGACCCTCCAGGAAGGGCGGATCATCCAGAACGTCCTGCCGATCCGCGGTGACGAGGACCGGCAGAGCGGGCACGGCAGCGGGACGCTGCTGGAGTTCCACACCGAGGACGGCTTCCACCCCAACCGCTGCGACTACCTGCTGCTGATGGGGCTGCGCAACCCCGACGCGGTGCCGACCATCGTCGCCTCCGTGCGCGATGTCCGGCTCGACGAAGCCGACCGGGCGGTGCTCGCCGAGGAGCGGTTCCTCATCCGCCCCGACACCGAGCACATCCGGCAGCTGGAGACCTACGCGCCCGGCCACCCGGCGCTCCCCCGGCTGCGCGCGATGGCCTCGGACCCGGCGCCGACGGCCGTGCTGTCCGGCGACCGGCTGAGCCCCTACCTGCGCATCGACCGCCCGTTCATGGACACGCTGCCCGGCGACACGGAGGCCGAGGCCGCGCTGGACCGCCTGATGGCCGAACTGAGCCGTGTCCAGCAGGATGTCGCGGTCGCCCCGGGCTCGCTGCTGATCGTCGACAACTACCGTGCGGTGCACGGCCGCAGGCCCTTCACCGCCCGCTACGACGGCAACGACCGCTGGCTGAAGAAGCTCACCGTCAGCCGCAACCTGCGCCGCAACCTGAGCGGTTACGCCCTCGACCACCCGCGCGTCATCGTCTGACCCGGTCGGCTCCCCCGTACGCGAAAGGCAGCATCGTCATGCGCACCATCATCGTGTCCGGCGCCTCCAGTGGCATCGGGCAGGCCACCGCCGAACGCTTCGCCCGGGCCGGCGACCACGTCGTCAACCTGGATGTGCAGCCCCCCGCGGCCGACCGCCCGGACGGGCCCCGGGAGGGCGGCGGCGAGGTCCACCGGGTCGAGGTGGACGTCGCCGACTGGGACGCCGTCCGGGACGCCGTCGACCAGGTGGCCGCCGAGCGGGGGCGGCTGGACGTCGTCGTCGCCAACGCCGGCATCAGCGTCCGGCACGGCATCCTGGAGATCACCGAGGCCGACGCCCGCCGCACCCTCGACATCAACCTCATGGGCGTCCTCGCGCTGTGGCGGCACGCGGTGCCGCACATGTTGCGCCAGGGCGAGGGGGTGCTGCTGGCGACGGCGTCCGTCAACGGCTCCCGCGGCTACCCGCTGTACGCCGACTACAACGCCAGCAAGGCCGGCGTGGCGTCGCTGTGCCAGACCTTCGCGGTCGAGCTGGCCCCGCTGATCCGCACGGCGTGCGTGGCGCCGGGCGCGGTGCTGACGCCGATGCAGCGCGCCGAGTACACCGACGCCATGCTCGACGAGGTCAACGCGCGCATCCCGGCCCGTCGGCACGCGCTGCCCGAGGAGATCGCGGAGGTCTTCCACTTCCTCGCCTCGCCCGGGGCGTCCTTCGTGTCGGGCCAGCAGTTCACTGTGGACGG
Organism: Streptomyces sp. NPDC051051; assembly: GCF_040682975.1. Taxonomy (NCBI): domain Bacteria; kingdom Bacillati; phylum Actinomycetota; class Actinomycetes; order Kitasatosporales; family Streptomycetaceae; genus Streptomyces; species Streptomyces sp. NPDC051051. Next base: position 2,207 of record NZ_JBFBCB010000037.1, read on the forward strand.
GGCGGAGACCGCCGGGGCGACCACGGCGTTCTTCCCCGGACCGACCGAGCCCCTGCGCTGACCCGGTGCCGCCGGGAAGCCGTCCGACCGAGCCCGAGGAAGCCGAGGAATCCAGGAAGATGACCATGAAGACCCGTCCCGTGCCCGACCCGGTGGTGCTCGACGAGGTGGACCTCGCCGACCCGCTGCTGCACGCCCGCCACGACCTGGGCCCGCTGTGGCGCCGGCTGCGCGCCGAGGACCCGGTGCACTGGCAGCCGGAGGGCAGGCACGGCCCGGGCTTCTGGGTGGTGAGCGGCTACGCGGACGTCGCCGCCGTGCTGGGCGACAGCGAGACGTTCACCTCCGAGCGGGGCAACGTGCTGGACACGCTGCTGGCGGGCGGCGACTCCGCGGCCGGCAAGATGCTCGCCGTCACCGACAGCCGCCCGCACCAGGCGCTGCGCAGCGCGCTGCTCAAGCCGTTCTCCCCGCGGTCGCTGGAGGTGGTGGTGGACAGCGTGCGGCGCGGCACCCGCCGACTGGTCGCGGAGGCGGTCGAGCGGGGCACGGCGGACTTCGCCGCCGACGTCGCCGCGCACATCCCGCTGGCCGCGATCTGTGACCTGCTGGGCGTGCCGGCCTCCGACCGGGGACACATCATCTCCCTGACCTCCTCGGCTCTGTCGTCCGCGGACGGCGTGCCCGACGAGGAGGCCACCTGGTCCTCGCGCAACGGCCTGCTGCTGTACTTCTCGGAGCTGGCCGCCGAGCGGCGCAAGAAGCCCTACGACGACGTGGTCAGCCTGCTGGTCAACCGGGAGATCGACGGGCGTCCGCTGACGCACGAGGAGATCGTCTTCAACTGCTACAGCATCATCATGGGCGGTCATGAGACGACGCGCTTCGCCATGGTGGGCGGCCTGCACGCCCTGATGGAACGGCCGGGCCAGTGGCGGGCGCTGAAATCCGGCGCCGTGAGCACGTCGTCGGCCGTGGAGGAGGTGCTGCGCTGGACCACCCCGGCGCTGCACAGCGGGCGCACCGCCGCGCAGGACGTGCTGCTGGGCGACCGGTTCGTCGAGGAGGGCGACATCGTCACCGTCTGGATGGCCTCGGCCAACCGGGACGAGCGGGTCTTCGACCAGCCGGACGTCTTCGACCTGTCCCGGTCCCCCAACAAGCACCTGTCCTTCGCGTACGGGCCCCACTTCTGCCTGGGCGCGTTCCTGGCCCGCGCAGAACTGTCGGCCCTGCTGGGGAGCCTGCGGGACCTGGTGGCCGAGGCGGAGCCCGCCGGGGAGCCGGAGTACGTCTACTCCAACTTCCTCAGCGGTCTGTCAGCCCTGCCGGTCACCTTCCACGCCGAGACCCTGTAGGCCGAGACTGCGCAGTTCCCCGGTGACGGCCGTCAGCGTCGCCTCCGGATGCGTCCGCGGGTAGGAGTGCCCGCCGGGTACCAGGCGCATCCGGGGCGACGCCTCGTGGTATCCGTCCCAGGGTTCGACCACGGCGGGGGCGGCGACGTCGTCGTCGGCGCCGGCCAGGACGACGAGCGGGGTGCGCACCGGGGCCGGTTCGGGCAGGAGGTAGCGTTCGGCGATCTCCAGGTCGGCCCGCACCGCGCGCAGCAGGTCGCTCAGGAACTCGGGGTGGTCCAGCAGCTCTCCGGGCAGTCCGCCGTGCCGGTGCAGCCAGGCGGCCAGCGTCCGGTCGCTGCTGCCGGTGAGGCGTTCCCGTACGAGTGGTACGTGCGGGGCTCGGTGGGCCGACACCACCAGGGCGGACGGGGCCCGCAGGTCCTCCCGTCGCTCGATGCGCCGCGTCAGCTCGTAGGCGACGACGGCGCCGAAGCTGTGCCCGAACAGCACGTAGGGCAGGTCCAGTTCGCCGTGCACCGCCTCGAGGAGGGCGTCGGCCAGCGGCTCCAGGGCGTACGGCACCGGTTCGCCGATGCGTGAGCCGCGGCCCGGCAGTTCCACCGGGGCGAGTTCGACGCCCTGCGGCAGGCAGGGGCGCCAGACGTTGAAGGACGCCGCGCTGCCTCCGGCGGGCGGCAGGCAGAACAGCCGGAGGCGGGGCCGCCCGACGGCGTGCCGCCCGACGATCCAGGGCTCGGCCGGCGCCACGGGGTCAAGAGTGCTCATGCGGAACAGCCTTACCGTCGTCGCCACCACCCGGCCAGGCAGCACGGCGGCAGTTTACGCGGTAGCAACGTCGGTCACCGCGACGGGATTTGCCGAAAGCTTGCCGGGGCCGTTACCTGGGGCGGGGCGCCGGCCCGCCCTAGCGTCACCACCATGACTCACACCCCTGCCGCAAGCGCCACCGAAGCCGTGGCCCCCGTGGTGCTCGGGATGACCCGGCTGATCGCCCCGCGCAAGCTCCCCGAGGTCACCGCGGACCACCGTCTGATCGGCGACCTGGGCTTCCACTCGCTGGTCCTCGCCGAGCTCGGCTACAACCTGGAGGACCTGTACGGTCTGCGGTCGCTGACCCCCGAGGAGGCCATGAAACTGGAGCGGGTCGGCGACGTCGTCGGCTTCGTCGTGACCGAGGTGGAGGCGGGCCGCGCCGCGCTGCCCACCGACGACGAGGTCGAGCTGCTCCTCGCCCGTTACGACATCGGCGGCCCCACGGCATGACCGGACAGGACGTGGACCGGCCGTCCCACGCGCTCGCCGCGGACCTGGACCGGTTCCTGGGCGATCCCCTCGCGGAGAGCGGCCCGTTCAGCTTCGCGGACATCGTGGCGTACGAGGAGCACGACGCGCTGCCGCCGCAGGCCGTGGAACTCCTGCGCTCCTGGGGCTTCGCCCGGTACCTGGTGCCGGAGGCGTTCGGCGGCGGGCTGCGCAATCTGGAGCAGCTGTTCCTGCTGACCCGGGTCCTGGCCCGGCGCAACCTCACCGTGTCGGTGATGTTCGGCTCGGCGCTGCTCGGCGTCAACTCCGTGTGGCTGTGGGGCGACGAGGAGCAGCGGGAGCGGGTCGCACGGGGCCTGCTCGACAACGGTGACCTGGCCTGCTTCGCGGTGTCCGAGCCCGACCACGGCAGCGACCTGGGCACCAACGAGACGGTCGCGGTGCCGGACGGTGACGGATACCTCCTCACGGGAGAGAAGTGGCCGGTGGGCAATGCCACCCGGGGCCGCTTCGTGACCGTCTACGCGAACGTCGAGGGCACCGGCTCGTCCCTGCTGCTGCTCGACAAGTCGCAGCTCGAAGACGGAAGCTGGGACAACCATCCCTTCGTCCGCACCGTCGGGCTGCGGGGCCACGACCTCAGCGGCATCTCCTTCGACGGGACACGGATTCCGGGCGGCTGTCTGCTCGGCCGTCCGGGCGGAGGCCTGGCCGGGATCCTCCAGGTGCTCCAGATCACGCGGACGGCGATCGGCGCGCTGTCGGTGGGCACGATGGACTCGGTGGTGCGGATCGCGCTGCGGTACGCCCGCGAGCGGGCGCTGTACGGTGAGGAGATCTACCGGATCCCCGTGATCCGCCGGCATCTGGTCCGCGCCCACCTGGACCTGCTGATCGCCGAGTGCACGGCGCTGCCGGTGACGCGCTCGCTGTCGGTGGCGCCTTCCCGGCTGAGCCTGTGGTCGTCGGTGGTGAAGTACCTGGTGCCGACCCTCGGCGAAGAGGTCGTGGCGGAGACCGCACGGGTGCTGGGCGCGCGGAGCTATCTGCGCGAGGAGGTCGACTCGGGCATCTTCCAGAAGCTCCAGCGCGACCACGCCATCGCGAGCATCTTCGAGGGCACCACACACGTCAACCTGCACGGCATCGCCTCGCAGCTGCACACGGTGGCGCAGGCCGCCGACCGCCCGGCGCGCGACGGGAACACCGTGCTGCGGGACCTGTTCGACGACGCCCAGGAGGCTCCCGTCTGGCAGCCCTCGGGGCGCGCGCTGCGGCTGACCAACGCCACCGAGGACGAGATCACGCGCGGCTGGGAGCCTGCCGTGGCGCGGGCACGGCTGATCGCCGGGCGCGAGCTGCCGCCGGCCGAGGCGGGTGCCCTCACCAAGGTGCTGGACCAGCTGTCCCTGCTGCGGGGCGGGTTCTACACCCGGATCGCCGCGGGCAGCCTGGACGCGACCACGGCCGAGGCACAGGACGCCGCCGCCGAGCACTGCCTGTACCACGCGGCGGCCTCCTGCCTGTACACCTGGCTGTACTCCTTCGAGGAGGAGCGCACCACGCCGGCCGGTACCGCCTGGCTGGTGCTGGTGCTGCAGCGGCTGCTGTCCCGCCTGGGGCAGCCCACGGAACCGGACGAGGCCCTGCTGGGTCCGGTCGAGGAGCTGATGCTCGCGTGCCTGGACGGACCGGAGCACTTCTCGGTCCGGGCGCTCCGGTCGGCCTGCCGTACGGCATGACCCACAGCGGCCGGACGAAAGCCGTTCCGGCCGGACCCGGGCGGGGCTTCCGGCCGGTGTGCGCGGAGCGGCCGGCCGAAGCCCGCTGTACCGGCGCGGCGCCCGTCCCCCGCCCGGAAGGCCGGGCCCGGCGGTCCGCCAGGCGTCCACCTCCGAGGACACGGGGCGGGACGCTCGGCGGACGGGACGTCAGACGGCGGAGTGCGTCGCGCCGATCGCGGACACGGAGCGGGCGCGGTACTCGTCGACGTCCTGTCCGTGTGGGGCGACGGACTGCTGCCGCGCGCGTGCCACGACGTGCCGGACCAGCGCGTGGACGCGGTACTGGTACTGCTCCTGACGGAGCGTCTGCACCAGTGACGTGTCGACGAGTTCGGCCAGCCGGTGGGCCACCTGGGGCGCCGGCCCGGTGGGGCCCCTACGGCCGGCCAGGACGTCGTCCAGTGCGAAGGGGGCCGGGAGCTCGACCAGGTCGTGCAGCAGGTCCCGATGGGGCGCGGGCAGCAGGTCGTAGCTCCAGCGAACGCTGTCGGAGAGGGTGCGGTGGGCGCTCAGCGCACCCGCGTCGACCTGGTCGAGCAGCTGGAACAGGGTCTCCTCCCGCAGTAGCGAGCCGAGCGGCAGAGACCGCAGGCGCTGGGCGGCGATCTCGATGGCCAGCGGCACGCCGTCCAGCAGCCGGCACAGCGTGGTGACCTGTGCCATGTGCGGGGCGAGGTCCAGCGTCGGCAGGCTGGAGCGAACCCTTCGCAGTAACAGTTCCACCGCGCTCGGCACTCCCCCGTCCCGGCCCCCGGGACCGTCCACGCGCAGCGGTTCGACCTCCCAGCTCTCGGCCGCCCCCGCGGCCAGGGCCCGGCGTGAGGTGACGATCAGATGCAGCCCGGGGTGTTCGTCGAGGAGCCGGCGGGCCAGACGGGCGGTCTGCCGGACGACGCGTTCTGCGCCGTCCAGGACGAGCAGCCGACGCCCGGTTCCGCCGGCCAGGTCCTCGGTGAGACGGACCAGTTCGGCGTGGGCGCGCACCGGCTCGAGATGTTCCGACGTGCAGTCGCGCAGTTCGGCGACCGCGACGCCGTCCGGGAAGAGCGGGCGCAGCCGGTACGCAGCCGCGAGAGCGAGCCGGGTCTTGCCCACGCCGCCGGGTCCGGTGAGGACGATCAGTCTGCTGCGCCGCGCGGAGGCCAGGATGTGCCGCATGTCGGTCTCGCGGCCCACCAGGGGATCGCCCAGGGGCCGGGGTCCGTGCCAGGGCGCGTTTTCCGCCCGGTCCTGCTCGGGCCGGGACCGCTGCGCGGGTATGAGGGACCAGTCCCCGGAACCCCAGACCGTCGGGCCGTCGGGCGCCGCCGTGGCGCCGCCGAGGGCATTGAGCAGCAGTTCGACCGAGCTCCGGCGGGGGTTGGTGTTGGATCCGGTCTCCAGGTTCCGGATCGTGCGGACACTCACACCGGAACGCTCCGCGAGCTCTTCCTGCGTCCAGCCCGAAACCCGTCGCTGGTTCAACAGAAATTCACGTAGCTGGTGTACGTCCATTCTCCCGAAGGGAACGAACTCGGCGCGAATCACCATTGACATAATCCCCCTTGGAAATCATACTAGCGCGACCTCCCGCAGCCGTCCCACGAACATCGCGCACGACGGCGGACTGCACCCCGCTTCGCCCGGCGGGCCAGGTCAGGGCGGTTGACCAGGTCCCCACAAAGTCAACTGCGACATACTCATGTTTTGGCCAAGACCGGACCTTACTCGAACAAAACGACGAAAGGGAGTTCCCCTTCTGACAGGAAAGCGTCACATGGCCATTTAATGCCAACCGCTACCAGGCGAAACACCTGCCGACAGCAGTCCGGACCAATCCGCGGACGTCAGGCAGACGACCGCCACGAGATATCCGGAACGCACCGCCCACCGCCCCTCGAACCCGTGCCGGACCTCGGGCGCCACACCCCGGAACAAGCCATCGGCGGCCAGGCGCACCACGAAGTCACGAACACCCCACCGGCGCCCCAGCCAGGGCGAGAACGCCTTGTAGGACGCCTCCTTGGCGCAGAACGCCAGCCGGTCGGCCGGCATCCCGAGGGCGGCGCTCAGGGCATTGGCCGACCGCCGTTCGGCGTCCGCCAGGAGTCGCGCGGCCACGACGGCGGGCAGTGGCGCGGCAGGCTCGGCGTCGATACCGAGGGCGGCGTACTTACCGGCCGGAGCCACGACCGCCGCCCGGTAACCGGGGCAGTGGGTCAGGCTGCCGACCGCCGCACGAGGCCATCGCGGGGCACCCGACACATCCGGAAGAAGCGGTTCCGGTGGAACGCCCAACCTGGCCAGTGCCCTGTGCGCACAGCCCCGCGCGATGGCGAACTCGCGCTGCCGCTCCCCCGGCAGGCCCCGTACCACGGCCTGTTCGGAGGGAAACAGACAGGCCATCTCCTCGGGTCCCGCGTCGCCGTACACCTCGCACAGTTCGACGCCGCTGGGAACCAAGCGATCGAGCACCACAATCCCCCACAGAAAAGATCGCCTGTTTGTACGATCGGCGCCGAAGATACTCCCTCACTCATGTGCGCGGCGTGTAAAGATGACCGGCAGACTGGGCATCGCCGGATGACGGGGACACGGGGTGTGACTCCATGCTGCAGAGGCTAGGGCTGGACCGACTCACTCATGCGGTGTACAAGCAGCTCTTCGCGGGACGGTACGGGAAGGCGGACGAAATTGCCGCCCACCTGGGCGTTCCTGTCGAGGACGTGCACGCTGCGCTGGAGCGGCTGACACAATTGGGCCTGCTACGGCCGTCCGGCGAGGACCTCGGCGAGCTGGTGGATCCCCGCCTCGCCCTCAAGGCCCTGCTGCTGCGTCAGATGTCCGGAATCGAGGACCGGCTGCGGGAGTTCGAGGAGGACCGGGCCGCCGTCAGGGCCCTCGTCGACCGGTACGCCGAAGCCCGGCCGGGCGGCCTGGAGCCCGGTTTCGAGTGCATCGCCGGCCGTGCGGCGGTCACCGACCGGCTGCACGAGCTGTCCTGCTCGGCGGGCACCGAGTGGCTGGCCTTCCTGCCGGGCGGGCCTTCCTCGGCGAACTGGCTGGAGCCCGTGCAGGAGCTGCACCGCAAGGTCATGGCCCGAGGTGTGGCGAACCGTGTGGTCACCACGGACAGTATTCGCGGCGACACCCGCCTCGCCCTGCGCGCCGCCTGGGAGGACGAGCCGAACTGCGGGGTGCGTACCGTTCCGTCGCTGCCCGTGCACCTGCTCCTCGTCGACCGCTCCCTGGCGCTGCTGCCCGCGGATCCGCGCGACCCGTGGCACAGGGTCGTGCAGATCAGCGTGCCGGGGGCCGTCGAGGCGATGAGATCCTTGTTCGAGCAAGCCTGGGAGAACGCGGTACCGCTCGGTTCCAGCGGGCCGGGGCTCGACGATCACGGGCTCAGTGCGCGCGAGAAGGAACTGCTGCGCCTGATGGCACGCGGCCTCAACGACGAGGCGATCCGCCGGCGTCTCGGCGTCTCACTGCGCACCGTGCGCAGGATCGTCGCCGAACTGTGCGCACGGCTGGGGGCGGCCAGCAGGTTCGAGGCGGGGTACCAGGCGGCCAAACGCGGCTGGATCTGACGGCTGCCGGAGACAGCGGCGCCGGCGGCAACATTTCCTCCCCCGGAGTTGCCGGTGCGCTGCCTGGCCGGGCCGGTGGCCCTTCGACCAGCATGCTGGTCGGATCCGCGGCACCGGCCCGGACCGGTTGACGCGCGAACGGACGGGAGACGGACGACGATGGTGCGGTCACGTCCGGAGGACACCGGGAAGCCACCGTCGCTGTGGCGGGACCGCGACTATGCCGTCTGGTGGTCCGGCGAGGGCCTGTCGGCGCTCGGCAACAGCGTCTCGACGCTCGCCTTCCCCCTGCTCATGCTCCACGTGACGGGGTCGGCGGCACAGGCGGGCACCATCACGGTGCTGCACATGCTGGGCCGGCTCGGCACGCTGATGATCGGCGGTGCCCTGTCGGACCGAGTGTCACGACGGCTTCTGCTGGGCCTGGCCGCGCTGGCCGAGGCGCTGTCGATGGGGGCCGTGGCCTGGCTGGTGTACCAGGGCGACCCGGCGGTCCTCGGACTCGACGCGCTGGCGCTGGCGAGCGGACTCGGGGCCGGCCTGCGGTCCGGCGTGACCTCGCCGGTGCTGCGCCGGATCGTGCCCAAGGAGCGGATCGCCGACGCCACGGCGCAAGGCATGGGCCGCGACATGCTGGCCCAGCTCCTCGGCGCCCCGCTGGGCGGCCTGCTGTACTCGACGGCGCGCTGGGTGCCGTTCCTGTTCGACGCCGTCTCCTTCCTGTTCATCACCCTCAGCTCGCTCCTGGTCCGCCGGCCCCTCGGCCCGGACCGGCAGGACGACGGGGAGCAGCGGCAGGGTCTGGCCGCGGACGTCAAGGACGGGCTGCGCATGATCCGGCGCAGCGACTACCTGGTGTTCACGCTCGCCTGGGGCGCCGTGCTCAACGCGGTGGCGCAGGGCTTCATGCTGCTGTTCGTGGTCGCGGTGCAGCACCGGGGCGGCGGACCGAACACGATCGGCGTGGTGACCTCCATGGCGGTCACCGGCGGCGTGATCGGCGCCGTACTGGGGCCATGGCTGATGCGGCAGATCGGCGCGCGCCGCGTCCTGCTGCTGTCCGCCTGGCTGTTCACGGCCTCCTTCGCCGCGGTCGCGGTCGCGCCGGAGCCCTGGCAGATCGGCCTGGTGCTGATGATCGGCATGACCAGCATGATCCCGATGAACATCGTCACCGAGTCCTACGAGGTCCGGCTGGTCCCCGACGCGTATCTGGGGCGGGTCGCCGCCACGGGGCAGTTCGGCTTCCAGGCCGTTCAGTGGACCGGCCCGCTGGTGGCCGGTGTCCTCGCCGACGCGATGGGCGTGGAGTCGGCCGTGCTGGTCCTGGCCGTCGCCATGGCGGTTCTGGCGCTCGTCCTGCACCTGGGCCGACGCAACCTCGTCCTGCTGGACACTCCGGTGGAGGAGGTCCAGGAGCTCCCCGCCCTCGACGCCGAGCTCTCGGAGACCGCCGAGGACGACGCCGTTCTGATCCAATCGTCGAAGGACCGGACGGGCTGATTCGTCCGGTAGGCAGGGAAGGGGCGCACATGAGCACGTCATCGGAGTTGGGCATCGTCGCTGTGGGCATGGCCTTCGGTGAGCGGCGCGACGTGTCGGCCACGGCGGCCGACTACGTACCCGATCCCGAGGCGGTCACGGCCCTCGGTTACGAGACCTACCACCGCGCCGCTCCCGGCGTCACCGCCGTCGACCTGGCCGCCGAGGCGGCGCGGGAAGCCCTGGAGAACGCCGACGTCACCGTCGCGGACGTCGACCTGATCGTCGTCGGCAACTCCGACGTGCCGGACTACCTGGGCTGGGACCCCTCGGCGGCCGTGGCGCGGGCCCTGGGCGCGCACGGCACGCCCACCGTGCTGTTCACGCAGGCGTGCGCGGCGTGGTCGCCCGCGTTGGACCACGCCGCCGGCGCGATGGCCCTCTCCCCCGGCGTCGAGACGGTGCTGGTGGTCCTGGCGAACGTGATGAGCGAAGCCCACGGCAACCGGATGGACTTCAACGGCTGCGTCGCCAGCGACGGGGCCGTCGCGGCCGTCGTCCGCCGTGGGCATCCGCGGTTGCGTCGGCTGTCCTCGGCGCAGTTCACCAACCCCGACTACGCGGACCTGTTCCGCATCGAGTACGGCGGGGCCGCCGCGCCGCTGCCGCCGCCGGGGCGCGGGCTGAAGGACGTCAGCCCGATGGTCTCCGTCTACCGGCACTTCGACCGGGACCCGAAGCACTTCGAGGCGTTCATGAACGAGATCACGGCGCGGCTCGCGGACGTCGTCGAGGAGGCCCTGTCCCGCGCGGGACGGGACCGGTCCGAAGTGGCCCGGCTGATCCACATCAACGACAACCAGCAGACGTTCCGTGCGGTGGCCGACGCCGTCGGCATCCCGCTCGCCCGCACCAACGCCGAACTGGCCCGCTCCCTGGGCCACATGGGCACCGCCGACCAACTGGTCTGCCTGTGGCGGCACATCGAGGCCGGTGAACTGGCCCTCGGGGACCTGGTGGTCCTCACGGGCGTCGCGTCCCCGGGGATGCACTGGTTCTGCACGGTCGTCGAAGTGTGAGGCGACGCGCCCAGCATGCCAACACCTGTGAAAGGACGTACCGAACATGGCCGCCGATTCCCCCAGCACGCCGGTGGTGCCGCCCGCTCCCTCCGAGGCGGACATCGCCGGCTTCGTCGTCGAGCGTTTCCTGCCCGGCGTCGACGCCGGCGATCTGGACCCGGAGTACGACCTCCTCACCACTGCGGTGATCGACAGTCTCGCGGTCCTGCACATCGCGGCCTGGCTGACGGACGAGCACGGCGTCGACCTGCCCGACGAGGAGCTCGTCGCACGCAACTTCCGCACCGTGCGCGCCATCCGGACCACGGCCGGCCGGGCGATGGCCGGCCGGGCGATGGCCGGGGAGGAGCTCTCTTGACCGCCCCGCTGCCCCTCGCCGCGGCGTTCGCCGCCCGGGCCGCCGAGCGGCCGTCAGCCCCCGCGCTCGTCTGGGAGGACCGGACGATCGGGTACGGCGAGCTGTACGCCATGGCCTGCGCGGCCCGCACCCAGGTGGAGGCCGCCGCGCCGCACCCCGGCCGCCCGGTGGGCCTGCGGGTGCGGAAGTCGCCGGATTCGGTGGCCCTCGTCCTGGGCTGTCTGATGGCGGGCCGCAGCTTCCTGCTGCCTTCTCACGAACTGCCCGACCTGCCGCTCAAGGAGCTGTACGCGCAGGCCGGATGCGCGGTGGTGCTCGGTCTGGCCGACGATCCGCTGGTGGACGTCGTGGTTGCCCCGTCCGCCGTCGCACCGGACGGCGGCACCGGGCAGACGCGTCCGCCCGCCGGGGTCGCCGACGACGACACCGGCTTCCTGCTGACCACGTCCGGTTCCACGGGCCTGCCGAAGATCGTGCCGCTCTCGCAGGGGGCGGTGGCCCGGTTCACCGCGTGGGCGGCGGACGCCTTCCCGCTCGGGCCGGGTGCCACGGTCCTCAACTACGCGCCGCTCAATTTCGACCTGTGCCTGCTGGACGTGTGGAGCACCCTCGCGCGCGGCGGGACCGTGGTGCTGGCCGACCCGGAGCGGGGCACCTCGGCGCGCTATCTGCACGACCTGGTCACGGGCCACCGCGTGACGCTGGTCCAGGGCGTTCCCCTGCTGTTCGAGCTGCTTGCCCGGGCCACGGCCGAGGCCGGCCCGCTGACCACCCCGGAGTACCTGGTCTTCGCGGGCGAGGCGATGCCGGCCCGGGTGCTGGCAAGCCTGCCTCGGGCGTTCCCGCACGCCCGCTGGTTCAACAACTACGGCTGCACCGAGACGAACAACAGCTTCCTCCACGAGGTGGACCGCACCGCGCCGGTCACCGCGCCGCTGCCGATCGGCCGCCCGCTGCCCGGCGTGCACTGGCTGATCGCCGGGGACGACGGACGCGCCCTGACCGGTTCCGGCCGGGGCGAACTGCTTGTCAGCACACCGTTCCAGAGCGTGGGTTACGTCAATGTGCCCGCCGCCGGGAAGTTCGCGCCGCACCCCGACGGTGTACCCGGGGTGGTGTACTACCGCAGCGGCGACGTCGCGCAGCGGCACGAGGACGGCTCGCTGAGCGTGCTCGGACGGACCGACTACATGGTCAAGGTGCGCGGCACCCAGGTCAGCACCCAGCACGTCGAGAGCGTCCTGCTGGAGCACCCGGCGGTCGCCGAGGCAGCCGTCGTCGCGCTCCCGGACCCGGTCGCCGGCCACCGTCTGCACGCACGCGTGCGGCCCGCCGCGCCGGGCTCCGTGAATGTGCTGGCGCTGCGTCAGTACTGTGCGGAGCGGGCGGTGCGGGCGGCCGTGCCGAGCGTGTTCGAGATGGTGTCCGAGCCGTTGCCGAGAACGTCGACGGGCAAGGTCGACCGCAACCGGATCAGGGACTCGCTGAACACGGTCTGACGCCAAAACGAAGGGGCTGCCCGGTCGAGACCGGGCAGCCCCTTCGTGTCGTTGCGGGGTCAGCGGAGCGCCGTACGGAAGGCCTTGAACACCGAGGTGGCGCCGATGGCGAGCACGATGGCCGCGGCACCGCTGTAGACCGACTCCTGGGATTCCCAGAGCGTCTTGGCGTCGGCGAGGAAGTCGGGGTTGAAGAGTTCCTGCCGGTACAGCACCCAGGCCAACGGCAGCGTGAACACCGCGTGGGCGAGCGCGTACCAGCCGGCCAGCCGGACGTTCCAGCCCTGCCCGGCCACCCGTGCCACCCCGACCACCGCGAGACCGGCGAGACCGGCGAGTACCGGCCAGATCCAGCCGGACCACAGGGCCGGGTTCAGCACCTCGAGGTGCTCGCCGCCGTCCATCCGGTACGGCTCGGCGGTGTGCTGCCAGACGATCAGCGCGAACAGCAGCACGTCCCACGCCACGGCGACCAGCGCCGCGACGCCGCCCCCGTCCTGCTTCGGGGCCTCGGGCAGTTCGTCCAACGTCCAGCGGTCGCCCGTGGTGCCGCGGCGGTGGCGGACCCGCTCGGTCACGGCGAACACCACCGTGACCACGGCGACCAGCTGGGCGCCGACGCCGATCAGCGTGCCGAGGCCGACACGCAGGGCCGCACCGACGCCACCGCCGTCGGCCACCTCCAGCAGCGCGAGGCCGAGGGAGAGCGCCGGCAGCACGGTGGCCACCAGGGTGCCCAGCACCCGTATGTAGGCGGGGTACAGGTCGGGGCCGATCAGTGCCAGCGGCCGCTCGGTGCACCGGGCCGCGTACCGCACCGGGTCCCCCAGCTCGCTGAGCACCTCCCGCTCGGCCGCCCGGAGGTCGCCGCCCCGACCCTCGATGGTGTCGGCGATGGTGGCGCGGAGCTCCTGGGCCATGTCGTCACGCTGGTCCGCCGGAAGCCGCCGGACGACCTCGTGGACATAGCGTTCGGTGAGCAGCCCCGTACTCATTCGTTCTCCTTGGTCAGTTGTGAGATCGAAGCGACGAGATCCCGCCATTCACGCACCAGGCCCTCCCGGACACGGGACCCGTCGGGACTGACGCGGTAGAACTTGCGCGGCCTGGACTCGTCGGTGTTCCACTCGCTCATCAGCAGCCCCTGTTTCTCCAGGCGCCGCAGCAGCGGATAGAGCGTGTTGCCGTCGACGGTGACCCCCGCGTCGTCGAGCGTCTCCAGAAGCGCATAGCCGTACTGCGGTTTCCGGAGCAGCGCCAGACAGGCGAGCACCACCGTCCCGCGGCGCAGTTCCTGCGCCTGGCTCAGGGTCAGTTCTTCTACGGACACAACCCACACGATACTGTGCGCCGCACACTACTGTCACCCCCGGATCAATGTGCATTCCCCGGGTCGGCGTCCCGAAGGCTACGGAGCGGCAGAGACCGCCGGGTGAACGGGGAAGGACGTCGGCACCCTGGCCGGAAGACGACCCGGCGTTCCGTGACCGCGCCGGGCCGCCGGGCCGGCGGGCCGGCGGGCCGGCGGGCCGGCGGGCCGGCGGGCCGGCGCGGCGGCGCGGCGGTACGCGTGAACGTCGCGTCCCCTGGGAGCACAGGGCTCCGGGGGGACACGGCGCGGGCGGACCCATGGGCCGGACGGGTTCGAGGGACAGGTCCGCGGTACGTGGACGATCCCGAGGTCCGCGGCGCGCTCGCCCGGCGGTCGGGCGAGCCGCTCGGCGGGGCGCCGGATCCGGAGGACGTGGAGCCGCGGAGGAACAGGGCCGGCCTCCAGCGCACGGCCCCGCCGCGCTGTCCTACGCCGAGTAGAACCGAAAGGATGTCCGCCAGTCGCGGGAGTCCTCTGGGACTCTTCTGGGACTTCTGGCCGGGCACGGAGTCTTTGAGTGACAGGCACGTCACGCGATCCTCCATCGGAAAGATGTCGGCCCGAACGGATCCCAGAAGGTCCTGGTCAGAGCGAGTTTCTCGGCTCGTCTTTCTTCATGCGGAGACCCGGAGCGTCGAACGAGCGCCGAGCAGACCGCGGCAACCGGCTCACCCCGGAGATCAGCCCCCGGCGGATTGTGGCCCTGTATCGCTCCTGCGATCGAAACCCTTCGGATGGATTCACACCTTACGTACGCTTCCACGGCCTTCCGGGCGTCTACCCGTGCACCCGTTCGGTTCGCTTCTCTGCGCTGAATTCCGTCTGGTTTGACAATGAGGCGGAAGCTTCCAACCGGTGGGGGGTTCCGGGCATTCCTGGCCGTACAGGTTGGCTATGAATACGGCAAAGCATGCCGAAGCGCCCGTCGCGAATCGAGACCAAACACCCACTGAACCTCTTTCATCCTCTGTATGCGCAGATCAGGAGGGTGGACGGCGGAGACGATGCGTCCGATGCGGTTGGTCGAGCAACGGGCTCGACGAAGTAGACGCCAAGTTTTCACCTGTGCGAAGGCCCGTTCGCCGGGGGCGCGCAGTCGGGCATGGCCCCGGTTGTACTGCTGGTAGCAGTCGGGCAGTTCGTGGTGGTGGTAGGGGGTGCGGGCGCCGGCGCCCTGGTAGGCACGGTCGGCCAGGACGAGGATTTGCCGGGTGCGGCAGTTCTCGATCACGCCGTGGCACGGGCGGCGGTCAGGTCGTGGGTGCGTCCGGGCAGGGCACTCGAGAACCACAGGGGTGGGCCGTCGGCTGTGACGATGAACTGCACGTTCATGCCGTGCTTCTTGTGTTTCTGTGAGTAGTACGGCTCGTCCGCGGCGACCCGGTCGGTGGGGATCAGAGTGCCGTCCAGGATCACGAAGTCGTCCTCGCCCCGGCCTGTCAGGGCCTCGCGCAGGCCGGGCGCCCAGGAGGCAAGGATGTCGACCGTCTCGTCCACGTACCTCCAGGCCGTCGCTTCGGAGACGCCGAACCCTGCGCCGAGCTGGGCGAGCGTCTCGTTCTTACGCAGGTGGGCGAGAGCGGGTTGTGCCTGACGGAAACAGCTCAACTTGCGTCGGCGTGTGCGGTGTTCACACCTTCGGGCGTAGATGGGCCATGAGACGTGCTCGACCGGCTCGTACGGGACATCGAGCGTGGAAGGATATGGAACCAACGAAGCCCCCCGGTCGTCGGCGTGTTGAGTGAGATCACCACACCGACGACGAGGGGCTTCGCCACGTCACCGCTCCTGACCAGCCCGGTTCATCCGCCACTCCGGGATGAAAGAGGGTTGCTGAGGCCGATTGCTGTGGGGAGACCAATTCGGCTCCGCCAGCGGGGACAAGTGCGGTCACGACGCGTTCGGGCGCACGTTCCGGCGCAGTTCCCCGTACCGCCTGGCCTCGGCGACCGCGACTGCCGCGAACACCACGACGATACCCGCCAGCCCGGCCAGCGGTGGCAGCACCATCGCTGCCGGCAGCCAGGCGAGGAGCAGGCACACGGCGGCGAGCCGGAACGGGCCCCACACTCCCACGGACAGACGGCCGAAGAGCAGCAGCCCGGCGAGGTAGACGGCGGACCCGCCGCACAGTGCGCTGGCGTAGAAGCCGCCAAGCCCCTTGCCGCTGTCGGCGTACGCGACGACTCCCTCGACGCCGAGTGCGGTCAGCACGATGCCCGCGACGATGGGGAAGTGGCCGTATCCGAAGGCGTTGACGGCCAGCGTGAGACGGGTCTGGCCGCGGGCCTCGTCGAGGCGGTGCTCCACCAGCAGGCTCACCACGTCGAAGTAGAGCCACCACAGTCCGCTGGCGGCGGCGACACCGAGGGTGGCGGCTGCCAGCATCGGTGTGCTGAGTGGATGGTCCGTGGCTCCCATGCCCATGGCGATGAGTGATTCGCCGAGCGCGATGATCACGAAAAGCTGGTGGCGTTCGGTGAAGTAGGCGGCGCTGTGGATGCGCCAGCTGCCGCGCCGTGAGGTGAGGTGGACGCCGCCCCAGTCCACCACGAGCGCCGCCGCGAACAGCGCGGTCTGCCAGCCGCCCCCGATCAGCGCACCGACGATCAGGAGGGCGCAGCCGCCGAGTACGGGCGGCCAGGACACCCTGACCTGGCGCCGCAGGCCGATGTCGCCCCGCGCGAGGTAGCCGTAGAGCACGAGGTGCACGCAGCGCACGACCAGATAGGCGCAGGACAGCACCACGGGTCCGTACAGCCCGCCGGGGGCGTCGTGCCATGTCTCGGGAACGGTCAACGCGAAGACGAAGACGCCGGCCATGGCGAGGCTCATGCCGAGCCGTACGGCGCCCGTGTCGGCGCGGGCCTGGTTGCCCAGCCATGCGTAGGCCGACCAGGAGAACCAGACCAGGGCCAGCAGGAGGAGTCCCCGGAGCAGGCCGGCGCCGCTGTGCTCGTGGGCCATGAAGGCGGTCACGCGGGTGAGCGTGATGACGTACACGAGGTCGAAGAACAGCTCGAACGTGGTGACGAGGCTGCCCACCGGCAGCGCGCGCCCGGCCGTCGACCGGTCCTGCGGTCGGTCCTGCCGGTCTGGCTGCCGATCGTGCTGCTCGCTGTCTGCGGCCACTGGCTGTTGTCCTCTGTCCCGTCCGTTACCTGTTGCGTGCCCTCACTCCGGATCCGCCGTCGGGGCCAGGCGTATCTCTTCCGCGTCCAGTTGGGCCTGCACCTGCTGGAGAACGGTGTCGTCGATGTGGCGGTCGTCGCGCAGGCCGATGACGGCGGAGCGTTTGTGTTCCAGGAGGGCCAGGCGCAGGGCGGTGTCCTGCTCGTGGCGTCGTACGAGCGTGTCGGCGTCCGGGGCGTCCGCGGTTGCAGCGGCCCGGAGTGTGTTCAGGTGGGTCTCGTACTCGGCGCGTAGCCGCTCGGTGACCTCAGGGTCGGTACCGAGGTCAGCCGCCACCGTGGGGAGGGCGTCGAGTGCGGCCTCGGACGCCGTGGTCCGGGCGAGAGCCCGTTCGCGGTCGGCGTCCGTGTCGTAGGGCAGTTGGGCCCAGCGTGCCACGGACGGCAGAACCAGCGCCTGTACCACGAGGGTGGTCACGACGACGCCGGCGGTGACGAAGACGATGGTGCCGCGGTCGGGGAACGGTCCGCCGGAGTCGAGGGTGTAGGGCACGGACAGCGCGAGCGCCAGGGAGACGGCCCCGCGGAATCCGGCCAGAGCGCTGACCACGCGGGCCCGGTGGCCCATGCGGCGCTCTCGCTGCTGCGGGCGCCGGTCCAGCGCTCTGATGCTGTACACCGCGACGAACAGGAACAGAAACCGTACGACGACGAGTGCACAGGAGACCGCAGCCACCATCAGGAGCGCCTCGGTCAGGGCGGTACCGGACAGACCTCGGACTGCCGCCTGTGCCTCAAGGCCGACCAGGACGAACAGGGCGCCGTTGAGCAGGTACATCGCCAGCGACCAGAAGGCCATCGTCTGTCGGCGGGCCTCGGCCCTGCCCAGGCTCGGCCCGGCCTGGCTCATGATCAGCCCGCACGTCACGACCGCGAGCACGCCCGACGCCTCGACCTGCTCGGCCAGCAGATACGCACTGAACGGGATCAGGATGATCGTGAGGTTGTCCAGCATCGTCTCGCCGAGCTCGCGTACGAGGCGACGGAGCCGGATGCCGAGCCACGCGACCAGTACGCCGGCCGCGATGCCGCCGCCGTAGGACAGTGCCACCAGGCCACCCACATGGGCCGCGCTGAGATGCTCGGATCCCACGGTGACACCGACTGCCAGACTGTAGACGACCAGCGCCGTACCGTCGTTGATCAAGGACTCGGCGCGCAGCAGCATGACGTTGCGCCGGGGCAGCAGCCGAGAGACCACGCCCACGGCGGTGGCGTCGGTCGGTGCGACGGCGGCGCCAAGGACCCAGGCCGGGCCCCACTGCAGGCCGAGCGCGTGCGCGAGGGCCGCGACGGCCCAGGCGGTGACGGCTACCAGCAGGGTGCCGGTCAGGACGATGCCGCGCAGGTCGCGCCGGATCGCCCGCAGTGAGGTCGTCACGCTCTCCCAGTACAGGAGCACCGGCAGGAAGACGAGCAGCAGCACCTCTGGTGGCAGTTCGATCTCGGGGAGCGCGGGTACGAAGCCGAGCAGGACGCCGGCGGCCAGTTGCAGTACGGGGGCGGCCACCTTGAGCTGGTGGGCGAGGGCGCCGCTCACCAGCAGAGCGCACCCGAGCAGCACGACGAATTCAAGGGCCGCCACGACGCAGTCTCCTCGGGGCCGTTGGGGCCGTTGGGTTCATGGGAGTCCTCGGGGCTCCCCTGGTCCTTTGACTGCTGCGAGTCACCATGTCGTGGCGACAGTTCTCAGCGGGATCCACGTCCCGCCGCGGCGGCCGTAGTCGGTGGTCAGGAGCAACCGCCAGTCGGCCCGGCTTCCGTACACCTTCGCATCGGTCATGGTCCGGACGGTCAGACGCGCCGTGCCGCCGTCGAGGTCGAGCGCAGTGTCCACCTCGTCGATGGAGTGGTAGACGAACTGCCCAGCCTTCATCTCGGCCAGCCACTCGACCTTGGGCTGCACGTATCCCGTCATGTGAGTGAGGGTGAAGCCGTCGTCGAGCAGATCGTCGAGTGACGGCGTGTCTCCTTCGACCATGGCGTTCAGGTAGGCGTGGTGGGCCCGGAGGATGTCCTCCCGGTCCGTCCGGCTGGGGGTGGGTGGCACGCTGACTCCTTGTTGCGTAGCGGGCGTTGCGTGGCGAGCCTGGGCTGTCGTCAGGCTGCGGTGCGTGCCCGGACGGCGTCGAGGTCGTCGCGGACCCGCTGCGGCTCGGCGTCGAGCGGCATGTTGGCCTCGTCCCGTACCGCGTCCAGGGAGCCGGGCGGGTCCTGGTCCAGCGCTGCGAACAACGGCCCCAAGTCACTTGGTGCGGCTCCCTGTTCGGCCACCAGCTCGAAAGTACGGCCGGCCGCTTCGGGAGCGGTGAGGGCCGCCACCAGGACCCGTGCGATGTCGGCGCGTGCGACACGTCCGTCGGCGGGGCCGCCGGAGCGGCGGCGATCTCCCTGGAGGAACACCATCTGGTGTTCGTCCGGTCCGTTCATGTCGAACCAGCCCGGCCGCACGACGGTGTACGTGAGGCCACTGGCCCGTACAAGACGCTCCGAGCGGCGCTTCCACTCCAGCAGATGACCGTAGCCGCTGCTGCGGGTGGTGGCCCCGATGGAGGTCATCAGCGCCACACGGGGCCGCGCGCCGTCCAGGGCGGTCAGGACGTTGCGTACGCCTGCGTAGTCCACCGTCTCCGGTGAGGAAGCGCCGGTACCGAAGGAACCGAGGGTGAGCACGATGGCGTCGGCGCCGGCCACCGCCTCGGGCAGGGCCTCGGGCCGGGTGACATCTCCGACGACAAGCTCGGCGTCCGCGGGGAGCAGCCGGGCGCCCTTCGCGCGGTCACGCACCAGGGCCCGGACGGTGTGTCCACGGGCGATCGCCTCGGCCACCACGAGCCGTCCGATGCTGCCGGTGGCGCCGACCACCAGCACGGTCAGGGGATGGGTTGCCATGTTCATTTCCTTACGAGGAGGCGGGCGCGACGGGCGCCCATGTCGACAGTTTCACTCGCGCGTCACGATCACGCGCGTTGTCCAGCGATTCACCATGCGGTGCCGTCGCCGCAGGTCACTCACGTATGCGGGCGATTCCGTGCCCGCGCACGGCGACCACGGAGTGGTTCGTCATGCCTGCTGCGGCTTCGCGAAGGTCGCGCCGTCGATCACGAACCGGTAGCGGACGTCGGAGGCGAGGATCCGCTCGTAGGCCGTGTTGATGTCCTTCGCGTCGATCAGCTCGATGTCTGCCGTGACGTCGTGCTCGGCCGCGAAGTCGAGCATCTCCTGCGTCTCGGCGATGCCGCCGAACAGCGATCCCACGAAGGACCGGCCGTTCTGGAGGAGGGCGAAGACCTCCATCGGCATCGGCTCGGTCGTCACACCGACGTTCACCATGGTGCCGTGCAGGCGCAGCATCCCGAGGTGGTCGGGGAGGGACACAGGCGCGCTGACGGTGTTCAGGATGATGTCGAAGGTGTTGGCCAGCTCGGTGAACGCCGAGCCGTCACCGGTCACGGCGTAGTGGTCGGCGCCGAGGGCCGTGGCGGCCTCGCGCTTGCCGCCCGACCGGGACAGGACGGTCACGTCGGCGCCCATGGCCTTGGCCATTTTCACGCCGAGGTGGCCGAGCCCGCCGAGGCCGACCACGGCGACCTTGGTGCCGGGCCGGGCACCGAACCGCTTGAGCGGGGAGTAGACGGTGATGCCGGCGCACAGCAGCGGAGCGGCGCCGGCCGGGTCGAGGGTCTCGGGGACGCGGACGACGAAGTCCTCCGGGGCGACGATCGCCTCGGAGTAGCCGCCCTGGGTGTGGGCGCCGGGCTCGACGGGGTCGGGGGCCCCGAAGACGAGGGTGTTTCCCATGAGGCAGTACTGCTCCTGGCCTGCCTGGCAGTTCTCACACGCGCGGCAGGAGTTGACCATGCAGCCGATGCCGACCAGGTCGCCGACCTGGTGGCGGGTGACGTCGGGGCCGATCTCGGTGACCCGACCGACGATCTCGTGGCCGGGGACGAGCGGGCTGACCGCCGGCGGGCCGAACGTCCCGTCGACGTAGTTCATGTCGGAGTGGCAGATCCCGCAGTACAGGATGTCGAGCTTGACGTCGTGCGGGCCGACGTCGCGGCGCTCGACGGGGACGGGAACGAGCGGCTTTCCGGCTTCGTGGGTGCCGAACGCGTTGACGGTGGTGGGCATGGTGATTCCTTTGCATAGGTACGAGGTGAGCTGATGTCAGGCTCCGGGGATGGCGCGTCCGTAGGCCGCGAGGGTGATGTCCGAAGGCTCGGGGCCGCCGCGCCGGCCGGTCTCCAGGGCGTCGAGGGACTTCAACTCATCCGCGGTCAGGGCGAAGCCGAAGACGTCGATGTTCTCCGCGATGCGGTGGCGCTTGGTCGACTTGGGGATCACCGAGCGGCCCTGCTGGATGCCCCAGCGCAGCAGCACCTGGGCCGGGCTCTTGCCGTGCGCCTCGGCGATCGCGGTGACGGCCGGGTCCTCAAGGACGCTCCTGCGCTCCTCGCCGTAGCCCGGGTAGAAGGTGATGCCGCCGATGGGGGACCACGCCTGGTTGAGGATGCCGTGCTCGTCGTCGAAGTCGAGGACCGCGCGCTGCTGGAAGTACGGGTGGATCTCCAGCTGGTTGACGGCGGGCACGACCGTGGTGGTGTCGAGCAGGGCGGTCAGGTGGTCGACCATGAAGTTGCTGACGCCGATCGCCCGGACCTTGCCGTCGGCCAGGAGCCGCTCCAGGGCGCGGTAGGCGGCGAGGGTCTTGTCGAAGTCCGACGGCAGTGCCTGGTGCAGGATCAGCAGGTCGATCCGGTCCACGCCGAGCTTGGCGGCGCTCTTGTCGAAACCGTGCAGGGTCTCGTCGTAGCCGTAGTCGCTGATCCAGATCTTCGTCTCGATGAAGATGTCGTCGCGGGGCACGGCGGAGACTCGAATGGCCTGGCCGACCTCGCGTTCGTTGCCGTATGCGGCGGCGGTGTCGATGTGGCGGTAGCCGAGTTCGAGCGCGGCCGTGACGGCGGCCCGGGTCTCGTCGGGCGGGGTCTGGAAGACACCGAGTCCGAGGGCGGGCATCTCGACGCCGTTGTTGAGGATGAGGGTCTGCATCACAAGGACCTTTCGTGCGGGCGGGTACGTGCGGGGACGATGAGGGTGAGGGTGGCCGCGAGGGCCAGGGCGAGCAGGACCGCGGAGCCGGTCAGCGCGGCACCCGAGCGGGCCGCGATGTCGGCGGCCCTGTGGCCGGTGGAGACGGAGGCGGCCACGGCGGTCAGGATGCTCAGGCTCAGCGCGCTGCCGATCTGGTGCACGGTGTTGACCAGGCCCGAGGCGGCTCCCGCGTCCGCAGGGGCGACGCCGTCGACGCCGCTGGAGGTCAGCGGGGCCAGTGCCAGGCCCTGGCCGGCGCCGATGAGCACCATCGGCAGTGCCACTCCGGTCAGGTAGGGCGTGTGCAGGTCGAGGCGGCTGAGCCACACCATACCCACCGTGGTCAGGGCGAGCCCGGTGGTGAGCACCTGCGGTCTGCTCGCCCGCTCCAGCAGCCGCGGCACCTGGACGGCGAAGACGAAGTTGACCAGCGTCATCGGCAGGAAGGCGAGACCGGCCTGCAGCGGCGTCCAGTGGTAGACGCTCTGTACGAACTGGGCGGTGAAGAAGAAGAACCCGATCATCGCGCCCATGTAGAGCATTCGGGTGAGGTAGGCGCCGCTGCGCTCCCGGCCGGCGAACAGCCGCAGCGGCACGATCGGCTGCGCGGCCCGCCGCTCCACCGCCACGAACAGGGCCAGCATCACCAGTCCCGCCACCAGCGGAATCAGGGTGGCCGGAACGGTCCAGCCGATGTCGGTGGCGTCCACGATGCCGAAGACCAGAGCGGTGGAGCCCGCAGTCGCCAGGAGCGCCCCGGCGACGTCGAAGCGGCCGCCCTGGCGTTCGGTCTCGGGCAGGAACCGCACGGCCAGCGCCACCATCGCGATGCCGACCGGGACGTTGAGGAAGAACCCGGCCCGCCACGAGACCAGGTCGGCGACCATGCCGCCCACCACCAGGCCGAGAGCCGCGCCGAGTCCGGCCACCGCGCTGTAGGCGGCCATCGCCCGGTTACGGGCCCGGCCCTCGGTGAAGCTGCGGGTGAGCAGGGACAGGGCGGAGGGGGCCAGGACCGCCGCCCCGATGCCCTGCAGCGCCCGAGCTCCGATCAGCCACCACTGATTCTGTGCGGCGCCGACAAGGAGGGAGGTCAGCGCGAAGACGACCAGGGAGAACAGGAACATCCTGCGGTGTCCGAACAGGTCACCGGCCCGGGCCCCCAACAGCAGCAGGCCGCCGAAGACCAGGACGTAGGCGTTGGTGATCCAGGACAGGCCGGTCTCGGAGAACCCCATGTCGGAGCGGATCTGCGGCAGGCCGGTGAAGACGATCGAGTTGTCGAGGATGACCATGAAGTAGCTGACGCAGATGATCGCGAGGATCAGCGTCGTCCGGGCCGGGGCGGCAGGGGTCGGCGCATGCACCGCCATGGGCGGCGTGGGTTCCGCCATGGCGACGTCGCCGGTCCCGTCGTACTGGGGTGCTGCGCGCACGGTGTGTCCTTCGCTTCAGGGTGAGGGCCTGGTGTCGGACTCCTGGTCCTCGGTTCTCTCCAAGAGAACCCCGCGCGGGCACAGGGGTGGGAGTCACTGGTCTTCCGGGTACTGGCAGTACCTCGCAGGTCCTCGCGGACGGACCTACGGTGAAGGTCGAGGCAGGACCGACGTAGGTCAGGCTGGACCGTCCCCACCGGGGCGCGATCACCGGCGGCGGAGCGATTTCAGGGATCTGGACGATGGCAGACAGAGACAAGAAGAGCGTGGCCGCCGAGGTCCGCGAGTTCCTCAGCACCCGGCGTGCCCGGATCACCCCCGAGCAGGCCGGGCTGCCTGTCTACGGCGGCAACCGCCGTGTCGCCGGCCTGCGCCGGGAGGAGGTCGCGCTGCTCGCGGGCATGAGCGTCGACTACTACGTACGGCTTGAGCGCGGAAACCTCTCCGGCGCCTCGGACTCCGTACTGGAATCCCTCGCGCACGCCCTGCAGCTCGACGAGGCCGAGCGCACCCATCTGTACGACCTGGCCCGCGCGGCGACTCCGTCCGGCCGACGCCCCACGGTGACCGCTTCCCGGGTGCGACCCACGATCCTGCGGCTGCTGGACTCGATGGCCGATGTGCCGGCGTACGTACGCAACGCGCGGTTCGACGTCCTGGCTGCCAACACTCTGGGGCGAGCGCTGTACGCGCCCCTCTTCGACTCACCGCTGTTCGCCCGGCGGGGGCCGGTCAACAGCGCCCGCTTCATGTTCCTGGACCCCGCGAGCAAGGATTTCTGGGTCGACTGGGACAAGGGTGCCGACGACGCGGTCGCCTTCCTGCGCACCGAGACGGGCCGGGCGCCCCACGACAAGGTGATAACCGACCTGATCGGTGAACTGACCGCCAAGAGCGACGACTTCGCCCGCCGGTGGGCCCGCCACGATGTCAAGTTCCACCGCTCCGGCGTCAAGAACCTCCACCACCCGCTGGTCGGCGATCTCGCCCTGCCCTACGAGGCGATGGACCTGCCGTCCGACCCCGGCCTCCGCCTCAACTTCTACATCCCCGAACCGGACTCCCCCGAGCGGGAGGCCCTCGGTCTTCTCGCCAGCTGGACGAGCACCGGTGCGGTCGTCCCCTCCGGGAAGGACCGGCCGGGAAACGACTGACCATACGAACCGAACCCGTACGAACGAGGGGAACCGCTCCATGCAGTACCGACCGCTCGGCCGCACCGGTGTCCAGGTCAGCCCGCTCTGTCTGGGCGCGATGATGTTCGGCCCCTGGGGCAACGAGGACGAGGCCGACTCGATCCGGATCATCCACCGTGCCCTGGACGCGGGCATCAACTTCGTCGACACCGCGGACGTGTACTCCGCCGGCGTCTCGGAGGAGATCGTCGGCAAGGCACTGAAGGGCCGCCGCGACGACGTGTTCCTGGCGACCAAGTTCTTCATGCCGATGGACCAGGACGACCCCAACCAGCGCGGCGGCAGCCGACGTTGGATCTTCCGCGAGGTCGAGAACTCCCTGCGGCGGCTCGGCACCGACCACATCGACCTCTACCAGGTCCACCGCCCCGGCCCGGACACGGACGTCGCCGAGACCCTCGGCGCCCTCTCCGACCTCGTGCACCAGGGCAAGGTGCGCTACATCGGCTCATCCTCGTACTCCGGTTCCCGGATCGTCGAGGCCCAGTGGGTCTCGCGGGAGCGCCATCTGGAGCGGTTCGTGACCGAGCAGCCGCCGTACTCGATCCTGGTCCGCGGCATCGAGGAGGACGTCCTGCCCACCGTGCGCCGCCACGGCATGGGCACCCTCACCTACAGCCCGCTCTCCGGCGGCTGGCTGTCGGGCCGCTACCGCAAGAACGCCTCTGAGGGCCCCGCCTCCGCGGCACGCCCCCAGGCCCGCTTCGACATGAGCACCCCCGCCAACCAGCGCAAGCTCGACGCCGTCGAACAGCTCGCGCTGCTGGCCGAGAAGGCCGGCCTCACACTGATCGAGCTGGCCGTCGCCTTCGTCATCAACCACCCCGGCATCACCTCGGCGATCATCGGACCGCGGACCATGGACCAGCTGGAGGCGTTCCTGCCCGCCGCCGACGTCATGCTGTCGTTCGACGTGCTCGACGCCATCGACGAGATCGTCGCGCCCGGCGTCACGGTCAACCCGGTCGACAACAGCTACGGCGACTTCGAGCTGCGCGCCGACCAGCGACGCCGCTGACGCGTTCCGGACTGGCCGGTCACGCCGGGCCGGCCGCACCGACTTCACGCGACCACGGGAGACGCCCTCTGACGTCCCGGCGCACCGGCCGGCGGCAATGCGGGCAGCTCATCCGGTCCTGCCCCGTTCCTCGACCGACTCCTCACCACTGCCGTGGATCCAGGTGCGCCGCCCATTGCCGCGGAGGAACAAGGCCGACCTCCAGCGCACAGCCCCGGCCCCGCCGCGCTGCCCTACATCGAGTAGAACCGAAAGGGCGTCCGTCAGTTGTGGGAGTCCTCTGGGACTTTTCCGGGACTTCCGGCCTCGTCAACCGGCACGAGCATGAAACAACTGAAAGACCATTCGCGCGGGTCAGCGGCCAAAGGCCCCTCATCACGGCAGGTCACCGCGCTGGCTGGTCTCTCCCGGGACATCTGAGGACGCTCCGGAAAAGCGTCGTCCCCCCTGCCGACCTGGATGAACGCGAGGCGGGAGGGGAGGTGGCGGCGCCTCTGGGACTTTCGGCCAGGGCCGGGGGCCTCCGGTCGCTGCGCACCCGACACGATGCGTCATCGGAGAGGGGCCGGCTCCCGGTCACGCAGTGCCCGCTCACCGTCCGCACGGCTCCGGATTGGGCAGGGGAACAGACCTGCGCCCGGGGCGTGCGGGTGCGCACAGGTGTCTGATTGACTCCGCGCCCACCCCCACACCCGTACGCGCACCCCTTCCGGGGTGCCGGACCGACGTGAGCGGAGCCGCCCCCATGTCCTTCGGACCGCAGCCCCGGCACGGGCCGCCGCACCATGACGAGCCCGCAGCAGGCGCGCGACCTCCCGCGGAGCACGAGCGACACGACGCCGAGGAGGCGGCGCGACTGGCCGTCGGGCTGCGGCTCGGCGTCCGGATCGCCGCCACCTGGCTGCTCTACGTGCTGCCCGCCGCCCTCGCACCGGCCGTGTACGGCACGCGGATCGCCGGACCGGTGAGCCTCGGCGTGATCCTGGCCGTGGTGCCCTTCGCCGTCGGTGTGCACGCGCTGGTGGTGTACGGACGACGGGTCGACCGGCTCGAGCCGCGGCCGGGCGCCCGGAGGTGGTCGTGAGCACGCTGCTCGACCCCTCGTCCCGGTCCCTCGTCTTCGCCGTGTTCTCGGTGTTCGTCGTGATCTGCCTGATGCTGTGCATCGTCACCGGCGCCGACGAGGACGACCGGGCTCTCGTCCGGTCCGACAACCGTCGGCTGCGCTCCTGGCAGCAGGGCATCGCGATGGGCGGCGACACCACCACGGTCGCGACGGTCACCGTACTGGTGGGCATGGTCGCCACGTTCGGCTTCGACGGCCTCGGCGTCATGCTGGGCAGCCTGATCGGGGTCATGCTGCTCCTCGTGCTGATCATCGAACCGCTGCGCAGGCACGCCTCGCTGACGGCCGCGGACATGCTGGACGCGCGCGGCAGCGGCGGGCCCGCCGTACGCGTCTCGTGGGGCGTGGTGACCCTGCTCGTCTGCTTCCCGCTGCTGGTCGTGCAGTTGGTGGTGGTCGGCAACGTCGCCGCGGCGCTGATCGGGCAGCCCGGTACGCGGACCGGCTGCATCGTGGTGATCGGCTGCGTGATGACGGCGCTGGCCGTCAGCGGCGGGATCCGGGGCACGGGCGTGGTGATGATCGCGAAGTCGGCGATCGCCCTGCCCGTGCTGGTGGTCACCGCCGTGCTCGTGCTCGACCGCTTCGGCGGGGACCCCGGGCGGCTGCTCGACGCCGCCGCGCACGGCTCGCGGATGGGCGAGGCGTATTTGCGTCCGGGCGGCTACACCGGTGAGGGGTGGGTGGGGGCCGTGAACCGGATCGGGCAGACCTTCGGCATGTCGATGGCCACGCTGGCGATGCCCGCCGTGCTGATGCGGGCGATCTCGACGAAGAGCCCGCGCGGCGCCCGGACCGTCGGCCGCTGGATGCTCGGCGAACTCACCGTGCTGTACGGCGCGCTCACCGTCGTCGGCGTCGGCGCGGCGGCCCTCGTCGGCGAGGCGCTGCGCGAGGCCGGACCGTCCGCACAGGCGTTCACGCCGCTGATGCTCGGGCGGGCGCTCGACAGCGGCGGCATCCTGGTCGCGGCCCTGGCCTGCGTCCTCTTCCTCACCGCGCTCGCGGCCGTGGTGGACGTGACCCTCGCCGCCGGCATCGCCCTGGGACGGGACGTACTGGGTGCGTCCGGCGGGCCCGCCGGGAGCCGCCCGGCGGGCACGGCGGACGGTGCCGCGTCGCGGTGGTCGGCGGCGCTGACGGGGGCGGTCGCCGCGGTCGTGGCGGTCGTCGTCGCCGACTGGAACCTGGTGGTCGTCTCGACGCTCTGGCTCGCCGTCTGCGGCGCCGCCCTCGCGCCCGTTCTGCTGTACGCCCTGTACTGGCCCGGCTTCACCGCCCGCGGTGCGCTGTGGTGCCTGTGGGGGGCCACGGTGCTGAGCGTCGCGGCGCTCGCGCTGTCGCCGTACACGTCCGGTACACCCGAGTCGATCTTCCCGGGGCACGACTTCAGGATCTGGGACGTGACGATCCCGGGCCTGGTGACGGTGCCGGCCGGGTTCCTGCTGGGCTGGCTGGGCAGCGTCACGGACCGGCGCCGGGCGGCAGGCGGCGTACCGGGGTCGGAGCGCCGCAGGGAGCTGGACACCGTCTGAGCCGTCCGCGTGCCGCCCACCGACGACTTCCGGTGGGCGGCACGGTCGTGTCCGGTGCACGCGCCCGGATGCGGACACCGCGCCGCGGAAGATCATCACCGGTCCGTTCCTCCCGCTCGACGGCGGGCGGGTCCGGTCGCGGGGGCGGCGGGCCGGGCCGCGGGGGCGGCGGGCCGGGCCGCGGGGGCGGCGGGCCGGGCCGGGCCGTACGAACGGTCCCGGCTCCGTTCCGACCCCGCCGACGCCGTCCCGTCCACCCCCTGAACCGTCGGCAGCACCGATGCCCGCCCCGCGCCCGGGGCGGGCGGGCACGCGCCAGGGAGCCGGCGTACGGCCTTGGCAGGAAGCACCGGCGCCCGTGCCGGGTGAACCGGCGCCCGTGCCGGGTGAACCGGTGCCCGGAACCCCCCGTTGTGTGTTGTGGACGAGCCCCGGGTGCCGGGGCGGTCCACGCCGGACCGCGTCCGCGGAGACCGGCCCGTCCGATCCACCATTTCTCAGGGGCGTGATGACGCAGAACTCAAGGCGGCTGTCCGGCATGTGCCGGGCGGCCGCGGTGACCGCCGTGGCAGGAGCAAGCCTCTTCTCGCTCGCGGCGCCGACCCAGGCGGCCACTGACGGCCCGAACTACGTGGCCATGGGCGACTCCTACGCCTCGGGAGCCGGTCTCCGGGGGGTGAAGGACGCCGAGTGCGACCGCACCACGGGCAGCTACCCCTCCATCGTCGCCGGTACCTCCGCGGGCGAGAACCGGGCGTTCAAGGACGTCACGTGCAGCGGCGCCACGACGCGCAGCATCTGGAACGCCCAGGGGTCCAAGCCGCCGCAGATCAACGCGCTGACGCCGAACACCAAGCTGGTCACCCTGACCATCGGAGGCAACGACGTCGGCTTCACCAGCGTGCTCGCCACCTGTGTGCTGGTGAAGTCCTCGGACCCCGAGGGCAGTCCGTGCAAGAAGTACTTCACCACCGGCAAGGACGTGCTCGGTGAGCGCATCAACACGGTGGAGGGCCGCGTCCGCGATGTGATCACAGACATCAGGCGGCGCAGCCCGGACGCAAAGGTCGTCGTGGTCGGATACCCGGCCCTCTTCCCCGACAACGGCGTGGGTTGTGCCGAAGTGCCGTTCGCGAAGCAGGACTTCGCCTTCCTGCGGGACACGACGCTGAAGCTCAACCGCGCGTTGGCCCGGCAGGCCGCCGCCGGCGGCACCGGCGTCTCCTACGCGGACACCTACAAAGCCACCATCGGGTACGACATGTGCCAGCCTCGCCAGCGCCGTTACATCGAGTCCCTGACTCCGGACGCGGGCTCCATGGCGGCCCATCCCAACAGTTACGGCCAGTTGTTGATGGCGGTCGCGACCTTGGACCAGATCCTCAAGCCGTAGGCGGCACGGCGACGCCGGGGCGGTCCGTGCCGAGTGCACGGGCCGCCCCGGCGTCCTTCCCGCGCACGGTCCGGCGGCGTGCGGGACCCGGTCCGTCGAGCACGGCTCGCCGGAGCACTCCGGCCGGTCCGCGGGCGCCCGTTCCCCCCGCGCCCGGGTCCGGTGGGGGGACCGCGAGACGGCCCGGAGCGTGTGACCGCGTACGCACCGGGCCGTACCGGCACTCTCGTGCTCCCGCCCGTACCTACTGATTCGACCTGGCCGCGCTGATGTCCCCGAGCGCCGACTCCGCATCCCGCTCGATCGCCATGTCGCCCAGCGAGACGATGCCCACGGCCCGACGGCCCTCGACGACCGGAAGGCGGCGGACGGAGTGCTCGCGCATGAGTTCCACGGCGCGATCGAGGTCCTCGTCGGGCGTCACGGTGACGAGATCGGCGCTGCAGGCCGAGGCGACGGTCTTCTGCTCGGGGTCGCCGCCCTCCGCCAGCGCACGCACCACGAGGTCACGGTCGCTGACCAAGCCGCGCAGTTCGTCCCCCTCGGTCACCAGGACGGCTCCGATGTTCTCGTCGCGCATCTTCCGGGCCACCGCCGACACCGATGTCCGCGGTTCCACCGTCACCAGACGGCTGGTCATGATGTCACGTACATGTTGAGACATGACGCCTCCTCCACCGGACTCTGTTCCGCCTCCCGGGTACCCAGGTCAGGGCGAGCGATCGGGGCGTTCGTGCCGCCACCGGAACGCACCGCCGAGCTGCCCCGGTGGCCGAGGCCGTCGGGGCACGCGCCGGCGGCGGCCGCCGCCGGCGCGAGATCGGTGACGGACCGGCCCATGACAAGCCGAGGAGTCTCTCGGCGAGAGGGGCCGACGGGACAGGACGGTGAATCTCACGGTGTCGCAGGAGACAGGGACCGGTCGGGTCAGGCTCACGCGGTGGGGTCCGCCGAATCGGACCCGGGTGGCCCCGCCGGTCGGCGGGCCGCTTCCCGCACACGTCCCGTCGCGGTCACCGGCCTGCCGGCGCCGGCGCACTGCGGATGTCGACCACTCCGACAGGCCGACGTCGGCCGCCGTCCGCTCGATCGGGGCGAGGGGACGGCGGCCGCGGGAGGTCGTCGGACGGACGGTTACGGCGTCTGCTTCATGCCGTCGACGACCGCTCGTTCGATGACGGCGCTGGTGAAGGTGACCGTGCCGGGCTTGATCAGGGCGTCCTCGCCGGTGCGCCTCTCCACCTGGACCGTGCGCTCGCCGAGGAAGACGTAGGTCTTCGGGTCGAAGATCCACTCCTCTCGCTGACCGCTGGTCTCGTCCAGCCGGGCCACCGCCACGCCGTGCCGGCCCACCGCGTCCACCGCGTCCTGCACGACGACGACGCCGGGGATCTTCGCGGCGGTGCGGAACAGGGCGGAGTACAGCTCCGCGGGCGGGTAGCTCTCGCGGAGGAGGTCGCCGATGGTGGTGAAGGCCTCCTGGTCGGGGGAGTTCCCCTGGCCCTCGGTCTCCTTGTAGATCTTGGCGAGGAGGGCGTCGGGGTCGGTGGTCAGCTTGGACAGGTAGTCGTACGACGGGCTGTTGAGGTACGCCCTCGGGGTGTTGCCCTGTTCGTCGGGGAGGCTGAGGGTCTCGCCCTCGGGGCTGTCGTTGACGGCCGGGTCGATCAGCCAGCCCTCGGTGCCGTCCGGGGACTTCCAGATCTGGCGGCGGTGCAGTTCGTGGCTCGCCAGGGAGGTCTTGCCGTCGACGGTCTTCAGGAAGGTGTCGGCGGACTTGGACTCGATGTAGACGAACTGGCCGGGCTCGACGTCCGGGTGGGAGGCCTCGGCGGCCGCCAGCGAGATCCGGTCGAGCAGCTGCGGTGCGCCCTTGGCGCTCGCGGCGCCGATCGGCGTGGTCAGGGCCGGTCCGATCGCGACACCGTGGTCCGCGGGGCCACCGGAGGTCACCACGGCGGCGACGACCGCCGCGGCCACCAGGGCCGCCGTCGCGGGCAGGGTGATCGCCGGGCGCGGCAGCCGCCGCCACCATGCCCGGCCCGCGGCCGGAGCGGGGGACCGGGTCGGGGCCGCCGTGCGCTGTTCGTCGTGGATCTGGGCCATCAGACGCTCCTTGTGGAACTGGTGACGGCCCGACGGCAGGTCGCGCGCCGTCCGGGAGAAGAGGCTGCTGTCCTCTTCCCGCTCGGCCGGACGCTGCCGGGGCGTGTGCGCGTTCATCGGTTTCCTCCCTGCGCGGGCCGGACCACGGGTGCGTGGTCATCTCTTGTCTGTCGGCCGGGGCGGTCGCCTTCCCGTTTTCCGCGGGCGGGTTCCGGCGCGGTGGCGGCGGCCCGGCCCGCCGGGGCGTCCGCGGTGAGGGTGCGCAGCTTCCTGCGGGCCCTGGACAGGCGGGAGGCGACGGTGCCGGCCGGAATGCCGAGGGCCTCCGCGGCGGCCTGGTAGTCCAGGCCCTCCCCCAGGCACAGCGCCACGACCTCGCGTTCCGCACGGCGCAGGCCCGCCAGCGCGGTCAGCGCCCGCGCGAGGCGCCGCCGGTCGTCGACCCGGTCGGCCACCTCCTCGGCATGGTCGGGCACCGACAGCTCGGCCGCCGCGGCCGCGTTCGCCGCCGCCCGGTACCGGCGGTTGCTGCGGTACTGGTTGCGGGCGGTGTTGGTGGCGATCCCCAGCAGCCACGGCCGTAGCGAGCCGCCCTCGGGATCGACCCGGTCGCGCAGCCGCCACGCCTCCATGAAGGTCGCGGCCATGACGTCCTCGGCCGTCGACCAGTCGGCGGTCAGCCGGAAGGCGTGGTTGTAGACCGCCTTCGCCCAGCTGTCGAACAGCTCCGCGAAGGCGGTGGGGTCCCCGGCCCGTACCCGGGTACGCATATCAGTGCTCACCTCCATGAGCTGTCCGGCACCCCCCACCCCCTTCCCGTGACCTGTGTCACAGCGGCCGTGTTCCCGGGCGGCGTTCATGGAGCACGACGGCCAGCGGCGTCGCCGTGAACATGGAGGAGTACGTTCCCACGGCGAGGCCGACGAGCAGGGCCAGGGCGAAGTCGGCGAGGGAGTCGCCGCCGAAGACCGCCAGCGCGGTGAGGACGATCGCGGCGCCCGTCCCGGTGTTGACCGTGCGGGGCAGGGTCTGCTGGAGCGCCCGGTCGGCGATGCGGCGGAAGGAGGCCGCGCGCCCCTCTTCCGCGCGTCGGGTCAGTTCCCTGACGCGGTCGAAGACGACGACGGAGTCGTTGACGGAGTAGCCGATGACGGTGAGGAGCGCGGCCAGGAAGACGCCGTCGACGGGCTTGCCGAGCCAGGCGAAGACGCCGACGAGGATCACGACGTCGTGGGCGAGGGCGGCGACGGCGGCCGTGCCGAGCAGCAGCCGGAACCGGGCCGCCAGGTAGACGAGTTGGGCACCGAGGGCGACGGCGAGCGCGATGAGCGCGCCGCGGCGCAGTTCCTCGCCGAGGCTGGGGCCGATGGCCTCGTCGCGGAGTTCGTCCGCGCGGCCGGCCAGTTCGTCGACGGCCGCGCCGACGGCGTCCGCCTGCGCGTCGCTCAGCCGGCCTGTCCGGACGGTGAGCCGGTTCTCGCCGGAGGTCTGCACGACGGCGTGGGGGAAGCCGGCGTCGGCGAGGACGGCGCGGGCCCGGTCCGGGTCGACCGGGGTGGTGGTGGCGTACTCGATCTGGCGGCCGCCGGTGAACTCGATGCCGAGGTCGAGGCCGCGCAGGGCGATTCCGGTCCCGGCGAGGACCAGTGCGGCGGCGGAGACGGCCAGCCAGCGGCGGGGACGGCGCATCAGGCGCGGGTCCCTGCGGGCGAGCCGGTCGCGGACGACACCGGTGTGCGCGATGCCCGTCAGGTGGGGCCGGCGGCGCGGCCCCGGGCGGGCCACGGCGAGGTCGGCGAGCGCGCGGGTGATGACCAGCGCGCTGACCATCGAGGCGAGGACGCCGATGCCGAGGGTGACGCCGAAGCCGCGGACGGGCCCCGAGGCGAGGAGGAACAGCAGCCCTGCGGCGATGAGGGTGGTGATGTTGGAGTCGGCGATCGCGCCGAGGGCGTTGCGGAAGCCGGCGGCCAGGGCCGAGCGCGGGGTGGGCCGGTGGCGCGCCGCGTACTCCTCCCGGGCGCGCTCGAAGACGAGCACGTTGGCGTCCACCGCCATGCCGATGGCCAGGACGAATCCCGCCAGTCCGGGCAGGGTGAGGGTGGCGCCGAGGGCGGCCAGGGCGGCGTAGGAGATCAGGCCGTAGCAGAGCAGGGCCACGGCGGCCAGGACGCCCAGCAGCCGGTAGACGACGATGACGAACAGGGCGGTCAGCACGCTGCCGACGGCGGCGGCCCGGGCGCCGGCGGTGACGGCCTGCGCGCCGAGGGTGGGGCCGACGGTGCGTTGTTCGACGGTCTCGACCGGTACGGGCAGGGCGCCGCCGTTGACGAGCAGGGCGAGTTCCCGGGCGTCGCCGTCGTCGAAGGCGCCGTTGATCATCGTGGAGCCGCCGCTGATGCCGGCGCCGCAGCCCACCGAGGGGTCGACCTGCGGTGAGGAGATGATCCTGTCGTCGAGGACGATCGCCACCCGGCGGGCCGGGTCCCCCGCCGGCCGGCACGCCGCCTCGCCGGTCAGGCGGGCCCAGCGGTCGCGGCCCGCGTCCTCGAAGTCGACGGTGACGTGCCAGCCCGCGCCGCCCTGCTGGTCGAACCGGGCGGCGGCCTCCTCGACGTGGCTGCCGGTCAGCGCGGCCGCGTCGAGGCGCAGCGGCTGACCGGACTCGTCGGGCAGGACGCGCGCACGGGTGGGGTCGGGGCGCGGGCCGGGGGTGGGGGCGGCGTCGCGTCCGGCTCCAGGGGCGGCGTCGCGTCCGGCCTCGGGCGTGCCCTCGGACCCGGCCCCCACCGCCGTACCGAGTACCCGGTGGAAGGTGAGCTGAGCGGTGCGGCCCAGTACCTGCGCCGCCTCCGCCGGGTCCTGGACGCCGGGGAGTTCGACGACGATGCGGTCGTCGCCGGAGCGGACGATGGTGGGTTCGGCGACACCGAGCGCGTCTACGCGGCCGCGCAGCACCTCCACGGTGCGGTCGACGGTGCCGGTGCCGGCGTCGGCGTCGGTCTCGGCGTCGGTCTCGGCGTCGGCGTCGGCGGGTCGGGTCTCCAGCACGATCTGGGTGCCGCCGCGCAGGTCGAGCCCGAGGTGGACGGGCACGGTCACGGCGACGTACAGGGACAGGGCGACGACGGCGAGGGCGAGCAGCCCTCGGATGCGCTGGGCGCGGGACAAGCGGGCCTCCGGCAGGCATGCCGCGGCCCGGGTGGGGCCGCGGTGAAGGAAGAAGAGGGGATGTCAGGTGCCTGGAGGAGGGGGCGGGGCGCGCAGGGGGTGGCCGTCCGCCGGTCTCGGGCGGACGGCCGGAGGTACGGCCGTCGGCGGGGCCGGGGTTCCCGGCGGAGCGGTGTCGGCCGGGTCCCGGGGCGCGAGGCCGGCCGGGGGCGGCGGGGCGGGGAGGTCGCCGTGGACGCGGGCCGCCGCCGTGCGGACGGCGGGCGGCGCGTCGTCGGCGACGGGGGCGCCACCCGTCTCGACGCCCCCGGAGAGGCTGTGCGGGGCACGGGGGTGGGGCCGTGGCAGGCGGCCGGGACCAGGAGGGTGGCGAGGACGACGAGGAGGGCGGTGAGCAGGGCGGCCGCCGTCGCCGTCGGGCGGGGCCCGCCACGGGGGACGGGACGCGCGGAGCGTGTCATGTGCCGTCCCCCTCTTCCTCGTCTCCTCGTTTCCGCGCGGCCGGTTCGGGCCGCTTCCGTGCGGGCGGCCGCTCTCCTCGTTGACGTGCGGGCGGCCCGCTTCGTGCCCGTGCGGGCCGGTTCAGGGTTCGATGAGGCCCGCGCGGATGGCGTACCGGGTGAGTTCCAGCCGGTCGCGCATGCCGAGCTTGTGGAGCAGGTTCGCCCGGTGGCGGTGGACGGTCTTGATGCTGATGAACAGCGTCTCCGCGATCTCCTTGGAGGTGTTGCCCTCCGCCACGAGCTTGAGGACCTCCTCCTCGCGCGCGGTCAGCACCCGTTGCGGGGGTTCCTCGCCGTGGCGGACGCGGTCGAGGTAGTTGCGTACGAGGGCGGTGACCGCGCCGGGGTAGAGGAAGGGTTCGTCGCGCACGGCGGCCCGGCAGGCGGCGACCAGGTCGCGGTCGGCCACGGACTTGAGCACGTATCCGCCGGCCCCGGCCTTCAACGCCTGGAAGAAGTACTGCTCGTTGTCGTGCATGGTCAGCATCAGGATGCGCAGGCCCGGCTTCAGCACGGCGAGTTCACGGGCCGCCTGCAGGCCGGTCATCCGGGGCATGGCGATGTCCAGCACGGCCAGGTCGATGTCGTGGGCCCGCGCCAGGGCGATGGCCTCGGCGCCGTCCCCGGCCTCGGCGACGACCTCGAGGTCGGGTTCCCGGTCGAGGATGAGGCGCACCCCGCGACGCACCAGGGCGTGGTCGTCGGCGAGGAGGATACGGATCGGGGACGGGTCGGTCGGGGTCGTCATGACACCTTCTTCCGGACGGGCACGGTCAGCCGGACCTGGGTGCCGGCCGGCTGGGAGACGATGTCCAGGGTGGCCCCCACGAGCAGCGCCCGCTCCCGCATCCCCCGGATGCCGGCGCCCTCGTGCGCGATGCCGGTTCCGTGGCCGTCGTCGGTGACGGCCAGCAGCAGCGAGCCGTCCGTGTGGGACAGGCTCACCTCGACCCGGCCGGCCCCGGCGTGGCGGGCCGCGTTGGTCAGGCTCTCCTGGGCGACCCGGTACAGCACCAGTTCCGTCTGCGGGTCGAGGGCCGGCAGGTCCGCGTCGAACCGGCGCAGGACCCGCAGTCCGGCGTGGGCGGCGAACTCGGTGGTGAGCGAGGTCAGGGCGCTGACCAGGCCGAGGTCGTCCAGCACCCCCGGGCGCAGCCGGCGCACCAGGCGGCGTACCTCGTCCAGGCTTCCCCGGGTGATCTCCTGGGCCTGCTGGAGCTCGCCCCGCAGGGGTTCCTCCGCCTCGTCCGCCGCCCGCTTCAGCGACAGCAGGATCGCGGTCATCGTCTGCCCCACCTCGTCGTGCAGCTCCTGGGCGATACGGCGCCGTTCGGCCTCCTGCGCGAGCAGCACCCGGCCGCTGCTCGCCGCCCTCTCGCTCTCCAGCCGGTCGAGCATGGCGTTGAAGGTGCGGATGAGGTCGGCGACCTCGCGCATGCCGTGCGCGGGCAGCCGCTGGCCGGGGCGCAGCAGGTCGACCTTGGT
Organism: Streptomyces sp. NPDC051051; assembly: GCF_040682975.1. Classification (NCBI taxonomy): domain Bacteria; kingdom Bacillati; phylum Actinomycetota; class Actinomycetes; order Kitasatosporales; family Streptomycetaceae; genus Streptomyces; species Streptomyces sp. NPDC051051. Next base: position 39,234 of record NZ_JBFBCB010000037.1, read on the forward strand.
CATCAGGCGGGTGAGCCGGTCGAGGGGGGCCAGCGCGAGCCGCAGCAGGACGGCGTTGGCGACCAGCATGACCAGCATGCCGCCGACCAGGATCACGGCCTCGGTCAGCAGGACCGGCACGGAGACGGTGACCGGAGCCCACAGCAGCAACGCGGTGGCCATGCCCAGCACCACCGCGTTCAGCCCGAAGATCCGCCAGAACAGGGACATCGGGATCGCGCCTTTCGCAGGGATCGCAGGGATCGCAGGGACACGCTTCGTACGGTCGGTCTCGTCGTCGGGGCCGGTCGGCGCGCCCGCGCACGGGAGACGCGGGACGCGGGCCGACCGGCCCCCCGAACAGCGTGCGCGCTGTCCGCCGCCGCGTCGATGGGCTCTGATGCCCATTTTCCGACGTGCGCGCCGGCCGGGCGGCGGCCCCGGGGGACAGCGCGTGCGGCCGCGGATGGGTACTGCGCCCGATAGGCAGGGCGCGGCCCGTCGGCGACGGTGGGGAAGGAGCGGCGACCACCACCGGACCGCTCCCCCGCCGAGCCGTCCGAGGAAGAGGTCCCGCCATGTCGTCGCTCGACACGTCCCCCACCGAAGGCCGTCCCGAGCGCCTGACGGCGCACGAGGCCCGTCAGCGCCTCGAGCACGAGCGCAACGCGCGGCTGACCCAGCTGCGGGCCCTCGACGAGGCCGGGCGGGAGGCGGCGGACCAGGTGACGGCCGCGCAGAAGGACGCCGTCCAGCGCGTGCTCGCCGAGATCGAGGCGGCCTTCGCACGCGTGCACGACGGCAGTTACGGCACCTGCGCGGGCTGCTCCCGGCCGGTGCCCGCCGAACGCCTGGAGATCCTGCCGTACACGCGGTTCTGCGTCGCCTGCCGGCGTCACGGCGCCTGATCCGGCGCACCTCCGTTTCCTTTCCTGCCCTGACCGAGGGGTGACATCGTGAACCACCGGACCATCGGTGACGTGAACCACCGGACCGTCGGCGAGCGGGCCCCGGCCCTCTCCGCGGAGGACCTCGCCGCGCTCCGCGAGAACCTGCACGAGCAGCTGCGGTTCCGCCGGGAACAGATCGAGCAGCTCACGTCCGCCGCCCCGGCCCCCGCCCCCGGCGACGGGCCGGGCGAGCGGCGGGCCGCCGCCCGGATCGAGGTCGGGGTCCAGCTCGCCGCCTCCGCCCGTATGGTCCTCGCCGACGTGGAGGCGGCTCTGCGCCGCATGGACGAGGGCCGCTACGGCTTCTGCTGCCTGTGCCGACGGCCCGTCGCCCGCGAGTTGCTGGCGATCGTGCCGCAGGCCCGCCACTGTGCCCGTTGCCGCCAGGTCAGGGAGGCGGGCCCGTGATCCCCGCGTCCCGTCGCGGCTCCGGCCGGCACCGGCCGTGGCCGCTGTGCCGGCAGTGCTACGGCCTCGCCCTCGACGTGGGCGGCGCCCGTACCCGCGCCTGGACGTCCGACCGGGACACGATCCTCGACGTTCCCACCGCGGCCGGCTCCGGGACCGGGGCACCCCTCGGGCGGGGCGTCGTCGACGGCGCCGGCACGGCACGGTTGCTCGACCGGCTGTTCGGCGACCGCGAGTCCGGTGCCGGCGACCGCGAGCCGGGGGGCGGCCGCGGCCGCCCCCTGGTCATCGTGAGCGGGCCCGTCCTGGACGGCGTCGCCCACCGGGACCGGGTCCGCACCGCCGTCGAGGTGCTGCGCCCGCGTGCCGTGCTCACCGTCCCCGCCGCACGTGCCGTCGCCGTGGCCGCGCGGGCCGACCTGTCCCGGCCGCTGCTCGTCGTGGACGTCGGCGCCCGTCTCACGGAGGTCGTCCTGCTGGCGGACGGAGCGGTGGTCGACGCCCGCGGTGCCGCACTGGGGACGGGCGACGTGGACGGCGGCGCGCCGGGCACGGGCGGCGGCGACGGCGTCCCGGCGAGCACGGCCGGCGGCGACGGCGCCGTCCCGCCGGCCACCCCGCCGGCCACCCTCCTCGTCGACACCGTCACCGCCATGGTGACCGCGATGCTGGAGGAGGACCGCACGTCGCGGACGCTCGACGCCCTGCGGCGCGGTGTCCTGCTGGCCGGCGGGGGTGCGTCGCGGCCCGAGATCCCCTACCGGCTGACCGGCCGCCTGCACGCCCCGGTCCGCCCGGTGCCCGCCCCGCGCACCGCGGCCGTACGGGGCGCGGCGGAACTCCTGCGGACCGCGCACACCCACCCCTCGGCGACCGGCGTCGCGGGAGCCGGGGTGTCCCGGCCGCGCTGACGGCGGGCCCGCCGGACGGCCGCGGCCTACCGGTCCCGCGCGGCCGCCCCCCGCACGGGGAGGGCCAGGAGGACCAGCCCCGCCCCGAGGACGGCCGGCCCGCACCAGGAGAGGCACGGCAGCCGCTCGCCGAGGACGGTGACGCCCAGGACTGCGGCCACGGCGGGCTCGGCCGGCGTCAGCACGGTGGCCGCCGACGCGGACGTACGACGCAGTCCGTGTCCGAAGAGGCGGTAGGCGAGGTGGACGGTGAACAGGGCGAGACAGCCGGCCACCGCCGCGCCCCTGACGGTGCCCAGCCACGTCACGTCGACGAACGGGGCGAGCGACAGGACGAGCAGCGCGGCGGCGCCGAACAGCGCGCCCGTCACCGCGCCGGACGGGTGCCCGCGGCCGATGAGCCGGCCGCCGATCGAGGCGTGGACGGCGTACGACAGTCCCCCGCAGGCGGCGAGCAGGACGCCCGTGACGTCCACCGGCGCGGCGGTCCCGGTGAGCCGGGGGCCCAGCACCAGCCCGCCCGGGACCTCGGCATCCGCGACCTCGGCACTCGTGACGTCGGTACCCTCGGCGTCGGCATCCACCGCGCCGGCCGGCCGGCGACGTCAGCTCGTCGTCAGCGTGACGTCCTCCGCGTCCACCGCGTGGAAGTACGGCAGCGGCAGGACGCCCACCGGGCGCAGTTCCATCAGGGTGGCCTCGACGCGGGCCGCGCCGGGCGCGATCGGGTCCGGCGCGGGCCTGCCCGTGTTCACCCAGCGGTGCAAGGCGCCGTCGCAGACGGCACGGGCGCCGCCGATGCCGTACCGGGTGGTCGAGTCCTTCCGGCCGACGGAGGAACTGACGAAGACGGGCCCTGAGCTGCTGACGCAGCGGTAGGTGCCGGTGAGGGTGACGGTGCCGTCGGCGGCGATGCGGCCGACCGGGTCGACGGTCACGCTCTCGGACGGGTCGGCGGTCGCGGTCACCGCGGGCGCGGCCAGCAGGAGCAGGGCGGTGCCGGCGGCCGCGGTCAGGACGGAGCGCAGGACGGGGCGGAACGGCATGAAGACCTCCTGGTAGGGGTTTCCACTGGTACCGGCAGGCCGGGTCCGCGAGCGTGACCGTCACTCCTTCGGTGGCGAGTCCGCACCGTGCGTCGGCGAACGGTCCGCGAGTTGTCCTGGTGCTGTCACACTCCCCGACGGGCTCTGGCGGCGGTGTCCCGCGCGGGCGCATGGTCGGTGCGACGGGGCCCACCGCCCGGTGGCCCCACCGACGTGGAGGTGCGCCATGTGTACCCACCGGACAACGAGCCCCGCGGCCGACCACGCACACGTCGTCGCGGCCCGCCCCGAGCAGGGCTGGACCCTGCTGTGCGACGGCACGCTCGTCTTCGACGACTCCGGCGAGCTGCTGCCCGACGGCCGCGTCGTGGCCCCGCACCGCGTGCCGGCCGAACGGCTCGCCGTCGCCGCCGCCTGATCAGTCCCCGAGGACGGCGAACCCGTCCAGTTCGACGAGGGCCTCCTCGTCCCACAGCCGTACGATCCCGACGACCGCCATGGCGGGATAGTCCCGGCCCGCCAGGTCCCGCCACCGGCGGCCGAGTTCGGGTGCGCAGGCCCGGTACGCGGCGACGTCGGTGACGTACACGGTGACGCGTGCGAGGTCCGCCGGGGTGCCGCCGGCCGCCGCGAGGGCGGTCAGGAGGTTGGCCAGGGCGCGGGCGAACTGGTCGGGCAGCGAGTCGCCGACCACCTTTCCGTCGGCGTCCAGGGCGGTCTGGCCGGCCAGGAACACCACCCGGGAGCCGGTCGCGACGACCGCGTGCGAGAAGCCGGCCGGCGGTGACAGCTCCGGCGGGTTGACGCGTTCGGCGGTCACCGGACGCCCTCCGGTCCGGCCTGCGACGGGCCGTCCTCGCCCGCCTCCGCTCGATCCGGCGCCGAGCGACCCGGCGCCGTCGGCCCCGGCGCCGAGCGATCCGCCTCCCCGCGCTCCGCCTCCGCGTACAACTCCTTCGCGATGATGGCGCGTTGCACCTCGCTCGCCCCCTCGTAGATCCGTGGTGCCCGCACCTCGCGGTAGAGGTGTTCCAGCAGGTGGCCCCGGCACAGGGCGCGGGCGCCGTGGAGCTGGACGGCCGTGTCGACGACGTACTGCGCGGTCTCGGTGGCGAGGAGTTTCGCCATGGCGGCGCGGCGCGGCACGTCCGGCGCGCCGGTGTCGTACGCGGTGGCGGCGGCGTACACCATCAGGCGGGCCGACTCCGTGCGCAGAGACATCTCGGCGACCTGGTGGGCGACCGCCTGGAGGTCCCTCAGCTTGCCGCCGAAGGCGTCCCGGCGCGCGGTGTGGGTCAGGGTGGCGTCGAGGGCGGCCTGGGCCATGCCGACGGCGAAGGCGCCGACGCTGGGCCGGAAGAGGTTGAGGGTGGACATGGCCACGCGGAAGCCGCGGTCCGGTTCGCCGAGCAGGTCGGCCCCGGTGACCGGGACGGCGTCGAGGGCGAGGGCGCCGACGGGGTGCGGGGAGAGCATGTCGAGGGCCGTGCCGGTGAGGCCGGGGCGGTCGGCGGGGAGCAGGAACGCGGTGACGCCACGGGCGCCCGCTCCGGGTGTCGTGCGGGCGAAGACGGTGTAGAAGTCGGCTTCGGGGGCGTTGGAGATCCAGCGTTTCTCGCCGGTCAGGCGCCAGCCGTCGGCGCCGTCGGGCTCCGCGGCGAGGGAGAGCGCGGCCGCGTCCGAGCCCGCCCCCGGCTCGCTGAGCGCGAAGGCGGCCGCGGCGCTGCCGTCGGTGACGCGGGGCAGCCAGCGCTCCCGCTGGTCGCGGCTGCCGTGCGCGTGGACGGGGTGCGCGCCGAGGCCCTGGAGGGCGAGGGCGGTCTCCGCCTCGGTACAGGCCTGGGCGAGGGATTCGCGCATCAGGCAGAGGTCGAGGGCGCCGGAGGTGAACAGGCGGGCGAGCAGGCCCAGTCGGCCGAGTTCGGCGAGGAGGGGGCGGTTGATCCGGCCGGGTTCGCCCTTCTCCGCGAGCGGGCGCAGCCGGTCGGCGGCCAGGGCGCGCAGTTCGGCGCACCAGGCGGTCCGTGCCGGTTCGAGCGAGAATGCGGGCATCGCCGCCCCTCTCCACCGATGGCCTTGCCTCTGCCGCCCTCACGGTATCGCGAACCGTTGACTGTCGTCACCAACACGATACGCTCAGTGCGCGAGCCCACCATCACGCCCGCCACGGCGCCCCGGGCGCCCACCAAGGCAAGGGGGCGACCCGCCATGCACGCCTCGGCCCACGTCGACACCTTCGCGCGCGACCACCTCCCGCCGCCCGGCCAATGGCCCGGGCTGCGCTTCGACCTGCCGGAGCTGCGCTACCCCGGACGGCTGAACGCCGCCGCCGAGCTGCTCGCCGGCGGCGTCCCCGAACGGCCGGTGTTCCGCACCCCGGCGGGACCGCCCTGGACGTACGGGGAGCTGCGCGCCCGCGTCGACCGGCTGGCGCACGTCCTCACCGGCGAGCTGGGCGTCGTACCGGGCAACCGGGTGCTGCTGCGCGGGCCGACCACGCCGTGGCTGGCGGCCTGCTGGCTGGCGGTGCTGAAGGCGGGCGCGATCGCGGTCACGGTGCTGGCGCAGCAGCGCCCGCAGGAGCTGCGCACGATGTGCGCGATCGCCCGGGTGGAGCACGCCCTGTGCGACGTCCGGTCCGTCGACGACCTCGCCGAGGCGGAGGTACCGGGGCTGCGGATCACGGTGTACGGCGGTGACGCCCCCGACGACCTGCTGAACCGGCGGGCGGCCGCCGGCCCGTTCCCGGCCGTGGACACCGCCGCCGACGATGTGGCGCTGATCGCCTTCACCTCCGGCACCACCGGCCGGCCCAAGGGGTGCCTGCACTTCCACCGGGACGTGCTGGCGATCGCCGACACCTTCTCCCGGCACGTGCTGGCGCCGCGCGCCGACGACGTGTTCGCGGGCAGTCCCCCGCTCGGTTTCACCTTCGGTCTCGGCGGCCTGCTGGTCTTCCCGATGCGGGCCGGCGCGAGCGCCCTGCTGCTCGAACAGGCGGGTCCGCGGCAGCTGTTGGCGGCGGTCGCCGAGCACCGGGTGTCCGTGCTGTTCACCGCACCCACGGCCTACCGGGCGATGCTCGGCGACCTCGACGGGTACGACGTCTCGTCGCTGCGCCGCTGTGTCTCCGCGGGCGAGAACCTGCCCGCGGCCACCTGGCGGGCCTGGCACGAGCGGACCGGGCTGCGCCTGATCAACGGGATCGGGGCCACCGAGCTGCTGCACATCTTCATCTCCGCGGCCGACGGGCGGATCCGGTCGGGCACCACGGGCGTCCCCGTGCCGGGCTGGCAGGCACGGGTGCAGGACGAGAACGGCGACCCCGTCCCCGACGGCCTGCCCGGACTGCTCGCCGTGCGCGGCCCGGTGGGCTGCCGCTACCTCGCCGACCCGCGGCAGCGGGAGTATGTGCGCGGCGGGTGGAACGTCACCGGCGACACCTACGTCCGCGAGGAGGACGGCTACTTCCGGTACGTGGCCCGCGCCGACGACATGATCGTCTCCGCCGGGTACAACATCGCGGGCCCCGAGGTGGAGGACGCGCTGCTGCGGCATCCCGACGTCGTCGAGACGGCGGTCGTCGGGCGGCCCGACGAGGCGCGCGGCCGGGTGGTGGTGGCGTTCGCCGTCCTGCGGGCCGGGGCGCGCCCGGACGCGGAGGCGCTGCGGGCCTTCCTCAAGGCGGAGCTGGCGCCGTACAAGTGTCCGCGCGAGATCGTGTTCGTGGACGCGCTGCCGCGCACCGCGACCGGAAAACTTCAGCGCTTCCGGCTGCGCGCCACCGGTGACACCGATGGTGACCAGCAGTGATGCCGACGACCTAAGATGATCAACGTGTCCGACCAGCCCGCACCTCGGTCCCTCATCGTCACGCTCTACGGCGCTTACGGCCGCTTCGCGCCGGGCCCGGTGCCCGTCGCCGAGCTGATCCGGCTGCTCGCTGCGGTCGGCGTCGACGCGCCCTCCGTGCGCTCCTCGGTGTCCCGGTTGAAACGACGCGGCCTGCTGCTGCCCGCCCGCACCCCGCAGGGCGCCGCCGGGTACGAACTGTCGGCGGAGGCGCGGCAGTTGCTGGAGGACGGCGACCGGCGCATCTACGCCACCGCGCCGCCCGAGGACGAGGGCTGGGTGCTGGCGGTGTTCTCGGTGCCGGAGTCGGAGCGGCAGAAGCGGCACGTGCTGCGTTCCCGGCTGGCCGGTCTCGGCTTCGGCACGGCCGCCCCCGGCGTGTGGATCGCCCCGGCCCGGCTGTACGACGAGACCCGGCACACCCTGGAACGGCTGCGCCTGGACGGCTACGTGGACTTCTTCCGCGGCGAGCACCTCGGTTTCGCGCCGACGGTCGAGGCCGTCGGCCGCTGGTGGGACCTGGCGGCCGTCGCCGAGGAGCACGAGGCGTTCCTCGAGTGCCACGCGCACGTGCTGCGGGCCTGGGAGCGGCGCGGGGACACCCCGGCGGAGGAGGCGTACCGCGACTACCTGCTCGCCCTGGACGCCTGGCGCCATCTGCCCTACGCCGACCCCGGCCTGCCCGCCGGACTGCTCCCCGACGACTGGCCGGGAACGCGCTCGGCGGCGGTGTTCCGCGGGCTGCACGAACGGCTGCGGGACGCGGGCGCCGCCTTCGCGGGTCTGCTCCCCGAGGTCTGAGCCGCCTCCGGTCTCAACTCTCGAGTATCAGGCGGGGTTTGGGGGCGTCGGTGCGGCCGGTCCGCGGTGGCCGGCTGCCCGCCCGGTACGGGGTGGGCCAGACGGCGCCCGGTCCGTCGTAGCCCTGCTCGGCGGCCGCGTGCAGGGTCCAGTGCGGGTCGTACAGGTGCGGGCGGGCCAGCGCGCACAGGTCCGCGCGCCCGGCCAGCAGCAGCGAGTTGACGTCGTCCCAGGAGGAGACGGCGCCGACCGCGATCACCGGGATCCGCGCCTCGTGCCGGATCCGGTCCGCGAACGGCGTCTGGTACGACCGGCCGTACTGCGGTGTCTCGTCGGCGACGACCTGCCCGGTGGAGACGTCGATCGCGTCGGCTCCGTGCGCGGCGAAGGCGCGGGCGATCTCGACGGCGTCCTCGGCCGTGGTCCCGCCGTCGGCCCAGTCGGTCGCGGAGATCCGTACGGTCATGGGCCGTTCCTCCGGCCACGCGGCCCGTACGGCGTCGAAGACCTCCAGGGGGAACCGCAGCCGCCGCTCCAGCGAGCCGCCGTAGGCGTCGGTGCGCCGGTTGGTCAGCGGGGAGAGGAATCCGGACAGCAGGTAGCCGTGGGCGCAGTGCAGTTCGAGGAGGTCGAACCCGGCCCGCGCGGCCCGTACAGCCGCCGCCGCGAACTGGTGCCGCAGGTCGGTGAGTTGGGCCCGGCCGAGTTCCCGGGGCGTCTGGCTGCCCGGCTTGTACGGCAACGGGGAGGCGGCCACGACCGGCCAGTTGCCGTCCGGCAGGGGCTCGTCCATGCCCTCCCACATCAGCCGGGTCGAGCCCTTGCGCCCGGAGTGACCGAGCTGCACGCCGATCGCGGTGCCCGGCGCCCGCTCGTGCACGAAGCCGGTGATCCGCCGCCACGCCTCGGCCTGCCGACCGGTGTAGAGACCGGCGCAGCCGGGCGTGATGCGCCCCTCGGGCGACACGCACACCATCTCCGTCATGACCAGTCCGGCCCCGCCGAGGGCGCGGGCGCCGAGGTGCACGAGGTGGAGCTCGCCGGGGACGCCGTCGGCCGCGGAGTACAGGTCCATCGGGGAGACGACGACCCGGTTGCGCAGGGTCAGGCCGCGCAGCCGCAGCGGCGTGAACATCGGTGGTGTGCCGGGCGGGCAGCCGAACTCCCGCTCCACGCCGCCGGTGAAGCGGGCGTCGCGCAGCCGCAGGTTGTCGTGGGTGACGCGGCGGCTGCGGGTGAGCAGGTTGAAGGCGAACCGGCGCGGCGGCTGGTCGACGTACAGGGCGAGGTTCTCGAACCATTCCAGGCTGGCGCGGGCGGCGCGCTGGGTGGAGGCGACGACCGGCTTGCGCTCCTCCTCGTAGGCGGTCAGCGCCGAGTTCAGGTCGGGTTGTTCCTCCAGGCAGGCCGTCAGCGCCAGGGCGTCCTCGACGGCGAGCTTGGTGCCGGAGCCGACGGAGAAGTGGGCGGTGTGGGCGGCGTCGCCCAGCAGTACCACGTTGCCGTGGGACCAGCGCTCGTTGACGACCGTGCGGAACGTGGTCCACGCCGAGTCGTTGGACCGCAGCGGCCTGCCGCCGAGCGCGTCCGCGAAGATCTCGGCGCAGCGTTCGACGGACTCCTGCGGGGTGACCCGGTCGAACCCGGCCGCGTGCCACACCTCCTCGCGCATCTCGACGATGACGGTGGAGGCACCGGGCGCGTAGGGGTAGCCGTGCAGCTGCATGACGCCGTGCTCGGTCTCGGCGATCTCGAACCGGAAGGCGTCGAAGGGGAAGTCGGCGGCGAGCCAGAGGTAGCGGCAGCGGTGGGTGGTGACCTGGGGGCGGAACACCTGGGCGTAGGTCTCGCGGGTCGCGCTGTGCACGCCGTCGGCGGCGACGACCAGGTCGTGGGTCTGCGCGAGGTGCGTCACGGACGGTGCCTGGGTGTGGCGCAGGTCGACGCCGAGGGCGTGGCAGCGGGTGTGCAGGATCTCCAGGAGGCGTTTTCGGCCCAGGGCGGCGAAGCCGTGGCCCGTGCAGGTGTGGCGGGTGTTCCTGTGGACGACGTCGATGTCGTCCCAGCGGACGAAGTTCCGCCGGAGGGCGTCGTGGACGTCGGGGTCGGCGTGTTCGATGCCGCCGAGGGTCTCGTCGGAGAGGACCACGCCGAAGCCGAAGGTGCGGTCGGCCGGGGTGCGTTCCCAGAGGGTGACCCGGCGGTCGGGTGCGCGGCGTTTCAGCAGGGCGGCGGTGTAGAGGCCGCCCGGGCCGCCGCCGATGACCGCGACGCGTGCGGGGCGGGCGGACCCGTCGTGCGCGGGCCGCGCCGTCGTGACGGGCCGCGTCCCCGAGGCCGGCACGCTCAACGCCCCTGCCATTTCGGCGGCCTCTTCTCGGTGAACGCCGCGTGGAACTCCGCGTAGTCCTCGCCGTTCATCAGGAGGGCCTGGGTCGCCGCGTCCAGTTCCACCGCCGCCGCCAGCGGCATGTCGAGTTCGGCCGTCAGCAGGGCCTTGGTCTGGGCGTACGCCAGTGCCGGGCCGTCGGCCAGGCGGCGGGCGAGGCGGTGGGCGGCCTCGTCGGCGTGGGCCTCCTGCGCCAGCTCGCTGACGAGGCCGATCCGCTCCGCCTCGGCGGCGCGGACCGGTTCGCCGAGCATGAGCAGGCGGGTCGCGTGGCCGAGGCCGACGACGCGGGGCAGGAGGTAGGCGGCGCCCATGTCGCCGCCGGACAGGCCGACGCGGGTGAAGAGGAACGCGAAGCGGGCGCTGGGGTCGGCGACGCGGAAGTCCGCGGCCAGGGCCAGCACCGCGCCCGCTCCGGCGGCCACCCCGTGCACGGCCGCGATCACCGGGAACGGGCACTCCCGTACCGCCCGGACGACCTGGCCGGTCATCCGGTTGAAGTCGAGCAGCTGGGCGGTGTCCAGGGCGAGCGTGGCGCCGATGATCTCCTCGACGTCTCCGCCGGAGCAGAAGCCGCGCCCCTCGCCGGCCAGCACCAGGGCGCGCACGGAGCGCTCCCTGGACAGCTCGGCGAGCAGGTCGCGCAGGTCGGCGTAGGCGCCGAAGGTGAGTGCGTTGAGCTTCTCGGGGCGGGCGAGGGTGACGGTGGCGACGCCCTCGGCGTGGGTGACGCGCAGGTGGTGCCAGTCGGAGGTGCGGGCGGCGGAGCCGGTGAAGGGACTCATGAGGGCGGCCTCCTCGACGAGTGGTCACCCCCGAAGCTATCACTCATATGTGACTGTCGTCACGAGTGCGCGACAAGACGGGCGGGTGCGCGGCGGACGCGCCACCGCGCGAGGGGTCCGCGTCACCTGCGTCACCGGTCCTCGACAACGCGGTAACGACGGGATCAGGGATGCGCCCGGGGCCGTTGTGCCGGGTAGGCCGACCGGCGACGGGGCGGACGGTCCCGTACGGCGGACGGTCCCGTACGGCGACCGGTCTGGGCCTCCGGCGGAGGCCGCCGTACCATTCCTCCCATCGAAAGCAGGGCCGCCCTGATGCCGCACACGGGGACCTGCGCCATGAACGGACTCGCCTTGCACGAACGCCCCTCCCCAGCCGCGTCCTGGCGCATCGCGCTGCCGCACTCCGCCGCGGCCGTGCCGGTCGCGCGCGCCCTGGTCCGCACGGCGCTGACGGAGCTGGAGCACGGGGCGGACAGCGACACGGCGGAGCTGCTGACCGCCGAGCTGGTGGCGAACGCCGTGGAGCACACCGCCGGGGACGACCCGATCGAGCTGGTGGTGCGGCTGCTGCCGACCGGCTGCCAGGTCGAGGTGCACGACCCCGACCCGGTGCCGCCCGGCGACCTGACCCGTCCGGTCGCCGGCCGGGAGCCCGACCCGTGGCAGGAGCACGGGCGCGGGCTGCTGCTGATCCGCGCGCTCAGTTCGTCCTGCGGCCACCGGCCGACGGAGACCGGCAAGGCGGTGTGGTTCCGGCTGGCCGCCGTTCCGCCGCAGGGACGCCCGCGTCCGGTGTGAGCCGGACCCCGCGGGGCCCGGCGTCGCCGCGGTCCTACCGGGCCAGCGTCGCCACCAGGACGGCCTTGATGGTGTGCAGCCGGTTCTCGGCCTCGTCGAAGACGACGGAGTGCGCGGACTCGAAGACCTCGTCGGTCACCTCCAGCGAGTCCAGGCCGTGCCGGTCGTGGATCTCGCGGCCGACCTCGGTGCCGAGGTCGTGGAAGGCGGGCAGGCAGTGCAGGAACTTGACGTCCGGGTTGCCGGTGGCGCGCAGGACGTCCATGGTCACGGCGTACGGGGCGAGGGCCTCGATCCGCTCGTCCCAGACCTCCTTGGGCTCCCCCATGGAGACCCACACGTCGGTGGCGACGAAGTCGGCGTCGCGCACGCCCTCGGCGAGCGACTCGGTGAGGGTGACGCGCGCGCCGCTGACCTCGGCCAGTTCGCGGGCGCGGTCGACGATCTCCCGGGCGGGCCAGTAGGACTTGGGCGCGACGATCCGCACGTCCATGCCGAGCAGGGCGCCGGTGACCAGGTAGGAGTTGCCCATGTTGAAGCGGGCGTCGCCGAGGTAGGCGAGGGTGATGCCGTGCAGCGGCCGGTCGGTGTGCTCGGTCATGGTGAGCACGTCGGCGAGCATCTGGGTGGGGTGCCAGTCGTCGGTGAGGCCGTTGTAGACGGGCACGCCGGCGTACGCGGCCAGCTCCTCGACCTTGTCCTGGCTGTCGCCGCGGTACTGGATGCCGTCGTACATCCGGCCGAGCACGCGCGCGGTGTCCTTCACGGACTCCTTGTGGCCGATCTGCGAGCCGCTCGGGTCGAGGTACGTGGTGGAGGCGCCCTGGTCGGCGGCGGCGACCTCGAACGCGCAGCGGGTGCGCGTGGAAGTCTTCTCGAAGATCAGGGCGATGTTCCTGCCGGTGAGGTACCGCGTCTCGGTCCCGGCCCTCTTCGCGGCCTTCAGCTCGGCGGCCAGCTCGATCAGCCCGCGGAACTCCTCCTGGGTGAGATCCAGCTCCTTGAGGAGGTGGCGGCCGGCGAGGGCGGTCGGGACTGTCGCCATGGGGGCGCTCCAGAGGTGCGGTGAACAGGTTCCGCGGCAGGTTCGCTGACGCGTTCATTGACGGTCTCAATGACAGGGGCTTGGAAGTCTATACGATGTTCGGCATTTATATACATCCCTGCCCGGCTCCCCAGCGGCACCGCACCGGCCGGCACGCCGACGGCTACACCGGCCCCCGCTCCACCGGGCAGCTCATGCAGCGCGGCCCGCCCCTGCCCCGCCCCAGCTCGCTGCCCGGGATCTCTATGACCTCGATACCCTGCTTGCGCAGATGGGTGTTGGTGGTGGCGTTGCGCTCGTAGGCGACGACGACGCCCGGCTCGACGGCCAGGACGTTGCAGCCGTCGTCCCACTGCTCGCGTTCGGCCGCGTGCACGTCCTGGGTGGCGGTGAGGACGCGGATCTCGCTGAGACCGAGGGCGGCGGCGATCGCGCGGTGCATGTGCTCCGGCGGGTGGTCGGTGACCTTGAGCTCCTTCTCCCCGACACCGGGCTCGATGGTGTACGAGCGGAGCATGCCGAGACCGGCGTACTGGGTGAAGGTGTCGCCGTCGACCATCGTCATCACGGTGTCGAGGTGCATGAACGCGCGCCGCTTCGGCATGTCGAGGGCGACGATCGTGGTGGCCGAGCCCGCCGCGAACAGCTTGTGGGCGAGCATCTCGACGGCCTGGGGGGTGGTGCGCTCGCTCATGCCGATGAGGACGGCGCCGTTGCCGATGACGAGGACGTCCCCGCCCTCGATGGTGGAGGGGTAGTCGGCCTGCCCCTCGGACCAGAGGTGGAACTCCTCGGGACGGAAGAGGGGGTGGTGGCGGTAGATCGCCTCGAAGTGCACGGTCTCGCGCCGGCGGGCCGGCCAGCGCATGGCGTTGATGGAGACGCCGTCGTAGATCCAGGCGGAGGTGTCACGGGTGAAGAGGTGGTTGGGGAGGGGGCCGAGGAGGAAGTCGTCGAGTTCCATGGCGTGGAAGCGCACGGAGATCGGCTCGGGGTGCGCGTCGAGGAACTCCCTCTTGGTCATGCCGCCGACGAGGACCTCCGCCAGTGCGGGCGCGGGCAGGTTCTCGAAGGCCGCGCGCAGGTGGTCGGTGGCGAGCACCCCGTACTCCTTCTCGTCGAAGACCCGGTCCAGGACGAGCGCTCGGGCCGCCGGGATCTCCAGGGCCTCGGTGAGCAGGTCGCCGAAGAGGTGGACGTCGACGCCGCGGTCGCGCAGCACGTCCGCGAAGCCGTCGTGCTCGGCGCGCGCCCGCCGCACCCAGAGCACGTCGTCGAAGAGGAGGGCGTCCTTGTTGCTGGGGGTGAGCCTTTTGAGCTCGAGATCGGGCCGGTGCAGGATGACGCGGCGCAGCCGCCCGGCCTCGGAGTCGACGTGGAATCCCATGCCTCCATCCTGACCACCGGGACCCGCCTTCACCCGCCTCCGGCCCGATTCCGCACCAGCTTGTTCTCGTCCCCTTGACGATAAATGGATCTCCCGCTTATCGTCCTGGTGACGAAAATGATCCGACCGAGGGGGATCCCGTGGCCGACATCACCCGGCGCCTGGGCTGGCGCCATCTGCGGGGCGCCCCGACGGCGCACATCCGCCACCACCGCTCCGGCAGGCTGGCGCACGACGGTACGGGGCTCAGCTTCTGGTTCCGCCCGCTGACCGCCGCCCTCTCCGAAGTCCCGGTGGACGACCGTGAACTGGCCATGACCTTCCACGCCCGTACGGCCGACTTCCAGGACGTGGCCGTCCAGGCGACCGTGACCTACCGGGTCGGCGACCCGGCGCTGGCCGCCGCCCGTCTCGACTTCTCGATCGACCCCGACACCGGGGCCTGGCGCGGCGCTCCCCTGGAACAGCTCGGCACCCTGCTGACCGAGACGGCCCAGCAGCACGCGCTCGACGTACTCGCCCGCACGCCGCTGTCGGCGGCGCTGGTCGACGGGGTGACGGCGGTGCGCGAGCGGGTCGCGGCCGGGCTCGCGGCGGAGCCCCGGCTGCCCGCCACCGGCATCGAGATCGTCGCCGTACGCGTGGTGGCGCTGCGGCCGGAACCCGAGGTGGAGCGGGCGCTGCGCACCCCGGCGCGCGAGCAGATCCAGCAGGAGGCCGACCGGGCGACGTACGAGCGACGGGCGGTGGCCGTCGAGCGGGAGCGCACGATCGCCGAGAACGAACTCGCCAGCCGGATCGAACTCGCCCGGCGCGAGGAGCAGTTGGTCGACCAGCGCGGTACCAACGCGCGCCGCGGGGCCGAGGAGGACGCGGCGGCCGACAAGGTGCGCGCCGAGGCGGAGGCGACCCGCCTGGTCCGGCTGGCGGAGGCGGAGGCGGCCCGCGCCGTGGCCCTCGGCGACGCGGAGGCGACCCGTTCGGTACGGCTCGCCCGCGCGGAGGCGGAGGCGGCCCGCGAGGTGGGCGAGGCGCGGGCGCAGGCCCAGGCGGCCTGGCTCCGGGTGCACGCGGACGTCGACGTCGCCACCCTGCACGCCCTCACCGGCACCCGGCTCGCGGAGAACCTGCCGCACATCGACAGCCTGACCGTCTCGCCCGACGTGCTGACCGGGCTGCTGGCCAGGCTGGGAGCGCCGCAGTGAGTCTCGCCCCGCGGGCCGTGCTGGTCCACCGCACCACGGAGTACGAGGAGTTGGTGGCCCGGCACGGCACGCACGGCCAGGCCGCCTTCTTCCTCTCCTCGCGGGGCCGGGACATCGAGGAGATCGCCGAACGCCACCGCGCCACCCGGCGCGCGCTGGCCCGGGTGACGGCGGCGATCCCCCTGACCTGGCGTCAGAGCCGGGTCGAACGGCGGGACCTGGACCGTTTCCTGTTCGCGCCCGAGGACGTGGTGATCGTGGTCGGCCAGGACGGGCTGGTGGCGAACGTCGCCAAGTACCTCGCGGGCCAGCCGGTAGTGGGCATCGACACGGACCCCGGCCGCAACCCGGGCGTCCTGGTCCGCCACCGGCCCGCCGACACCGAGGCGCTGCTGGCGGCCGGCACCGGGGACGTCGAGGAGCTGACCATGGTCGAGGCCGTCGCCGACGACACCCAACGGCTGGTGGCCCTGAACGAGATCTACCTCGGCGCGGCCGGCCACCAGACCGCCCGGTACCGCCTGGGCCTCGACGGCGACGGGGGTGTCGCCGAGGCCCAGGCCTCCTCCGGAGTGCTGGTCGGCACCGGCACGGGAGCCACCGGCTGGATCCGCTCGGTCCGGCAGCAGCGCGGCGACGACGGCCCGCGCCTGCCGGGCCCGTCCGAACAGCGGCTGCTGTGGTTCGTCCGGGAGGCCTGGCCGTCCCCGGCCACCGGAACCTCCCTGGTCGCGGGCGAACTCACGGCCGGCGCCCGGCTGGCCCTGACCGTCGAGTCGGAACGGCTGATCGCCTTCGGCGACGGCATCGAGAGCGACGCCGTGGAACTGACCTGGGGGCAGCGGGTGACGGTGGGCGTGTGCGGGGAACGGCTGCGGCTGGTGCGCTGACACCGCACTCCGCCGCCGCGGTCCGCCCGCCCCGGTGACTCCACACCCCGCCGCGGCCCGTCCGGTGTTCGAGGGCGTGGTCCGTCCCGAGCCGGTGCGGGGGTCCGGGGGGGCAGCCCCCGGGTCGGGACGACGGAAAGGGGCGACGGGGGCGAGGAACCGCCACCCGCCGCCCCGCGCCTCACAACCGGGGGTCCACCGGCTCCGACTCCAGGGCCAGCACGCCGAAGACCGCCTCGTGGACGCGCCACAGGGGCTCGCCCTCCGCCAGCCGGTCCAGGGCCTCCAGGCCGAGGGCGTACTCGCGGATCGCCAGGGAGCGCTTGTGGTTCAGGAAGCGCTGCCGCAGCCGGGCGAGGTTGTCGGGGCGGGTGTACTCCGGGCCGTAGATGATCCGCAGGTACTCGCGTCCCCGGCACTTGACGCCCGGCTGGACCAGGCGGCCGGCCTGGCTGCGCACCAGTGCCCCCAGCGGCTTGACGACCATGCCCTCGCCGCCGCGCCCCGTCATCTCCAGCCACCAGTCGACACCGGCCCGCACCGACTCGGGGTCGGCCGTGTCGACGTACAGGCGCCGGGTCGTCCGGAGCAGACCGGTGCCGTCGTGCTCCACCAGCCGGTCCAGCAGGGCCAGCTGTCCGTCGTGGGGCAGGGCGGCGAGGCTGCGGCCCTGGACGGCCAGGATCTGGAACGGCGCCAGACGGACCCCGTCCAGGCCGTCCGTGGTCCAGCAGTAGCGGCGGTAGGCCTCCGTGAACGCGGCCGCGTCCGCCGCGCGTTCACGCTGCCGGGACAGCAGGTCCCGCACGTCGACCCCGCGTGCGGCCGCGCCCTCCAGGGCGGCCAGGGCGCCCGGGAAGACGGCCCCGGACGCGGCGCCGACCGCCGCGTACTGCGAGCGCAGCAGCCCGGCCGCCTTCAGCGACCACGGCATCAGCTCCGCGTCCAGCAGCAGCCAGTCCGTGTCGAGTTCGTCCCACAGGCCCGCCTCGCCGACCGCCGTGCGGACCCGGTCGAGGATCTGCTCGGTGACCGACTCGTCGTCGAAGAACGGGCGGCCGGTGCGGGTGTAGAGCGAGCCCGTGGGGCCGCCCGCGACGCCGAAGCGCCTGTGCGCCGTCTCCGCGTCCCGGCACACCAGGACCACCGCCCGCGAGCCCATGTGCTTCTCCTCGCACACGACCCGCGCCACACCGTCCTCGGCGTACTGCGCGAACGCCTCCGCCGGGTGCTCCAGGTACCCCTCGACGCGGCTGGTCGGCGTCGGCGCCATGGTGGGCGGCAGGTACGGCAGCAGGCGCGGGTCGACGGCGAACCGGCTCATGACCTCCAGGGCCGCCGCGGCGTTCTCCTCGCGCACGGACACCCGTCCCGCGTGCCGGGTCTCGACCACCCTCCGGCCGTGCACGTCCTTCAGGTCCAGCGGACGCCCGTCGTGCCCGCCCGGTGCCTCGGCCCGCAACGGCTTCACCGGCTCGTACCAGACGCGCTCGGCCGGTACGTCGACCAGCTCCCGCTCCGGCCAGCGCAGCGCGGTCAGCTTGCCGCCGAACACGGCGCCGGTGTCCAGGCAGATGGTGTTGTTGAGCCAGCTCGCCTCCGGGACCGGGGTGTGGCCGTAGACGACCGCGGCCCGGCCCCGGTAGTCCTCCGCCCACGGGTAGCGCACCGGCAGGCCGAACTCGTCGGTCTCACCGGTGGTGTCGCCGTACAGGGCGTGCGAGCGGACCCGGCCCGAGGTGCGGCCGTGGTACTTCTCGGGCAGGCCGGCGTGGCACACCACCAGCCTGCCGCCGTCGAGGACGTAGTGGCTGACGAGCCCGTCGAGGAACTCCCTGACCTCGGCCCGGAACTCCTCGCTCTCGCGCTCCATCTGCTCGATGGTCTCGGCGAGGCCGTGGGTGGGCTGGACCTTGCGGCCGCGCAGATGACGTCCGTACTTGTTCTCGTGGTTGCCGGGCACGCACAGCGCGTTGCCCGACTTGACCATCGCCATCACGCGGCGCAGCACGCCGGGGCTGTCGGGGCCGCGGTCGACGAGGTCGCCGACGAAGACGGCCCGGCGGCCCTCCGGGTGCACGCCGTCGACGTAGCCCAGCTTGCCGAGCAGCGCCTCCAGTTCGGCGGCGCAGCCGTGGATGTCGCCGACGATGTCGAAGGGGCCGGTGAGGTGGGTCAGGTCGTTGAAGCGCCTCTCGGTGACGACGGTGGCGTTCTCGACGTCCGCCACGCCCCGCAGGACGTGCACCTTGCGGAAGCCCTCACGCTCCAGGTGCCGCAGCGAGCGGCGCAGTTCGCGGGTGTGCCGCTGGATGACCCGGCGGGGCATGTCGGAGCGGTCGGAGCGGGCCGCGTTGCGTTCGGCGCACACCTCCTCCGGCACGTCCAGCACGATCGCGATGGGCAGGACGTCGTGCTGCCGGGCCAGGTCGATCAGCTGACGCCGGGAGTCCTGCTGCACGCTGGTCGCGTCGACGACCGTGCGCCGGCCCGCCGCGAGACGCTTGCCGGCGATGTAGTGCAGGACGTCGAAGGCGTCCCGCGAGGCGCTCTGGTCGTTCTCGTCGTCGGCGACCAGGCCGCGGCAGAAGTCGGAGGAGATGACCTCGGTGGGCTTGAAGTGCCGCCGGGCGAAGGTGGACTTGCCCGACCCGGACGCGCCGACGAGCACGACGAGGGAGAGGTCGGTGACGGGCAGGACGCGGCCCTGCACGGTGGTTGCCCGTGTGTCGCTCATGCGGCCTTCGCCTCCTTCTCGTTCGTGGTCCGCAGGGCGAACACGGCCATCTGGGTCGGCGGTCCGACCTCGGGGTCCTCCGGTCCGACGGGCGTGAACTCCACGTGGTAACCGTGTCGTTCGGCCACCGCACCGGCCCAGGTGCGGAACTCCTCGCGGGTCCACTCGAAGCGGTGGTCGCCATGCCGGACGTGGCCGGCCGGGAGGGTCTCCCAGCGGACGTTGTACTCGACGTTCGGGGTGGTCACGAGGACCGTGCGGGGGCGGGCAGAGCCGAACACCGCGTACTCCAGGGCGGGCAGCCGCGGCAGGTCGAGGTGCTCGACGACCTCGCTGAGCACGGCCGCGTCGTAGCCCTTGAGCCGGTTGTCGGTGTAGGCGAGCGAGCCCTGCAGCAGCTGGACGCGGGAGGCCTGCCGCTCGCCCATCCGGTCCAGCTTCAGCCGCCGGGAGGCGATGGTCAGCGCGCGCATCGACACGTCGACGCCGACGATCTCCGTGAACCGCGGGTCCTTCAGCAGCGCCTGCACCAGCTGCCCCTGGCCGCAGCCCAGGTCGAGGACCCGGGCGGCGCCGGACTCGCCGAGCGCGGCGATGATCGCGTCCCGGCGCCGCACGGCCAGCGGGGTCGACTTCTCCTCGGCCTCCGCCTCCGCCTCGACCGCGTTGTCGATCTCCTCGACCGCGGTGTCGTCGGTCTCGGCGAGCCGCACCAGCTCCAGGCGCTCCATCGCCTGCCGGGTCAGCGACCAGCGGCGCGACAGGTAGCGGCTGGTGATGAGCTTCTGCTCGGGGTGGCCGGGCAGCCAGCCCTCCCCGGCGCGCAGCAGCTTGTCGACCTCGTCGGGGGACACCCAGTAGTGCTTGGCGTCGTCGAGGACGGGCAGCAGGACGTACAGGTGCCGCAGGGCCTCGGCGAGGGTCAGCGCCTCGGACCGCAGCACGAGACGCACGTACCGCGAGTCGCCCCAGTCGGGGAACTCCGGGTCCAGCGCGACCGGTTCGGCGGTCACCGTCCAGCCGAGCGGCTCGAAGAGGCGCTGCACGAGGCCGGGGCCGCCGCGCGCCGGCAGCGCGGGCACCTCGACGCGCAAGGGCCTTGGCTGCGAGGGGAGTTCGGGCTTCGCCGCGCACACGCCCCGCATGGCGCTGGAGAAGACGCCGCTCAGTGCGACGGCGAGCAGCGAGGAGGCCGCGTACGGGCGGTCGTTGACGTACTGGGCGAGCGCCGCGTCGGGGGCGCCGCCGCGGCCCTTGCCCTTGCCCCGGCGGACCAGCGCCACGGCGTCCACCTCCAGCAGCAGCGCCGCCGTGCAGCGTTCGGCGTCCGCCTCGGGGTAGAGGACGTGCGCCGTGCCGTAGGAGGTGGAGAACGTCTGCGCCTTGTCGGGATGCTTGTGCAGCAGGAAGCCCAGGTCGGTGGCGGGGCGTTCGGGGGTGCCGGTGGTGGTGATCGTCAGGAACACGGTGGGTGCCTCGAAAGGGTTCGGAAGGAGCGAAAGCGCTGGTGGTGCGCCTGCGCGCCTCTCCAACGTACAGAGATCGGGGCACGGGCACCCGGGATTTTCCCGCGCTACCCCGCCGTCCGTTTCCACGGCCGGACGCCGAGCTTTCCGGTGGTGCCGAGGTCGAGTCCGGGCGTCACCATGACCGGTTCGGCGCCCGCCTTCGCCCGGACCCGGACGTAGGGGACGTTCACCGGTGTGCCGAAGTCGGTGGTGTTGCGCCACACCAGACTCGCCCTCGCCGTCTCGCCCGGCTTCAGGGTGACGGGCTCGGGCGCCTCGTCGGGCCCGGCCCCGGTGGTGATCTCGCCGCTGCCCTCGAGAATCTCGACGCCGTCGACCGGCTCACGGTCGTCGTCCAGCAGTTCCAGCAGCGGGTAGCCGTGGACGGCGTAGTCGCGCGGTCCACGGTTCTCCAGGTGCAGGCCCACCACGCGCAGGCCCATCGCCGCGTCGCCCCGGTCGGCGGTGACCCGGATCCCGGAGGACGGGCAGTCGCCCGCCTCGGCCGGTGCCTCGGCCGCGGGCACCTTGGTGACGTCGGCGATCTCGGCCCGTGTCACCGACGAGGATCCCGGCGCCACGACGCCCAGGGAGACGGTGCCGCGGACGGTTCTTCCGGGCCGACCACGCGCACGGTCTCGCGCCGGTTGCCCATGACCTCACCGGCGTCGTCGGTGAAGTCGACGAGGATCGTGTACGTCATCGCCTCGGAGCCCTGGTTGGTGACCTCGTAGGCGGCGGAGACGCCGGAGTCGGCGGGCAGCCGGTCGGGGGTGACCGAGAGGCTGCGCCGGGGGGACGGGGAGGGTGACGGGACGGTCACCGAGGTGATCCGGACCCCGTCGACGCCCGGGTCGGTGACCTGGACACCGGGCGAGGGGGTGCCCCCGCCGCGGCCGGTGCTCCCGGTGCCGGCGCGTTCCGTGCCGCACGCCGAGAGCAGCAGGACGGTGGCGAGGACCGGAAGGAGGAGGGGGGCGGGTCTGCGCATCCGGCCACCTCATCAGGGGGCCGCCCCGGCGACTGTGGTGGAGGCCATAATTCCGGTCACAGGGCTGTCACAGTGTCCGCCGCCGCGTTCCGGGCACCGGACATCGTTGTCCGAGGCCCGGAAGGCCGGGGTGCGGGTGCGGGTGCCTGCGCGCCGTCGCGGTCCGGGCGTCGGACAACGTTGTCCGGGACCCGGCAGTCCAGGGCGCGGCTGTGCGGCACGCGACGTGTGCGCGGCGCGCGGCGTGTGCGTCCGGCGCCGGGAGCACGCGAGGCGTGCGGGGTCGTTACGGCAGCTGCGACTGGACCTGGGCGGAGATCAGCTCCAGGTGGTCCAGGTCGTGCAGGTCGAGGACCTGGAGGTAGAGGCGCGTGGAGCCGATCCCGGCGTAGCGGCCGATCTTCTCGACGACCTCGGCCGGGGTGCCCGCCAGGCCGTTCTCCTTCAGCTCGTCGACCTCGCGGCCGATCGCGGCGGCACGGCGGGCCACCTCCCGGTCGTCCTTGCCGACGCACACCACGAGGGCGTTGGAGTAGGTGATCGCCTCGGGTGCGCGCCCCGCCTTCTCGGCGGCGGCCCGGACCCGGCCGAACTGCCGCTCGGTGTCCTCGACCGAACTGAACGGCATGTTGAACTCGTCGGCGTAACGGGCGGCCAGCCGGGGCGTACGGGTCGCCCCGTGACCGCCGATGAGCACGGGGACCTTCGCCTGGGCGGGCTTGGGCAGCGCGGGCGAGTCCTTGAGCTGGTAGTACTCCCCCTGGAAGTCGAAGGTCCGGCCGGCGTCCGTCGCCCACAGGCCCGTGACGATCTCGAGCTGCTCCTCCAGGCGGCCGAACTTCTCCTTCGGGAACGGGATGCCGTACGCGGCGTGCTCCTCGGCGAACCAGCCCGCGCCCAGGCCGAGTTCGACGCGGCCGCCGGACATCTGGTCCACCTGGGCGACCTGGATGGCGAGGACGCCGGGCAGCCGGAAGGTGGCGGCGGTCATGAGCGTGCCGAGCCGGATGCGCCTGGTCTCCCGGGCGAGGCCGGCGAGGGTGATCCAGGCGTCGGTGGGGCCGGGCAGGCCGTCCACGTCACCCATCTTCAGGTAGTGGTCGGAGCGGAAGAAGGCGTCGAAGCCGAGGTCCTCGGTGGCCTTCGCCACCGTGAGGAGTGTGCCGTAGGTGGCGCCCTGCTGGGGCTCGGTGAAAATGCGGAGATCCATGCCTCCATCCTGCACGAGAAACCCCGTCGACCTCGGCATCCCCTCCTGCACCGTCCGTCCCGGCCCGCGGGTGCCGCACGGGGCCGGAACGCCGGGTGTGCCGGCGGCGCCCGGCCCTCCCGCGGGTCACCCCTCCCGCAGCACCCCTTCCCGCGCCGCCAGTTTGCGCAGCATCTCCTGGACCCGGTCCCTCGACTCGTCCGCCGCGTCGATGGCCTCCATGCACTGCCAGTACGTCCCCTCGTCGGCCGCCGAACTGGCGACGCCGACGAGGGCGATGCCGACCTCGCCGAGCAGGTCGCCCAGGCGGAGGAGGGTTTCGCGGGCGTCGTCCAGCTCGGTGAGCCGGGCGGCGAGCAGGTCGCCGGGGTCGAGGTCCGGGGTGTCCAGCACCCCGCAGCCCCGGCCCGCCAGCTCGGTCAACCTCAGTGCCTCGCCGCGTAGTTCGGGCGGGCCCGAGACCGCGAGGCGACTGCCGATCGCCTGGGCCAGGGCCTGCGCCTGCCACGCCTCGGTCAGGGTCCGTCTCCCGCCGTCACCACCCGCGAGAGCCCGGCTACTCGTCAGGATGAGCCGCACCGCGTCCATGGGGCGCCCCCGTCTGTCCCGACGTGCTCCGCGCACGTCCACGTCACCTCATCACTACCCAGAGTGAAGGGCGGCGGGACGAAAAGCCAGAGGAAGACCGAAATCTGTGGACAACAAATCGGTGTCGGGCTCCGGAACGCTCACGAAGAGTAATAACGGAGGGCGTGATTCCGTTAGTTGGCGGCCTCGGACGCCCGTCCCGCCGCCCGTGCGGGGCCGGTCCCCGTGCAGGGCCGGTCCCCGTGCAGGGCCGGTCACGGGGCCGGAAATCTCCGCTCGTTGCGGTCGATCTTCGCGTCGAGCGCGGCCAGCGGATCGATGCCGAGCACCTCGCACAGTTGCAGCAGATACGCGAGGACGTCGGCGACCTCGTCCGTCACCCGGTGCGCGCTGTCCGGGTCGTCCATCACGCGCGCCGACTCCTCCGGCGTCAACCACTGGAAGATCTCCACCAGTTCGGAGGCCTCCACGCTGAGCGCGGAGACGAGGTTCTTGGGGGTGTGGTATGGCTGCCAGTTCCGGGCCGCCGCGAACTCGGCCAGCCTGCGCTGCAGCTTCGCCACGTCGAGATGTTCTGTCACGGCTCCAGGTGTACCACCGTCACCCCGGCGGTCCCCGCCGCCCAGGAGGCGTCGCTCACCGCCCCGACGCGGCGGATGTGACAGCGCCCGCCCATCCGGACGGCGAGCCGCAGCAGGTTGCGGCGCCGACGCGGGTCGAGGTCCCGGTCGAAGCCGTCGGCGAGCACGACGACCGGGGGGCGGGGGCGACGGGCCGCCGCCCACCCCGGCGCCCCGCGCCTCCGTCACGCTCCCGCGCCTCGCGCCCGGCTCACACTCCCGCGTCCTCCATGAGTCCGCTCACCTCGGTGCCCGGCGGGGTCAGCAGGAACACGTTGCGGTCGACCCGGTGCATGCCGCTGGCGAGGCCGAAGACCACGCCGGTGGAGAAGTCCAGCACCCGCTTGGCGACGTCGGTCTCCGCGCTGCTCAGATCGAGCAGCACCGGGATGCCGGCCATCAGGGTCTCGGCGACCTCGCGCGCGTCCGCGAAGACGTTGACCCGCAGGACGACGAAGCGCCGCCGGGTCTCCGTCTCCGCGTCCGGCAGCGCGCGGTGGCCCACCGCCGACGGCCAGGCGTCCCGGCCGCGCAACGGAACGACCTGAGCGAGCCCTTCCCACTGTTCATCGGTGACGTCGTAACGGTTCACCGGCACCCCCCGAACTGACTCGCTTTCACTGCCTGCACCAGCCATTCTTACGCCAAGTCACCCGTTCAGCCCAACAGCGACACGGGCCGCGACCGCCGCGGAAGCCACCGGACCGCTTCCCGGCCGCCTCGCAGCGCAGCCTTCGCCTCCGCGAACACCCCGCCCACCGGCCCCGACTGCCTTCCCCCGCCACGTACTTGACGAGCATCACGCCGGTGACACCGGCCCGGCGAACCCGGCCGGCCCCGTCCGCCCTCCCCGGAACCACCGGAACGACGATCGCCGCGCCGCCCGCTCCGGGCACCCGTTCGCTTCCGCACCAGCCGAGGAGCCCGCCGCGGCCACCTCGCGCACGACACGTTCACCCGTGACTCCTTGCGCACGCCACGACACGCACACCATGATCACGAAACGACGCGACTCAGAATTGGACCGATTCCATTTCTTGAACCGTTCGTGTTTATGGGGGTAGGTTGGTGTCCATGACCGCACCCGGGATTCCGTCCACGGCGGAGGAGCTGCGCGGTGCCGGCCTGCGGGTGACGGCCGCCCGCGTCGCGCTGCTCGACACCGTGCGCGAAGGCGACCACCTCGGGGTCGAGGCGATCGCCGCGGGCGTCCGCGACCGCGTGGGCCACATATCGCTGCAAGCCGTGTACGAGGCGCTGCACGCGCTCACCGCGGCCGGTCTCCTGCGCCGTCTCGAGCCGCCGGGCAGCCCCGCCCGGTTCGAGGGCCGTGTCGGGGACAACCACCACCACCTCGTGTGCCGCTCCTGCGGTGCCATCGCCGACGTCGACTGCGCGGTCGGCCACGCCCCCTGCCTGACCGCCTCCGACCACCACGGCTTCTCCGTCGACGAGGCCGAGGTCATCTACTGGGGCCTGTGCCCCGACTGCTCCAGGACCCCGTCGACCACCTGATCCACCGGTGCACCGATCCACCCGATCCACCCGATCCACGCGGTAGCCAAGCCCGTGATCCACGCAGTTCGGAAGGAACCCCCCAATGACCGAGAACCACGACGCGATCGTCACGGAACCGAAGGCGGAGGAGGCCGGCGGCTGCCCGGTCGCGCACGGGCGCGCCCTGCACCCGACCCAGGGCGGCGGAAACCGCCAGTGGTGGCCGGAACGCCTCAACGTCAAGATCCTCGCCAAGAACCCGGCCGTGGCCAACCCGCTCGGTGAGGAGTTCGACTACGCCGAGGCGTTCAAGAACCTCGACCTCGCGGCCGTGAAGCAGGACATCGCCGAGGTGCTGACGACCTCGCAGGACTGGTGGCCGGCGGACTTCGGCAACTACGGCCCGCTGATGATCCGGATGGCCTGGCACAGCGCCGGCACCTACCGCATCAGCGACGGCCGCGGCGGCGCCGGCGCCGGCCAGCAGCGCTTCGCCCCGCTCAACAGCTGGCCGGACAACGCCAACCTGGACAAGGCCCGCCGACTGCTGTGGCCGGTCAAGAAGAAGTACGGCCAGAGCCTCTCCTGGGCCGACCTGATGGTCCTCACCGGCAACGTGGCGCTGGAGCAGATGGGCTTCGAGACCTTCGGCTTCGGCGGCGGCCGCGAGGACGTCTGGGAGCCCGAGGAGGACGTGTACTGGGGTCCCGAGACCACCTGGCTCGACGACCGGCGCTACACCGGTGACCGCGAGCTGGAGAACCCGCTCGGCGCCGTCCAGATGGGCCTCATCTACGTCAACCCCGAGGGCCCGAACGGCAACCCGGACCCGCTGGCCTCGGCCCGCGACATCCGTGAGACGTTCCGCCGCATGGCCATGAACGACGAGGAGACCGTCGCGCTGATCGCCGGCGGCCACACCTTCGGCAAGACCCACGGCGCGGGCCCCGCCGACCACGTCGGCGACGACCCCGAGGCCGCCTCCCTCGCGGAGCAGGGCCTCGGCTGGAAGAACACCTACGGCACCGGCAAGGGCGGCGACACCATCACGTCCGGCCTCGAGGTCACCTGGACCGCCACGCCGACGCAGTGGAGCAACGGCTTCTTCAAGAACCTGTTCGAGTTCGAGTACGAGCTGACCGAGTCCCCGGCCGGCGCCAAGCAGTGGGTGGCCAAGGACGCCGAGGCCATCATCCCCGACGCCCACGACGCGTCGAAGAAGCACCTGCCGACCATGCTCACCACCGACCTGGCGCTGCGCTTCGACCCGGTCTACGAGCAGATCTCGCGCCGCTTCTACGAGAACCCCGACCAGTTCGCGGACGCCTTCGCCCGCGCCTGGTACAAGCTGACCCACCGCGACATGGGCCCGAAGTCGCTGTACCTCGGCCCGGAGGTCCCGGAGGAGACCCTGCTGTGGCAGGACCCGCTGCCGGAGCGGACGTACGAGCTGATCGACGCCGCCGACATCGCCGGTCTGAAGGAGCAGATCCTCGCCTCCGGCCTGACGGTCTCGCAGCTGGTCTCCACCGCCTGGGCGTCGGCCTCGACGTTCCGCGGCAGCGACAAGCGCGGCGGCGCCAACGGCGCGCGCATCCGTCTGGAGCCGCAGCGCGGCTGGGAGGTCAACGACCCCGACCAACTCGCGCTCGTGCTGCGCACCCTGGAGGGTGTCCAGCAGTCCTTCAACTCCGGCCGCACCGACGGCAAGCAGGTCTCGCTGGCCGACCTGATCGTGCTGGGCGGTGCCGCCGCGGTCGAGCGGGCCGCCAAGGAGGGGGGCTTCGAGGTCGAGGTGCCGTTCACGCCGGGCCGGGTGGACGCGACCGAGGAGCACACCGACGCGGAGTCCTTCGCCGCGCTGGAGCCGACCGCCGACGGGTTCCGCAACTACGTCGGCAAGGGCAACCGCCTGCCGGCCGAGTACCTGCTGCTCGACAAGGCCAACCTGCTGACCCTGAGCGCCCCCGAGATGACCGTCCTCGTCGGCGGCCTGCGCGTGCTGGGCGCGAACCACCAGCAGTCGCAGCTCGGCGTCCTCACCGCCACGCCCGGCTCCCTGACCAACGACTTCTTCGTCAACCTGCTCGACCTGGGCACGACGTGGAAGGCGACCTCCGAGGACCAGAGCACCTTCGAGGGCCGCGACGCCGCCACCGGCGAGGTCAAGTGGGCCGGCACCCGTGCCGACCTCGTCTTCGGCTCGAACTCCGAACTGCGCGCGCTGGCGGAGGTCTACGCGAGCGACGACGCGAAGGAGAAGTTCGTCAAGGACTTCGTCGACGCCTGGGTCAAGGTCTCCGACCTGGACCGCTTCGACCTGGTCTGACCTTCTCGCGCACCGGCCGGGCCGCTCCCCTCGGGGGCGGCCCGGCCGTCCGCGTCCGCCCGCGGCCCCGGACCCGCCGGCACGCCGTCCGGCACCACCCCCGCCCCGCCGGCGCGAGGGAACCCGGTGGTCCGACGGGCCGGCCACGCCTGGCCCGTCGGACAGGCCGGACAGGCCGGGCCCGTGCCGCGCCGGGCGCCCCCGGGGCCGCTCTGTGCCTCTCGGGGCCACGCATGTCACCCGGCACCCCCGGCATGACCTGGGGCCCCCGGGCACCGCCCGCCGTCGCGTGAGTGAGCAGCAGCACGCCGAGATCGTCCACTGGCGCCGCAGTCTGTGGCGGGGGGCGCTGTGCGAGCCGGTCCTGCTCGTCCTGACTCCCACCGAACCGCGTGCGCACGACCGGGCGTTGCGGATCGTCTTCCAGACCGCTCCCGTGGAGGTGAGCGGACGCCTCACCCGCTTCGGGACCCTTCGCCCGAACGTGGCGGGCCGACGGTACGACCTGGTCGGACGCGGCGCCGACCTGTCCCCCGCGCCGAGCGCCGAACAGGAGCGGGACCTCGCCGCCCTGCGGCAGTCCCGGGCATCCGCACCCGTCGGCTCCACCGGCTCCACGAACTCCACCGGCGCCGTGGACCAGTTGCTGAACGCGGGAGCCGCGGGCAGGATGCGCGCCTGGTACGCCCGGCTCGGCGCGGCGGGGGTCCGCCTGAGCCAGGGCGTGTTCCCCTCCGCGGCTTCGACACCTTCACAAGAACCGACTCGGTCATACCGCGCGTCCTGTTCTACGGTGCCATCAGTCACCGACGACCGGGGAGGAACCGTGCAGCAGACCGGGGCGGCGCTTGCCGAGCGGATCGCCGAGCGGAGAAGGGGAGGGGACGACCCCCGTGCCCTGGTCGGTGAGATGCGGCGCTCGGTGCTTCTGGTGCCGGTGGCCGACGGCGGTCTGTGGTCGGTGCGTTCGGGCGGGGTGCGGTGGATCTGCGGGTTCACCGACGAGACGGCGCTGGCCCGGTTCGCGCTGCGGCACGGGCCCGGTGACCAGCCGATGGAGTACGCGGCGCTGCTGGGCGCGCGCATCGTCGACGAGATCGTGCCCGCCCTGGACGAGCCCGCCGGTCTCGCCGTCGACATCGCCACCGAGGACGGGTCGATGTTCTTCCCGCCGGTCGTCGGCATCGTCCCGGACGCGGTCGCCGTCGACGCCGGTGCGGCGGGACGTGCGGCGGGGCCTGAGACGGAACGGGGGCCGCGGTCGTGAGCGGTGACGGTACGGACCTGAATCTCGACAAGGCGTCCGTCGCCAAGTTCACGCAGGGCGTGGGTGCGACGATCGACCAGCTCGGTGACCTCGGCGGCGCCACCGGCTCGATCATGGGCAAGGGTTTCTCGGAGCTGGCGATGACCGGGATGGAGGCCGGGCACCACGGCCTCTCGGTCGACTTCGAGGACTTCTGCGAGCGCTGGGAGTGGGGGGTGCGCGCGCTGGTGCACGACGCGAGCGAGCTCGCGAACCGTCTCGGGCTGGCGGCGGGCACCCTGTGGGAGCACGACCAGTACGTGGCGGGCACGCTCAAGGTGGGCGCCAACTCCCTGTTCGGCGGCAACCCGCACGCCGGTGAGGAGGAGATCGCCCAGCAGAACTGGGGCGACATCTTCACGCCGGACTACCTGGACCCCGACTGGAGTGCCGAGTCGTGGGACAAGGCCGGCGACGAGATGGGGCAGACCTGGAAGGACACCGGCCGCACCGTCCTCACCGAGGGCCGGGGCGGTCAGCAGTCGGAGATGCTCAACGACGCGCTCGGCATCTCCGACGACCAGTGGAACCAGGCGCTGGACGACACCTTCGGCCCGTCGCCGGAGGAACGCGCCCGGCAGGAACAGCAACAGGGTGAGCCCGGGGGGAACTGACCATGGGTATCGGCGACTTCATCAGCGACATCACGCCCGACTCGGTCGAGGACGTGGTCGAGGACGGCGTCGAGTGGGTGGGCAACCGGGTCGAGGACGCGGGCAACTGGACCGCCGACCGGCTGGACGACGTCGGCTGGGAGTCCGGCGCGGACTGGGTGCGCGAGCAGTCCCGTTCGGTGGCCAACCGGCTGGGCGCCGAGGTCGACGAGATGGACCTCGGCCAGACCGAGGACAAGACCAAGCTGATCTACGGCAGCCCCGGCAAGATCACCGCCACCGCCACGAAACTCCGCGCCTTCCAGAAGGCATTTGACGGCACAGGCGACGGTCTCAAGGGCATGGACCCGTCCCGGCTCAAGGGCGAGACGGCCGAGGCGCTGCGGACCGCGGTGAGCACCCAGCCGCCCAAGTGGTACAACGCCGCCGACGCGGTCGAGAAGGCAGCCGCCGCGCTGGACGCGTTCGCCGACAGCGTCACCTGGGCGCAGGGGCAGGCGCAGACGGCGATCGACAAGTGGAAGGAGGGCGTCAAGGCCTCCGAGGACGCAGCCAGCGCCCACCGCAAGAAGGTCGACGACTACAACAGCGCCGTCGACCGCTACAACGCCCAGCCGGCGGGCAAGCGCGACCCGGCCTCGCTGCCGCCCAAACCCGCGTCGACGTTCGACGACCCCGGCAAGAAGCTGATGAAGGAGGCCCAGGACATCCTCGCCGAGGCCCGCACGCAGCGGAACTCGGCGGCGGAGACCGCCCGCACGGCGGTGCGCGCCGCCCGCGACATGGCCCCGAAGAAGCCGTCGTACACGGAGCAGTTGGGCGACGGGCTGCAGGAACTGCAGATCATGGGCGACCACGTCGGCGGCGGCATCATCAAGGGCACGGCCGGGCTGCTCAACTTCGTGCGCAGCGTGAACCCGACGGACCCGTACAACATCACGCACCCGGCCGAGTACGCCACGTCCCTGAACAGTCTGGCCGCGGGTCTGGTGGTCGCCGCCAACGACCCCGTCGGCACCGGCAAGCAGATGATCGGCGACTTCATGAAGGACCCGGCCGAGGGCTTCGGCCGGCTCATCCCGGACCTGGCGCTGACCGCGGCCACCGGTGGCGGCGGCGCCGCGGTGAAGGGCATCCGCATCGCCGAGGACGCCGCCGACGCCGCGCGGGTGCGGAGGCTGGTCGACGACGCCCCGGACGGCACCCACAACCGCCCCGACGGCGACCGCACCACCGACGGCACCGACCCCGTCGACCTCGCCTCGGGCCGGATGTTCCTGCCGCAGACCGACCTGGAGATCCCCGGCATCCTGCCGCTGGTGTTCACCCGCCGCACCGAGTCCGGCTGCACGGCCGGCCGCTTCCTGGGCCCCGCCTGGACGTCCACCGTCGACGAGCGCCTCCAGATCGACGCCGTCGGTGTCCTGCACGTCACCGCCGACGGACTCCTGATCCCGTACCCGCACCCGGTCCCCGGCGCGCCCACCGCACCCGAATCGGGCAGGGCCCGCACCCTGCTGGCCCGCGAGACCGACGGCGACTACACGGTCACCGACCCCGACACCGGTCTGACCCGCCGCTTCACCGCCCCGCCCGGCACCGAACCGGGGGGCGACGGCACCGCCTGGCTCTCCACCGTCACCGAACGCAACGGCCACACGATCACCGTCGACCGCGGCGGGGACGGCCTGCCACGGGCCCTGGTCCACTCGGCGGGCCACCGGGTGAAGCTGACCACCGCCGACGGCCTGGTCACCGCCCTGTCCCTGGCCGGCGCGGGCGAGGGCGGCACGGACCTGCCCCTGATGTCGTACGGCTACCAGGACGGCGACCTCACCACCGTCACCAAGCCGTCGGGCGCGACGACCACCTTCCTCCACGACGACCGCCACCGCGTCATCGCCTGGATCGACTCGGGCGGCAGCCGCTACGACTACCTCTACGACGACCACGACCGCGTCGTCGCGGAGGGCGGCGAGGCCGGCCACGTCCAGATCACCCTCACCTACACCGAACCCGACCCCGAGACGGGCCACCGCACCACCACCCTCACCACGGCCGACGGCCACGCGACCCGCCACCTCGTCGACCGGCACTCCCGGGTGATCGCCACCACCGACCCCCTGGGCCGCACCACCCGTTTCACCTACGACGCCCGCGGCAACCTCCGGGCTCGCACGGACCCACTGGGCCTCACCACCGCCTTCACCTACGACAAGGCGGGCCGGGTCGTCTCCGCCACCCGCCCCGACGGAAGCGAACTGCACACCGTGCGCGGCCCGTTCGGCCTGCCGGTGGAGGTCGTCGCGCCGGACGGCACCCGCATGGTCCACGCGTACGACGAACGCGGCAACCGCACCTCGGTCACCGACCAGGCCGGCTCCACCACCCGCTACACCTACGACGACGCCGGCCGGCTCACCTCCGTCACCGACGCCCTCGGAGCCACGACACGTGCGGTGTGCGACGCGGCCGGGCTGCCCGTGGAGGTGACCGGTCCCGGCGGCGCCGTCACCCGCACGGAGCGGGACGGCCTCGGCAGGCCGGTCCGGGTCACCGATCCGACGGGCGGCGTCACCCTCCTGGAGTGGCACGCGGACGGGCAGCTCGCCCGGCGCACCGGTCCTGACGGCGCCACGGAGTCATGGACCTACGACGGCGAGGGCAACTGCCTCACCCACACCGACGCGTCCGGTGGCGTCTCCCGCTTCGAGTACACCCACTTCGACCTGCCGGTCGCCCGCACGCGGCCCGACGGCGCCCGCTACGAGTTCGAGCACGACGCCGAGCTGCGCCTCACCCGCGTCACCGACCCGCAGGGGCTGACCTGGACCTACACGTACGACGCCGCCGGCGACATCGTCTCCGAGACCGACTTCGACGGCCGCACCCTGACCTACCGGACGGACGCCGCGGGCCGGCTCGCCGCCCGTGTCGACGCACTCGGCGGGACCGTCTCGTTCGAGCGCGACCAGCTCGGTCAGGTCGTCCGCAAGGACGTCGACGGCCGCGTGACGCACTACGCGTACGACCGGGCGGGCCGCCTCGTGGAGGCGACGGGACCGGACGGCGAACTGCGCTACCAGTACGACCGCCGAGGACTGACCAAGGCGGAACTGGTCGACGGCCGCCCGGTCCTGTACGCCTACGACGTCCTGGGTCGCCGTACGCGCCGCACCACACCCACCGGTCACGTCACCTCCTACTCCTACGACACCGACGGGCTGCCGCAGCGCCTGACCAGCGGCGGTCACCGGATCGACTTCGCGCACGACGCCGCCGGCCGGGAGCTCACCCGGATCTTCGGCGACGCGATCACCATGACCTCCGCCTGGGACGAGGCCGGACGGCTCGCCTCGCAGCACATCACCGCCGGTGGGCGCGACGTCAACAGCCGCGCCTACTCCTACCGCGCCGACGGCCGACTGACCTCCGTCGCGGACCGGCTGTCGGGCTCCCGCACCTTCGATCTCGACCGGGTGGGCCGCGTCACCGCCGTCCACGCCCGGGGATGGACGGAGCGGTACGCCTACGACGACGCCGGCAACCAGACCTCGGCGTCCTGGCCGTCCGGTCACCCCGGCCGCGAGGCCACCGGACCGCGCGCCTACACCGGCACCACCCTCACCCGCGCCGGGGACGTCCGCTTCGAGTACGACGCCCTCGGCCGGGTCGTCCTGCGGCAGAAGACCCGCCTCTCCCGCAAGCCGGACACCTGGCGCTACACCTGGGACACGGAGAACCGCCTCACCTCCGTCACCACTCCCGACGGGACGCGGTGGAGGTACCGCTACGACCCGCTCGGCCGCCGCACCGCGAAACAGCGCCTGGCGGCCGACGGCGAGAGCGTGGTCGAGGAGGTCCGGTTCACCTGGGACGGCCTGACCCTGTGCGAGCAGACCAGCCGCCAGCCGGACGTCCCGCACACGGTCGCCCTCACCTGGGACCACCGGGACGTCGTCCCCCTGGCCCAGACCGAGCGCATTCTCACGGCCGACGCCCGCCAGGAGGAGATCGACCGGCGGTTCTTCGCCATCGCCACCGACCTGGTGGGCACGCCGACCGAACTCATCGACGAGAGCGGCGACATCGCCTGGCGCACCCGCAGCACCCTCTGGGGTACCACGGCCTGGTCCCGCGACAGCAGCGCGTACACCCCCCTGCGCTTCCCCGGCCAGTACTACGACCCCGAGACCGGCCTCCACTACAACTGCTTCCGCCACTACGCCCCCGAAACCGGCCGCTACACCTCCCCGGACCCGTTGGGGCTGGCTCCCGCCCCGAACCCCGTCGCGTACGTGGAGAACCCGCTCGACGGGTGCGACCCGCTGGGCCTCATGCCCAAGTACACGAAGGAGGAGAAGGCACAGAAGCGGATCGACAAGATCGTGGACGAAGTCCTCGCCCGGGCACAGAACGGCGAACTCAAGAAACACGCCGACTACCACGGGGACACAGGGCACGGCTTTACCGACGAGCGGGTTCTTGAAATCCTGAAGAACCCCGATGCCGTATACCAGTCATCGGGCCAGTCAGGAAACTTCATCTTCCGAAAGGACAATGACATTGCCGTGGTCTACGGGCCCGGCTCCAAGCAGGGCCAGGCCATCACGGCGTACGGGGAGTCGGGCATCAAGGGTGATTCCGGCGCGAAGGCGCTCGGCGGCAGCCCGTCAGACCCCGGCAAGCCGGTTACCCACGAGGACGTCGTGGAGGGCAGGATTCCGGGCAAGTTCGGCAACCTGGCCCCAGGAGTGCAGATCAGATGAGGCAAGAATGACCACGAAACTGTCGTTCGACGGCGACTGGCGCGCTACGGTGACGGACGATTCGCTGCACATCACCCCTCGCTTCGCAGGCGACTCTGTACGCGTCATGCACTACGCGGACGCGGCGGAGCGTGTGCGGTTCCTCGCGGACACCTTCGGCAGCCAGGACTGGCTGTGGGACACGCCTGACGTCCTGCGGTTCGACCCGGCCAGCCGGAAGTTGGTCGGGGCCGAGCTCCAACTGCCGTACGTGTCCGCGGCCGCCGAAACCTCCACCCGCCTTCCCGTCCTGCCGGCAGTACGGCCGGGCGGGCTCCGTGCGGACGAGGTCCGGGACTTCCGGCACGAGACGTGCACGGTTCTGTGCCGCTCTCCCGGAGATGCCGTGCTGGTCTCTCTGCGCGATCTCGACGTGCTGGACGAACCGGTGGACGCCTGCATCGGCATCGCCCCCGACGTGGCACTCCTTGTCCAGCACGGCGCCGTCGTCGGCTGGAGCCTCACCGACCCCGCGCGCCACCTGACCCTGCCGTACGCCGACCCGGACCCCGCCCCGCCGTCGCCGGCCACCCGTCGGCTGCTCACCGAGTGCCTGGACCTGGTCACACAGCCGATCGTCGACGACCTGCTGGACGGCGAGCCGAACGCCCTGGCCCGGCTCCGGGCCGCCGACGAGTCCCTGCGGGAGCAGCACGAGGACCGCCACCGTGCCGCGGCCCTGCGATCACTCATCGCCGCAATGGTCCAGGACTACGGGAGTTGAGAGTCCTGGGGCCCGTGAAATCGTCAGAGTTCGCGACAGGCCGGGCCACTGGCCATCGTGCGGGGGAAGGCAAGAGTCGGACGTGTACCGAGAGTTCATCATCCCTGACGACGAAGAGATCCACGAGACCACAGGCGAGTGGCCCTGCTCCGACGAGAGCGGCGCGCGGGTTCTCGCCCTGCGAAATGATTCCGGTCAGTCTCTCGTCCTCTCCTACGACGCGCCCGCGAGGTCGGTGAGGATTCGCTGGGTGGATGATCGGGGAATCGAGGTGCTGGACGTCTTCCGCGAGAGCGCGACGCGCCTTTCCTTCACCTCGGGGCGATCCACCCAGCACATTTCCATCGATTTCGACATGGGTGAGTGCACGGGGACGATGGAGATCCGGGTGACGCCTCACCTGTCTGTAAGCGATCGCCTCCTGTTCTCGTAGAAAGCGCAATGAGTTTCCATGGTCACCGAACCAGAACCCCGAGAGTCACGGGACCTGAGGGAGGTGCTGTCCGTGGCCGCCGCTCACCCACCTGGCCACAAGGCATGGTCGCGCCCCTGTGACGTCGACCCGTCCAGTGCGGCAGCCCGGCAACTGGCGCTGTTGGACGCTTTCACCGACGGGACGTGCGGCGCACCGGACTTCGCGCACGGCTGGTGGAAGGCACGGCGCGCCTCCCAGGCGAACGGGGAACGGGTCCAGGGGGCCCTCGGCGACCTCTTCGGCCAGGTGTTCATGATCCTCGAGGACTACTCGGTCGACCCCGGCCTCGCCGAACCCGGCGACCTCGACGACGCCGGACTCCGGACCGCCGTGAACGCGGCCTGGGTAGCATTTCGCCGCCGAGAGCCGGCCTGACCGGGCAGTGGAAGTCCTCTCGGCCCGATTTTCGCTTCCGCACCGATGACAACGGGTGCCCCGAATTGGATTCCCGCAAATTCATTGAAATCGCACGCAGGGTTCTGGAAGGCGATGCGCAGGTCCGAGAGCGCGCCGCCGACGAAGTGACCGACCATCTGGGCGCCTGCACACCGGCTCAGGCATCGGCCCTGGCGACACTGCTGGCGACCGCTGCCGTCTCCGAAGGGAGGAACGCCGCCCTGGAAGCCGAGTTGCACGCCCTCGTCGAGCTCGCCTCCACCGGCCACGTCGGCCTCGACACGCTTTCCCCACTGCGTGAGATCCCCCTCGCCGATCTTCCTCCTCAGTTGCAGGGCTATGTCGATGATCTGCTGGAGGGGTGATCGTGAGCGGAGCCGCGAGGACCGGCACCGGGCCGACGCCCTGTTCGAACTGATCGCCACCTACGTCGAGGACTACGGGAACTGATGACGACCGACCGAGAAGCCGCCGTACGGCTGCTCAAGCGCTGCGGCCTCGAGGTGACGGGAGAGGCGGCGCAAGGCGGCCCACCCGTGAATGCCGCCATCCACGCGGTCAACGGATTCGAGGTCGAGCCGGTCGCCGCGATTTCCGCCACCACCCCGCACGCCGCCGATGAACTGGACGAGGCGTGGCATCACCACGCGGCGCAAGCCTCACTGCGCGCGGAGAACGGCGAGTTCCTCATGCTCCCGCCCATTCCGGGAGGGAGCGAGGTCGGCTGGATTCGCGTCAAGGACCCGGTCGGCAAGAACCTCCCTTCCCGCGTTTCCGCAGCGACAGGCTCACCGGAGTTCGTTGCAATTTCGGTTGACGGCCGTCACCTGTGCGCGGCCTCGGTCGAGGAATTCGAGTACTGGGTGGTGGTACACGAATTTCCCATCCGCAAGGAGAAGTGAGACATGCCCGATCCGGCCCTCGCGGCCAGGAGCCTCAGTCAGGCGATCGACGGCGCCGACGGTCGGCAGGTCGCCGAGGCGGCCCGTGAGTTCGTCGAGAAGCTCACCTTCGCGACGGCCGACGAGATCCTCGCCATGCTCCGGGACGTCCTCGCCGAGGACTGGACAGCCCTGCCGCCCTGGGCCCGGAACCTCGCCTACCACCTGGCCTGCCTGCAACGCCCCGACGACCCACGACTGCTCCGGGAGGCAGCCGCGGACCTGCTGTGCTTCGGACCCGACTGGGACACCTTCGCCGAGGACCTCAAGAGGCGCGCGGCGGAACTCGAGTAAGGCCATCACACAGAGGATCCCATGAGCCGAATTCCCACGACGATCTCGACGACGCCGGACTCTCGACCGCCGTAAGGGGGCGCTGGAGGTACGCGGCTCGGCTCGCGTTTTCAGCCGCTCAACCGCCCGTCCCTGACGGCCGAGACGAAGGTGGCCCAGCCGGCGGCCGGGAACACGAGCACCGGGCCGTGCGGGACCTTGCTGTCCCGTATCGGGACGGCGGCGGCGAAGTCGTGGGAGACCTCGACGCATGCTCCACCGTCCTGGTTGCTGTAACTGCTCTTGCGCCAGGATGCGGCAGTCAGGTCGATGGATCGCACGTTGCTTCCTCCAACATCCGCAGGATGAACTTGCGCGACTCGGCCGGGGTGAGCGCCAGGTCACGCACCGCATCGTACGTGCTCTGCAAACGCACAACAGGGCCTGGTTCCTCGATGAGTTCGCCCTGGTACCCGTTCTCGGTATACGCGACGGTCCTGCCGTCCGGAAGAAGGAGGTACCACATGTCGGCGCCCATGAGGCCGTGCAGACCGGCGCTCTGCAACAGCACGTGAACCGTCACATGGTCACGTTCCGCCGCTTCCCCGAGGTACTCAAGCTGCTCCCGCCACTCCCCCATGTCCCGCATCGGCGTCCGCAGGACCGCCTCGGAGAGGATCGTCCGGAACCGGGGCGCGTCCTCCCCCTCCAGCACCTCCCGGCGCCCCATCCGCGCCTCGACCTGCTGTTCGAGCTCCTTGCCCTTGAGCCCGCCCGCCGCCAGCACCTCCCGCGCGTACCCCGGTGTCTGCAGCAGGCCCGGCAGGACGCTCACCGCGAAGTGCCACAGGCTCACCGCCTTCGCCTCCAGTGCCATGTAACGCCGGTACCGCTCGCGGAACTGCGTGTGGTCCCCGGCCGCCAATTCCCAGAGTGCGAGCAGCAGTCCCGGCGTGCCGTAGTGCGTGTCGAGGGCCTGGACGACCTCCGGGCTGCCCAGCGTCTCGCCCTTCTCCATCTTGCCGAACAACGACCAGTCCCAGCCGAGGCGTTCGCCGAGCGCCCGCAGGCTCGTCCCGCTCCCCGCCCTCAGCGTCCGCAGCTCCTCGGCGAACCGCTGACGGGGTTCCTGGCTGCGGCCGGTGATGACGCGTCGCTGCGACATACCGCTCCTTCCGGGACGTTCGTGTGACCGATGTGGAACCTGTGGAACCGGCTCCGCGCGGCGGAGAAGCACCACCCCGTCCACACCTCGACCGCCCACACCCGGCCGCATCCTCGTAACGACCGGACCACGCAGAGTAATTCAGCCGATGCGGTCAGGTCATGGAATCAGCGGAACCACACCCCGTACGGACACCGACACCCACGAGGACCCCCATGGACCAGACCCGCCCGGCTCCCCACGACTCCCCCACCCCCAGGACCGCCGAGGCCCTCGAAGCCCGCGACGCGCTCGCCGCCGCCCTCTCCCAGGCCGGCATCCAGCTTCCCGCGATGGACATCCGCACGCCGTGGGCGGACGACCGCAAGGCCGGGGCGCAGTACGCGCTCGTCCACCTCGGGGTGTGCTCGGCCCCCGTCGCCCTGATGCTCGCGGACGTGATCATGAAGGGGATCGGCAGGTGACGGACACCGCCGACGGGCTCCCGGCCGTCGGCGAGGCCGTCCGCGACACCGTCCGTGACCGCGTGGGACGCGTGACGGGTCACGAGGGCCCGTACGTCCGGGTCCGCCCGCTCGGCGGTGGCCGTGAGTGGGACGCCGACCCCGGCCGGCTGCGTGCGCTCACCCAGGACGAACTGCTGAGCGCCCTCGTCGCCGAGGCGAACGCCCGGAGCAGGCACCCCGGCGGATGACGGCAGGCCCGGCACCGGGGCGAGGAGCCACCCGGTGCCGGGCCTGCCGTGCGCTGTTCACCCGCTCCTCGTGATCGCCGCTCCGGTCAGGCGAACGGGATGGTGAGGACGGAGCCCGCGCCCACCTGGAGGGTGGACGGGGTGTTGCCCAGGGCGCTCCAGACCTCGACGCGGACGGTGCCGCCGTCGAGGTCGCCCAGGGTGCCCGTGGCGGAGTGCA
The DNA here is from genome assembly GCF_040682975.1 of Streptomyces sp. NPDC051051. NCBI lineage: Bacteria > Bacillati > Actinomycetota > Actinomycetes > Kitasatosporales > Streptomycetaceae > Streptomyces > Streptomyces sp. NPDC051051. Next base: position 78,779 of record NZ_JBFBCB010000037.1, read on the forward strand.
GGCCCTGACGGGCCGAGGAGTACGCCTCCCAGCCGGGGACCGGGTCGGTGGCGAAGTAGCGGAACGTCTCGACACGCTCGAACGTGCCGTCGCCGGTCAGGTCGTACGACACCCGGGCCTGCTGGGCGTTGCCGACGGAGGTGCCGGCGTCGACCTTGAGGTCGAAGGCCGTGGTGGCACCCGGCTTGACTGTGCCCTTCACGTTCTCGACCTCGTAGACGACCGGGTTCTTCGGTGTGCCGTCGTTGTTGGTGCCGCCCGCCGACCGGATGGTGTCGGAGGACGCCGCCGTGGCCGCCGTGGTGCTGAGCCGGCCGTCCGGCTGCGGGTAGAAGGTGTCACCCGTGACGTACGGAGGGGGTGCGTCACCGGTGGTGGTGACGGTCACCGTGCCACTGGCCGGGCCGACCTGGCCCGCGGTGTCGCGGGCCTTCACGCTGTAGGTGTACGCGGTTCCGGGGATGAGCCCGGTGTCCGTGTACGTGGTTCCGGTGACGGTGGCGACCTTGGTGGTGCCGCGGAGGACGTCGTAGTCCTTGACGCCCTTGTCGTCCTCGGCGGGGGCCCAGGTCAGGGTGACCGCGTTGTCGGTGACGTCGCTCGCGACCGGGGTGCCGGGGGCGGTGGGCTTGTCGTCGTCCGGCGGCGGCGGGGTGTCGCCGCCCGCTCCGCAGAGCTTCTCGAGCGGTGCGTCGTCGCCCGCTCCGGACGCGGTGGATTTCGCGGGGACGTTGAGGACGCCGCCGTCGGAGAACTTCACCGAGCACGCGTCGGCGCCGTAGTTGTGCGCGGCGTACGTCTTGGTGCCGTTCTTGTCGAAGGCCACGGCCGAGGGCATGTCGGCCGTGACGGTCATGTCGGGTGCGCCGATGGAGTTCATCGTGGCGACCCAGTGGTAGGTGTGGGCCTTGGTCTCGCCCTCCTCGGGGACGTAGCCGCCGTTCCACTGGTTCCAGAACGCCATCGCCTTGGCCGGGTCGGCCAGCGCCTGCGCCTCCCAGAAGATGTCCCGCCACTCGACGGCCGGACCGCCGTTCTCCTTCTCCATCTCGGCGATGCTGCGGCGGAGCATGTCCTTCTCGCGGGCCAGGTGCAGGGAACCGCCGGTCACGGGGAGGAAGTTGATGCCGTGGATCTCCTCGGGGTTGGCGGTCCACCAGGTGGCGTAGGCGCCGCCGCTGCTCCAGACCATGCCCACGACGTCGTGGGTGAAGTCCTCGGGGAAGACCTGCTGGTCGGCGTCGAACCAGTACTGCGCGATCGACTCCGACTCGGTCATCATCATGTAGACGCCCTGGTCGCGCAGCGCCTTGTCACCGGTGGCCGAGCCCCACATGATCAGGCCGGCGCTGAGGTTGACCGACTCCGAGGACGACTCCTGGTTGTTGCCGGCGGCGAAGGCCTCGTGGCCGGCGGCCCAGCTGTGGCCGGCGTAGACGTCGAAGCCGCGCAGGAACGGGTACTCGGTGTCGTCCCTGGCCGGGTTGGCGGCGTCCTTGATGAGTTCCTTCACCATGCCGCCCCACTCGGAGTCGGCGGCCCACTGCGGGTCGTACTGCGCCACCGTGGCGGCGGCCATCACGTAGTACGAGTAGTGGAAGTGATGGTCGTTCAGTTCCTGGTCACTGCCGTACGAGGCCGGGTAGCCGATGAGGGTGCGCCAGTCCTTGTCGTAGGAGAACTCGGAGGGGCCGCCGACGGTGAACCACTCCTCCATGCGCCCCTTGATCAGGGCGAGGAGCTTGTCACGGGCGGCGGCGTCGCCGATCTGGTCGGCGATCGGCACGAGTTGGGCCAGCTTGCCGAGGGCCTTGCCGGTCCAGTAGGTGTCGACGGCGCCGCTCAGCGGGTCGCCCTGGGTCAGCACGTCGTTGATGTACGTCCTGAGCTTGGCCTTGTCGACGCCGGCGGCGCCGGGCAGCCCCGGCAGGACGCCGTTGACGTCCTGGACCGTCGTGAAGGAGGTGCCCTCGCGGACCTTCATCACGCCGCGCGGCGAGACGTAGGTGTAGTCGGTCAACCGGTCGGTGGTGTGCATCCATTGGTGGCGGTAGAGCGCCTGGAGGGTGCCGGTCTCGTCGCCCTCCTTCGCCTCGGTGGTCAGCGAGTAGGTCGCCTTGACCTTGCCCTCGCCCTCCCGGTAGTCCCAGGTGGTCGTGGAGCCGGTGACGAAGCTGAAGGCGTACTCGGTGTAGTCGGCGAGCGCGCCCTTGCTCGGCAGGACCGCGAGGGAGAAGTAGTCCTTGGCGCCGAGGTCGGCGCGGATGTCGTTGCCGGACACGGTCCAGTCGCTGCCGCTCGGGGCGAACAGGGCGTAGTCGTGGCCGGCGATGGTGACGCCCAGGACGTTCCCCCGGTCGGCGAAGACGGTGGGCGGGGCGGCCGCCGTGATCTGCGCCGCGCCGCCGGTGCCCTCGGCGTACACGTACGGCGAGCCGTGGCCGATGGTGGCCCGCAGGGTGCGCGCGCCGTCCTTCCAGTAGGGGGTGACGGTCCAGTCGCTCCACCCGTCCGCCTTGGCGTCCGGGGAGTTGAGGCCCGCGAGGCCCAGGGTCAGGTCGGCCTTGTGCGGGAACTCGTACTGGCGGCCGCCGCCCACGATCTGGTGGGTGGTCGGGTAGCCGACCTCCAGACCGCCGGAGACCGCCTTGTAGGTGAGGGGGTGGCCGTACATGTTCTCCGACCACGGGTTGCTCGCGAACCGCTGGAAGACCAGCGAGGACCACCAGTCGTTGGTCGGCACGGGCTTGTCCGCCATGGCGGGCGTGACCTTCGGCTTGACCGCCTGACCACCGTTGTCGGACGGCCCTTGTCTCCCCGGCGGTCGCACATCGCTGTAACTGCCTCTGCCCACCTCGATGGTGGCGGCGGACGCGACGCCGGCACCGACGGTCGCGGACAGGCCCGAGGCCGCCACGGCGGCTACCGACAGTAAGGCGAGGCGTTTACGGAATTTCATGGTCCACCTCTCTGAGAGCGCTCTCAAGACGGCGTCAACGTAGGACCCTGTTGGTGAACGGTCAATACTTCGCACACGCACGGCCGGGTGCCCGGGCCGTGCCCGCCGGGCGGCCGTGAGGTGGGCGTCCGGCATCCGCTCCCCTCCGCGCGGGCATCCGCCGTGGCCACGGCCGACCGCCCGGTGACCGTGCGGGCCGGCCGGACGGGCCCCGCGGGTCAGGTCGCCGTACCGTCCCGCTGGATGCTGTCGCCGCGATTGTTCACGGAGATGGAGGTGCCGATGCGCCGGAAGTCGTTGATCACGCCCAGCATGCCCTTGTCCGGCGGCAGGAGGGCCAGGAGCTCGGGGTCGTCCCTCAGCAGGTCCTGGAGCGTCTTCTTGTAGGCGTTGTAGACCTTCGCCGTGTAACCGGGCTCCATGGCCGCGCTCAGCCGGTGGTCGTTGGTGACGGCGATGGAGGCGAGGTCCATCAGGTAGCAGTCGAAGAGGTCGGTGACGTCCTTGGGCCTCGCGTTCTCCTCCCCGTTGCGGGCGTCCCGCGAGATCGTCCTGGCCATCTCCAGGACGATCTCGCGGTAGATGCGGTGCCGGGTGCTGCTCTGGTAGGCGGCCATGACGTGGTCGGCCTGGCCGGCGCCCTCCGTGCTCATGGTGCGCGGCGGGTTCACGCCCTCCAGCCCCGGCACCGGCAGGGGGAAGTTCTCGAACATCGCCTCCTCGTCCGGGAGGCCCGCGTTCTGGGAGGCCAGCGGGTGCAGGCCGATCTCGTGGGCCAGCATGCCCATCACGTAGCCGATGTCGTACTTCTCGAAGTAGTAGCTCGCCAGGTTGATGTCGACGCCGTCCGCACCGCGGTCGATCACGTCGGCGGGCGTTTCCGTGGTCCGCACGTGCAGGGTGATGCGGACCGGCCGGCCACCGACGTACTCGCGGACGGTGTCGTGCCCGCGCAGCAGCTCGATGATGCGGACCGCCCTGTCGCGGTACCTCTCGTTCGTGTGCTTGAGGTTGGTGAACTCGAAGTTCCCGGACTTGAAGGGGACGAGCATCCGGGGCGCCACGTCGCCGCCCGCCGCGCTCCCGGCGTGCGCGTCGGCGTCCGCACCGGGCCCGGGGTCGAGGCCCGGTGCGGTCCGTCCCTCGGCCGGGGCGGGCAGGGAGACCGGGTCCACCCACACCGCCTCGCGCGTGTCGGGGACGGCGGCGCTCCGGGCCTCCTCGAAGCTGCGGCCGTCCTCGCCGTCGTTCGTCAGGGGCGCCTGGGTCACGTCCCCGATGAGTGCGCCGAGCAGGGCGAGGTGGCGGTCGCGCAGACCGGCGGCGGCGAGGGAGGCCTCCTCCGGATCCGCGTCCAGGTCGCCCAGCAGGCTGCCGAGGATGTGCGGGCGGTGCGGGGCGTCGGCGTCCCGGTACTCGTCGCGCAGACCGAGCTGGTGGGTCAGCTCGTGCACCAACTGCACCGGGGCCGCGTCCGCCCACCACGTGGTCTGGTCCATCGCCCGGTCCCGGCCCACCAGGTCCACCGTCAGGTGCGGGGAGTCGTCGGCGTCGACGTGCTCCACCGTCACGTGCAACCGGTCACCGTTCGGCAGACGGTGGCCCGCGGCGTTCAGGAACTCCTCCACACCCGCGCCGAGTCGCTCGACGACACGCGCGCTCCGGTCTTCCGCACCACGCGTCGCGACCCGCACCGTGAGATCGGTGACCGTCTCACCCCGGTGGGAGAACCGCCGGACGTCGAAACTCGACCGCACCACGAACCGGGGACGGCTGTCACGGTGACCGTTCGTCCTCGAACCGGGAACCGACGCGCCGTGGGAAGCGGGGTCCGGGGCGGCCTGCGGGAGGCGGGGGCGGGCTTCGTAGGCGGGGGCGGGACGCTGGATGCTGTCACCGACATTGTCGGCCGCGATGTTGGCGCCGAGTCGCGTGAAGTTCCCCGCGACGCCGAACACACTCTTGTCGGGGGGCAGGAGTGCCTGAAGCGCGGGGGTGTCCGCCAGCTGTTCGCGCAGCAGCTCCTTGTAGGCGTTGTAGACCTTGACCGTGTTGAAGGGCTCCAGGACGGCTCGTGCCCGGTGGTCGTTGGTGACCGCGATCGTCGCCACGTCCATCAGATACGTGTCGAACAGGTCCGTGACGTCCCTCGCGACCGCCCCCTCCTGGCGGTTGGCGGCCTGCCGCTCCAGCACCCGCGCCATCTCCACCACCACGTCACGGTAGATCCGGTGCCGCACACGCTCCGGCGAAGCCGCCATCACGTGGTCCGCCTGCCCCGCCCCCACCGTGTTCATCACACGGCTCTCCGGCAGACCCGGCACCCGCTGCGGCCTCCCCGCATTGTCGGCCTCGTCCCTGACCAGACCCTCCTGCGCCGAGGCCAGCGGATGCAGACCGATCTCATGCGCCAGCATCCCCAACACGTAACCGACTTTGTACTTCTCGAAGTAGTAGCTCGCCAGGTTGATCTCGACCCCGCGCATCTCCGCCGCAGGCCGGTCCGCCAGAGCATCCGCCAGCTCCGCCTGGGCCACCTGGGCCGCCTCCGCATCACCCGAGTCGGCCGCGGCCTCCAGAGCACGCATCGCGGCATCCTGCCGAGCCACGTCCAGATCGATCACGTCCGCCGGCGTCTCCGTCGTCCGCACATGCAACGTGATCCGCACCGGACGGCCACGGACGTAGTCCCTGATCACCGCATGACTGTCCAACGCCTGAATGACACGAACCGCCTTGCTCAGGTACGCCTCATTGTCAAAGTTCAGGTTGGTGAACGTGAAATTGCCCGACCCGAACGGGAGCAGCCCCTGCCCCCGCACCATTCGAGCGGGGACTCCTGTGTCGGCCGTACCGTCGGAGTCGTCGGCCGACCCGGGCAGGGACACCGGGTCCACCCAGAGCGACTCCCGGGTGACCGGTGTCGCGGCGGACCGCACGCTCTCCCAGCCCCGGTCGCCGTCCTGCCCGCCTCCCTGCGCATCGAGATCGCCGACCAGTGCACCGAGCAGGGCGAGGTGCCGGTCGCGCAGACCGGCCGCGACCAGGGAGGAGTCCTCCGGGGCCGCGTCCAGGTCGCCGAGCAGGCTGCCGGGAACGTGCGGGCGGTGCGGGGCATCGGCGTCCCGGTACTCGTCCCGCAGACCCAGCTGATGCGTCAGCTCGTG
>NZ_JBFBCB010000038.1:0-84632 GCF_040682975.1 Streptomyces sp. NPDC051051
CGCCTGCGCACCCTCGAAGGGGTTCGAGTTGATGAACGGGTTGCCGAAGACGAGGAGGAGGACGGGGGCGGTCTCACCGGCGATGCGGGCCACCGGCCGCAGGCGCAGGAGCCGGTCGCGTTCGGGTTGTCGATCGTGAAGCCCTGCTTCTCGATGGTGTCCACGAAGTCGATGGACGCGCCGCCCAGGTAGGGGGCGCTCATGCGGTCGGTGACGACCTTGACGCCGTCGAAGTCCTTGACCACGTCGCCGTCGAGGGAACGCTCGTCGAAGAAGAGCTGGTAGCGCAGGCCGGAGCAGCCGCCGGGCTGGACGGCGACACGCAGGGCCAGGTCGTCACGGCCTTCCTGGTCGAGCAGGGCCTTGACCTTCGCCGCGGCGGCGTCGGACAGGATGATGCCGTCGGTGACGGTGCTGGTCTCGTCCGATACGGACATCTACATCTCTCCCGGGTTGTACGGAGACTGCTTGCCGGCGGTTTCAACCGGCGGGGCCGCGGATTCATTCCACGGGCCGGGCGAGTGGTCTTCCGCCCGTTCCTTCATGCTCGCACACGCACGCAGCGGCGAACAGCGCCCCTCGGCGCCCGCGGACGAGCCCGCGCCGGGGCGCGCGGGATTCATGTCACATCGACGCAATGACCATCGTCAAAGTGACGTGAAGCGGGTTATGATAGATAGCGTCAGATCGACGAAAAGTAGAAAGGGTGCGTGTCGTGACCACCGCCCAGACCACGGAGCTCGACGTACAGCCGACTCCGCTCGCCCTGTTGCTGCTCGGCCGCGAGGCCGACCCGAAGAGTGAGCGGGGCGTCGAGTGTCCCGGCGACCTGCCCTCCCCGTCCGACCCGGACCTGGTGGAGCGGGCCCGCGCCGCCAAGGAGAAGCTCGGTGACAAGGTCTTCGTCCTCGGGCACCACTACCAGCGCGACGAGGTCATCCAGTTCGCCGACGTCACGGGCGACTCCTTCAAGCTGGCGCGGGACGCGGCCGCCCGCCCGGAGGCCGAGTACATCGTGTTCTGCGGTGTGCACTTCATGGCCGAGTCCGCGGACATCCTGACGTCCGACGACCAGAAGGTGGTCCTGCCCGACCTGGCGGCCGGCTGCTCGATGGCCGACATGGCGACGGCCGAGCAGGTCGCCGAGTGCTGGGACGTGCTGACCGAGGCCGGCATAGCCGAGCAGGTCGTGCCCGTCTCCTACATGAACTCCTCCGCGGACATCAAGGCGTTCACCGGCAGGCACGGCGGCACGATCTGCACCTCGTCCAACGCCAGGAAGGCCCTGGAGTGGGCCTTCGCGCAGGGCGAGAAGGTGCTGTTCCTGCCGGACCAGCACCTGGGCCGCAACACCGCCGTCCGCGACATGGGCATGTCCCTGGAGGACTGCGTCGTCTACAACCCGCACAAGCCGAACGGCGGGCTCACCGCCGAGCAGCTGCGCGACGCGAAGATGATCCTGTGGCGGGGCCACTGCTCGGTGCACGGCCGCTTCAGCCTGGAGTCGGTGGAGGACGTGCGCGCCCGCATCCCCGGGGTGAACGTGCTCGTCCACCCCGAGTGCCGGCACGAGGTCGTGGCGGCGGCGGACCACGTCGGCTCGACCGAGTACATCATCAAGGCCCTGGAGGCCGCGCCCGCCGGCTCCAAGTGGGCCATCGGCACGGAGCTGAACCTGGTCCGCCGGCTGGCGAACCGTTTCGCGCCCGAGGGCAAGGAGATCGTCTTCCTCGACAAGACGGTCTGCTTCTGCTCGACCATGAACCGCATCGACCTGCCGCACCTGGTCTGGACCCTGGAGTCCCTGGCCGAGGGCACGCTGGTCAACCGCATCGAGGTCGACAAGGAGACCGAGGCGTTCGCGAAGCTGGCGCTGGAGCGGATGCTGGCGCTGCCGTAGGGCCGCCCGCGGGACAGACGTCGAGGCCCCGGCCCGCGCACTGCGGGCCGGGGCCTCGGTGTGTCCGGCGGTCAGACGCCGGCCGGTTCCGGGGCCTTCTCCGGCTCGGCGGCGCGCTTCTTCGCCGCCCGCTTCTGCGCCCGCCGCTCCTTGCGCAGTTCGACCATCGCGTAGAGGGTCGGGACCAGCAGCAGGGTGAGCAGCGTGGAGGTGATCAGACCGCCGATCACGACCACCGCCAGCGGCTGCGCGATGAAGCCGCCCTCACCGGTGACGCCCAGGGCCATCGGCAGCAGGGCGAAGATGGTCGCCAGCGCCGTCATGAGGATGGGCCGCAGCCGGTGGCGGCCGCCCTCGATCACGGCCTCGACCACGCCGTGCCCCTGTCCGCGGTACTGGTTGATCAGGTCGATCAGCACGATGGCGTTGGTCACCACGATGCCGATCAGCATCAGCATGCCGATCATGGCCGGGACGCCCATCGGGGTGCCGGTGACGATCAGCAGGCCGATCGCGCCCGTCGCCGCGAACGGGATGGAGACCAGCAGGATCAGCGGCTGGACCAGCGACCGGAAGGTCGCCACCAGCAGCATGAAGACGATCGCGATCGCCGCGAGCATCGCCAGGGCGAGGTTCTTGAACGCGTCGTCCTGGTCCTGCGAGACACCGCCGATCTCGGCCGTGGCGCCCGCCGGCAGCTTCAGCGCGTCCAGCTTCGACGTCAGGTCCGCGCTCACCGCGCCCGTGTTGTCGCCGGTCGGCCGCGCGGTGACGGTGGCCGCGCGCTGACCGTCGATGCGGGTCATGGCGACGGGGCCGTCGACGAGCCGCACGGTCGCGATGTCGCCGAGCTTCACCGGGCCCAGGGGCAGGGCCTTGAGCTGCGCCAGCGTGGTGGCCGGCCGGGCGGAGGTGATGACGACGTCGCGCTCGGTGTCGTCCAGGGTCGCCTTCGCCGCCGTCGTCCCGCGGACCGCCTGGGTGACCGCCGCGCCCAGCGTCTGCTCGTCGAACCCGGCCGCCGCGGCCTTCGCGTTCGCCTCGACCGAGATGCGCGGCACGCTCTGCGAGAGGTCGCTGGTGACGTCCGTGACGTCGTCCAGGCCGGCCACCGCGGCGCGGACCTGCTCGGCCGCCGTGCGCAGCACCTCGCCGTCGGCCGCCTTCACGACGACGCTCAGGTCCTGGCTGCCGAAGCCGTCACCGGCGGCGACCGTGGTGCTGCCGATGCCGGACAGCTTCTTCAGGCCGTCCTCGATGTGGTCCTGGACGTCCTCGAAGGACGCCGAGTCCTCCAGCATCACCTGGTACGAGGCCTGGTTGGTGTCGGTGCCGCCGCCGAAGGCCGCCATGAACCCGGAGGATCCCACGGTGACCTGGTAGTTCTTCACGCCCTCGGTGCCGGCGAGGAGTTGCTCGACCTTCCTGGCCCGGGCGTCGGTCGCCGCCAGGCTGGTGCCCGGCTCCAGTTCCTGCTTGACCGTCAGGACCTGCTGTTCGCCCTGGTCGAAGAAGTTGGTCTTCAGCAGCGGCGCCATGCCGAAGGTGCCGATCAGGACGACGGCCGCGATCGCCACGCTGGTCAGACGGCGCCGGGTCGCGAACCGCAGGACGGGGACGTAGAAGCGCTGGAGGCGGCTGCGCGCCTCCTTCTCCTCGGCCGCGCGGCGGGCTTCCTCGGCGTCCTCGGGGGTGCCCTTCGGGGGCCGCAGGAACCAGTACGACAGGACCGGGACGACCGTCAGCGACACCAGCAGGGAGGCCAGCAGGGCCGCCGTGACGGTGAGGCTGAACGCGCCGAACAGGGCGCCGACCATGCCGCCGACCAGGCCGATCGGCAGGAACACGGCGACCGTGGTGAGGGTGGAGGAGGTGACCGCGCCGGCCACCTCGCGGACCGCGGTGAGGATCGCGGTCTGGCGCTCCTCGCCGTAGCCGAGGTGGCGCTTGATGTTCTCCAGGACCACGATCGAGTCGTCGACGACCCGGCCGATGGCGATGGTCAGCGCGCCCAGGGTCAGCATGTTGAGCGACAGGTCACGGGTCCACAGCACGATCAGGGCGAGGACCACGGACAGCGGGATGGACACCGCCGTCACCAGCGTCGAGCGGATCGACGCCAGGAAGACCAGGATGACCAGGACCGCGAAGAGCAGGCCGAGCGCGCCCTCCGTGGTCAGGCCCTCGATGGACTTCGACACCGCCGGACCCTGGTCGCTGACGACCGTGATCGACGCGCCGGCGCCGAGGTCCTCGCGCAGACCGGGCAGCTTGTCCCGGACCGCGTCGGAGATGGCGACCGCGCTGCCGTCGTGGTCCATGGTGACGGCCACGGCGAGGCTGAGCTTGCCGTCGGTGCGGGTGATGGAGGCGGCCGGGGCCTCCTCCTGCTTCACCGTGGCGACGTCGGCGAGACGGACCGGCTTGCCGCCCGGCCGCGCGGGGATCACCAGGTCCTGGATCTGCCGCAGGGAGGTGTAGCCGCCGCCGACCTGGACGGTGCGGTTGCCGCCGGCCTCGTCGAAGGAGCCCGCGGCGACGGTGACACCGCCGGCCTGGAGGGCCTGGGCGAGGGACTGGGTGGTCAGCCCGGCCTCGGCCAGCTTCGCGTCGGCCGGGGTGACGGTGACCCGGAGGTCGCGCACACCGTCGACGGTGACCTGCCCGACGCCGTCGATGTCCTTCAGCGCGGGCACGACCGTGGTGTCCAGGCGGTCGGCGAGGGCCTGCTGGTCCCCGGCCGAGGCGACGGCGAGGACCACGGTCGGGATGTCGTCCGTGGAACCGGCGACGACCTGCGGGTCCACCGAGTCCGGGAGCTGGACGCGGGCCCGGTTGACGGCCTGCTGGACGTCGGCGACGAGCTGCTTGGTGTCGTTGCCGTAGTCGAAGGAGGCGAGGATGACCGCGTTGCCCTCGCTGGCCGTGGAGGTGACGCCGGTGATGCCGTCGACCGCTTCGAGGTTGTCCTCGATGGGCTGGATCACCTGCTTCTCGACGACGTCGGGGGAGGCGCCCTGGTACGGCGCGAGCACCGACACCACCGGCAGTTCGATGGTGGGCAGGAGCTGCTGTTTGAGCTGCGGGATCGCGATCGCCCCGAACACGATCGCGATGATGGACACGAGGCCTATCAGGGCCCGTTGCGCGAGGCTGAACTTCGACAGCCAGGACATGGGTTACAGGTCTCTCTTCTGATAAGCGGCAGAAGCGGCATGGCAGGGACGGAAAGGGAGGGCGCGAGCACACATCAGCGCCGTCCCCTACACCCTGAGCCATGGAGAGAGCCCGATCCGTAAGCCCCAGGTCGGTTTCCTTATACGGCGCATACTCCGGGTGCAGTACGGCCGGGTGGAGATCAGTCCACCCTCGGGCGGACCAGCCCGGACTCGTACGCGATCACCACGAGCTGGGCCCGGTCGCGGGCGCCCAGTTTGGCCATGGCCCTGTTGACGTGCGTCTTGACGGTCAGCGGGCTGACCTCCAGGCGCTCGGCGATCTCGTCGTTGGAGTGGCCGCCGGCGACCTGGACGAGGACCTCGCGCTCCCGGCCGGTGAGTGCCGACAGCCGCTGCGCCCGGTCCGGGTCACCGTCGTCCCCCGCGTCGCCCTGGGCGAGGAAGCGGGCGATCAGCCCCTTGGTCGCGGTCGGTGAGAGCAGGGCGTCCCCGCCGGCGGCGACCCGGATGGCGTTGAGCAGTTCCTCCGGCTCGCTGCCCTTGCCGAGGAAGCCGGAGGCACCCGCGCGCAGCGACCGCACCACGTAGTCGTCGACCTCGAAGGTCGTCAGTATCACCACCCGGACGTGCGCGAGGGACGGGTCGGCGCTGATCAGCCGGGTGGCGGCGAGGCCGTCGGTGCCGGGCATGCGGATGTCCATCAGGACGACGTCGGCGCGCTCCTCCTTGGCGAGCCGGACCGCCTGCGCCCCGTCGGACGCCTCACCCACCACCTCCATGTCGGGCTCGGAGTCGACGAGCACCCGGAACGCGCTGCGCAGCAGCGCCTGGTCGTCGGCGAGCAGGACACGGATGGTCATGCGGAGTCCTCGGGGACGGTGGAGCGGGTCTTGACGGGCAGGATCGCATGGACGCGGTAGCCGCCTCCGTAGCGGGGACCGGTGGTGAGGGCGCCGCGCAGGGCGGTGACGCGCTCGCGCATCCCGAGCAGGCCGTGCCCGCCGCCTTCCTCCGACGCCGGTACGTCCCCGGCGCCGTCGTCGAGGACGGTGACCTCGATGTGGGGGCCGACGCGGACGACGCTGACCTCGGCCCTGGCTTCCGGTCCCGCGTGTTTGCGCACGTTGGTGAGGGCCTCCTGGATGACGCGGTAGGCGGCCAGGTCGACGGCGGCGGGGAGTTCGGTGCCGTGGTCGGCGCGGGCCACCTCGACCCGGAGGCCCGCGTTGCGGAAGGTGCCGGCCAGTTCGTCGAGCCGGTAGAGGCCGGGGGCCGGCTCGGTGGGCGCCTCCGGGTCGCCGGACTGGCGCAGCAGGCCGACCGTGGCGCGGAGTTCGTTGAGCGCGGAGCGGCTGGCCTCGCGGACGTGCGCGAGGGCCTCCTTGGCCTGGTCGGGGCGTTTGTCCATGACGTGGGCGGCGACCCCGGCCTGCACGTTGACCAGGGCGATGTGGTGGGCGACCACGTCGTGCAGGTCGCGGGCGATGCGCAGGCGCTCCTCGGCGACCCGGCGGCGGGCCTCCTCCTCGCGGGTGCGTTCGGCCCGTTCGGCCCGCTCCCGGATGGCGCGCACGACGGCCCGGCGGCTGCGGACCGCGTCCCCGGCGGTGGCGCCGATGCCGGTCCAGGCGAGGATCGCCACGTTCTCCTGGGCGTACCAGGGCAACGGCCCGGCGAGCATGGCGGCGCCGGTGAGGACGGTCATGGTGAGCAGGCCGACCCGCCAGGTGGTGGGACGGTCGGTGGTGGAGGCGACGGTGTAGAGGGCGATGACGGCGGACATCGCGACGGGGGCGCGGGGGTCGCCGGTGACGCTCTCGGTCACGGAGCAGGCGCCGGTGACCGCGAGGACCGGCAGGGGTGCGATGCGGCGGAGGACGAGGGCGACGCCGCTGAGGGTGATCAGCAGCAGGCTGAGCGGGTCAGGACTGCGCAGGCTCCAGCTGACACTCCGGTCGCCGTGCGGGTCGATGAAGGAACCGGCCAGCATGCACAGCAGTACGGCGGCGGCGAGGACGGAGTCCAGGGCGAGGGGGTGGGCCTTCAGTCGGCGCCGGGCTCGGGCGAGGGGGGTCAAGGGGGGTCACTTTCCGTACCGTCGCGTTCGTGGCCGTCGCCGGGACCGCCGCCGGCGGCCGCCGTACTCGGACCCGGCCGTCGGCCTCGGCACGAACGGCCTCGTCCTCGGCCGCCCGACGGGCCGGACACGCGCGCCGCCACCGGGGGCGGCCCGCCGTCATCCAGGGGCTGCCCGGCGGATCATGTCGGACGGGACCCGGGGGCCGGCCTCACCCGGGGATCAGCCCGTCGTCGCTCAGCATCTCCCGGACCTGCTCCAGGCTCGCGTCCGGGGCCGGGAGGATCAGTTCCGACGGTTCCAGGGCGTCGTCGGGAAGGGGCTCGCCGAGGCGGCGGACGGCGTCCAGGAGGGCACCGAGGGTGCGGTGGAAGCCGTCGTCGTCGCTGCCCTCCATCTCGGCCAGCAGTTCGTCGTCCAGCTTGCTCAGCTCGGCGAAGTGGGAGTCCGCCAGCGTCCACTGGCCCTCCCCCATGATCCGGACGATCATGTCGACCTCCTCGGCTCCGGCCCCGGCCCCGAAACTACTGCTTGTCGAAGCGCGGGGTGTCCTGCGGCTGCTGCCGGTTCTGCGCCTGGTCGGCGCCGCCCTCGATGGCCTGCTGCCCGGACGAGGGGCCACCGGCCAGCTCCGCCTTCATGCGCTGGAGCTCCAGCTCTACATCCGTACCACCGGAGAGCCGGTCCAGCTCGGCCTGGAGGTCGTCCTTGGCGATGCCGGTGGGGTCGTCGAGGGCGCCGGAGGCGAGGAGTTCGTCGAGGGCGCCGGCCCGGGCCTGGAGCTGGGCCGTCTTGTCCTCGGCGCGCTGGATCGCCAGCCCGACGTCGCCCATCTCCTCGGAGATGCCGGAGAAGGCCTCCCCGATCCGGGTCTGCGCCTGCGCCGCCGTGTAGGTGGCCTTGATGGTCTCCTTCTTGGTGCGGAAGGCGTCCACCTTGGCCTGGAGGCGCTGGGCCGCGAGAGTGAGCTTCTCCTCCTCGCCCTGGAGCGTCGAGTGCTGCGTCTCCAGGTCGGTGACCTGCTGCTGGAGGGCGGCGCGGCGGGAGAGCGCCTCGCGGGCCAGGTCCTCGCGGCCCAGCGCGAGCGCCTTGCGGCCCTGGTCCTCCAGCTTGGAGGACTGCGACTGCAACTGGTTCAGCTGGAGTTCCAGCCGCTTGCGCGAGGTGGCCACGTCCGCGACGCCGCGGCGGACCTTCTGGAGGAGCTCCAGCTGCTTCTGGTAGGAGTAGTCGAGGGTTTCGCGCGGGTCCTCGGCCCGGTCAAGGGCCTTGTTCGCCTTCGCGCGGAAGATCATCCCCATACGCTTCATGACACCGCTCATGGGCTTCGCGCGCCCCCTTCTGACGTCCAGCTCCAGCTCTGCGACAGAACCCACAGTACGGGCCCTGCTTCCATTGACGCACTGTTCGAGGACAGATGCGCTCATCCCCAAGGACGACTGACCAAGACCTTGCTCCGGCGTAAGGAGTAGGTGACCCTCAGGGTGACCGTCGCGCCACCGCTCGTCCCCTCTCCACCGGTTCGTCCCGGGCCCGTCCTCACTTCAGACGTCTGGTGTTGCCGGATCGTTCCCCGCCCGGCTGGGGTCCATGCCCGGGGAGCGCTTACCCTTGGGTTTTGTGTTCCGTAGCCGTGCCAAGGAAGAGAAGGTTTCGGTAGCCGACAAGGCGCCGGCCGACTCCAAGCAGACCCGCGACCCGCAGGCCCCGAAGGGCAGGCCCACGCCCAAGCGCAGTGAGGCCCAGTCCCAGCGCCGCAGCGTCGCCAACACCTCGTTGTCGCGCAAGGACGCCGCCAAGCGTCAGCGCGAGGAGCGCCGAGCCCAGCTGGAGCGCCAGCGCCAGGCGCTGGCGGGCGGTGACGAGCGGTTCCTGCCGGCCCGCGACAAGGGTCCGGTGCGCAAGTTCGCGCGCGACACCATCGACTCGCGGTTCAACGTGGCGGAGTTCTTCCTGCCGATGGCCGTGGTCATCCTGGTGCTGAGCATGGTCCGGGTGGGCTCGCTCCAGACGATCGCGCTGCTGCTGTGGCTCGTGGTGATCGTGCTGATCGTGCTGGACTCGCTCGTGACCGGGTTCCGTCTGAAGAAGCGGCTCGCCGAGCGCTTCCCCGACCAGAACCGGCGGGGCGCGGTGGCCTACGCGCTCATGCGCTCCCTCCAGATGCGTCGGCTCCGGCTGCCCAAGCCGCAGGTCAAGCGCGGAGAGCGGCCCTGAGCACTGCTTCTTTCTCCGGGGGCGCGGCGAAGGCCTGGCTGAGCAGGCTCGGCGGACTGCGTGATGTCGTACGGCAGGAGCTGGTGGCCCGGCAGCTCGACGAACAGATAGCCGCGCGGTATCCGGTCGGGCAGCGGTTGCGCGTGCTCGACGTGGGGATGGGCCAGGGCACGCAGGCGCTGCGGCTGGCCCGGCTCGGCCACCAGGTGACCGGCCTCGAACAGGACGCGACGATGATCGCCGCGGCCCGTGAGGCCCTGGGCGGGGAGCCCGAGGGCATCCGGGAGCGGATGCGGATCATGGAGGGCGACGGCCGGGACACCGGTGTGCACTTCCCGCCCGGCAGCTTCGACGTGGTGCTCTGCCACGGCGTGCTCATGTACGTCCAGGAGCCGGATCCCCTGCTCGCCGGCCTCGCGCGCGTGCTGGCCCCCGGCGGGCTGCTGTCCCTCCTGGTCCGCAACGCCGACGCGCTGGCCATGCGGCCCGGGCTGGCCGGGGACTGGGCGGGCGCCCTGGGCGCCTTCGACACCACGGCGTACCGCAACCGGCTGGGCCTCGACGTCCGCGCGGACCGCCGGGAGACCCTGACCGCGACCCTCGCGGGCATCGGGGCCCCGCTGCACGCCTGGTACGGCGTGCGGGTCTTCACGGACACGGCGGTGGACGGCGCGGACGTCCCCGAGGACCTGGAGCCGCTGCTGGCGGCGGAGGAGCGGGCGGGCCGGACGGACCCGTACCGCGGTGTGGCGGCACTGCTGCACCTGTGCGGGGTGCGGGGCTGAGAGGCTCCCCGGGGCAGAGACTTCCCCGGGCGACTTCCACCCGGAACGGCGGCGGGCGGGCAGACGGCCGGCGTGACGCCCGCGAGCGGCGGCGGGGCCGTCGGGCGGGATGAGCGGGGTGGCCGTCGGCCGGCCACCCCGGGACGGTGTCCGTCCTACGACTGCCTGTCCTACGACTCGTCGGCGTGCAGGTTCATCGGGCCGTAGATCTCCGTGGCGTCCTCGAACAGCCGGACCTGGTCCGCGCCGCCTTCGAGCAGGGCCTTCCAGTGCTCCCCGAGCCAGGACTCGGCGTCCCCCTGCGTGGTGAACTCCTCCGGCTGCACCGCGGGCTGGACCTCCGTCCCGTCGGCCTTCTCGAACCGCCACGTCCATGCCGCCATGTACGCCTCCAACGTGTGAGCACATGCAGAGCAGAAGCCGGATCATGGTCCGGCTCCTGGCACGCAGCCTAGCCGGATGCGCAAGACCTGATCGGACGCGCGAAAATCAGGTCCGTGGAAGTGACTCTGCTCGGTACCGGTGCCCCCGCGGGACTCCCCCGCCCCGACTGTCCCTGTGCCGTCTGCGCGACCTCCCTCGGGGTGGACGCCCGGGCGGCGACCGCGGTGCTCGTGGACGGGGCGCTGCTGCTCGACCTCACGCCGGGCGCGGCCTTCGCCGCGGCGCGCTCCGGGCACTCCCTGGGCGGCGTACGGCAGGTGCTGCTGTCGCATCCGCACGACGGGCCCGCGGTCGAGGTGCCGACCGGGCTGCCGCAACCCGTCCGGGTGCCGGACGGACGGGAGTTGACACAGCTGACGGGGCATCGGGTGCGGGCGGTGGCGATGGACGCGCCCGGTACGGGGTACGCCGTGACCGGCCCGGACGGGCAGCGGCTGCTGTATCTGCCGCCGGGCGGCGCGCCGGCCGGGCTGGAGGAGGGCGGGGAGCCGGCCGAGCGGTACGACATGGTCCTCGCCGACGTGGTGGGGCGGCCGGACGCGCTGGCGAAGCTGCGGGCGGTGGGCGCGGTCGGGCCCACGACGGACGTCGTCGCCGTCCATCTGGACCACGACGTGCCCCCGGGGCCGGAGTCGCGGCGCCGGCTGGCCGCGGCGGGGGCGCGGGCGGTGCCGGACGGATCGACGCTGACGGTGGGGGTGTACGAGGAGGTGCCGGACGTGCCGCGGCGGACCTTGGTGCTGGGCGGCGCGCGGTCGGGGAAGTCGGTGGAGGCCGAACGGCGGCTGGAGTCCTTCCCCGACGTGCTGTACGTCGCGACCGGCGGGTCGCGGGGCGGGGACGGCGAGTGGGCGGCCCGGGTCGCCACGCACCGGGAGCGGCGGCCGGGGTCGTGGCGGACGGTCGAGACGTGCGACCTGGTGCCGCTGCTCGCGCAGGACGGGGCGCCGCCCCTGCTGATCGACTGTCTGTCGCTGTGGCTGACCGACGCGATGGACTCCGTCGGCGCCTGGGACGACGCGGTGTGGGCGGACGGCGGTGAGCGCGAACTGCGCTCCCGGGTGGCGGAGTTGGCGGGAGCGGTGCGGGAGACCCGGCGGCCGGTGGTGCTGGTGTCGAACGAGGTGGGGTCCGGGATCGTGCCGGCCACGGCGTCGGGACGGCGGTACCGGGACGAGCTGGGACGGCTGAACGCGGCGGTCGCGGGCGAGTGCGAGGAGGTGCTGCTGGTGGTGGCGGGGCAGGTGCTGGCGCTACGGGGCCCACGGGGCTGACGCGCCGGCGCGCCTGCCCGCGGACGGCGGCGGGCGGCCGCCGGCCGGGGTCGGCTCCTCCGGGCCGCGCGGCCCGCCCCGTGGGGCCGTGGGCCGCCCCGCGCGAGCGCGACCGGGCGCGGCGGGGTCCGGACGCGAGGGCCGGGGTCGGGTGCCGCCGGTGCCGGGGTCAGTTCTTGCGGGCGATCACCCGGTACGTGTTGGAGAAGCGGGTGTGGCGGAGCAGGGGGGCCAGCGCGTGGTCCAGGGCGCCCGCCGCGGTGACCAACGGGCCGGCGGCTCGCAGGAGGGCCGTACGGGGGGCCGGGACCGAGCGGGACAGGGACAGCGCGAGGGCCGCCGCGAGGTCGTGGGGGACGTGGGCGCCGCTGCGGTCGGCCGTGACGACGGTGCAGCCCCGCGACTCGAGTTCGGCGCGGAGGTTGGGCAGCGGGATGAGGTGGAGGTGGCGCGGCTGCCCGTGGGCCACCCACCACTTGCCGAGCAGCTCCGCGAACGCGCTGCGCGGTTCGGGCAGTTCGAGGAGCAGATGCCCGCCGGGCCGCAACGCGACGAGCGCGGCACGCAGTTCCGCGCGGGGGTCCAGGGTGTGCTCCACGTGGCCGAGCATGCTGACGACGTCGTAGCGGGCGCGCAGCCGTGCGCTGGTGGCGGGGTGGGTGAGCTGCCCCTGGTGGGCCTCCTCCACACGGCCGGCCTCCTGGGCCCGGACGACCCGCGGGGTGGGGTCGAGCCCGTCGAAGGAGGTGTAGGTGAAGACCTCCTTCGCCGCCTCGGGGAACAGCGCGTCACCCGTGCCCACGTCCAGCCAGCTCTCCGGCTCGGGGAAGGGCAGCATCGCGCGGGCGGTGGCCACCAGTCGGCGCCGCCGCGTGCGGGTGGCGAGGACGCGTTCGGCGGAGCCACCGGGCGGGCCCCCCGCCGGGGAGCGCTGGTAGAGGGCGAGGCCCTCCGCGGTCAGTCGCGGGTTCTGGAAGATGTGGGCGCAGTCCCGGCATTCGTCGACGGCGAAGGTGCCGGGCCGGTGATGGAGCAGGTCGGGCGCGCGCAGGCGGGTGCGCAGGCGTTTCGAGCCGCACCAGGGGCAGGTGTCGCGGCGCGGCTCGTGGATGGGCCTGGGGGGCATGAGCGGCTCCGTGGAGGGCGTCGAGGGATGCGGCAATCCGCAGCAAAACGGAACGTATGGGATGCCGATCCCCGGTGCAAAGACGTCACGGGGGTGTGGTGCCGATGTGGCGCCGAACCGTTCGGTCGGTGCCGGTACTGTTCGGCGAATGAGCTCGCTGAATCTCGACGACTTCACCGATCTGATCGAGCGCCCCGACGGCGGGGTGCGCCGCGACGCGGAGGCCCGCCGGGAACGCCTGGCCGTGCCGCCCGGATCGCTGGGCCGCCTCGACGACCTGGGTGAGTGGCTGGCGGCGGCGCAGGGTTCGGTGCCCGTACGGCCGGTCGTACGGCCGCGGGTGGTGCTGTTCGCCGGCGATCACGGGATCGCCGGACTGGGCGTCTCGGCGCGTCCGGCGGGCAGCGCGGCGGAGCTGGTGCGGGAGGTGCGGGAGGGCGGCCGGCCGGTGTCGGTGCTCGCCCGGCGGCTCGGCGTCCCCGTGCGCGTCGTGGACATGGCGCTGGACTGCCCGCCGGAGACGTTCCCCGAGGACGTCGTACGGCACCGGGTGCGGCGCGGCAGCGGCCGTATCGACGTCGAGGACGCGCTGACCGCGGAGGAGGCCGAGGCCGCCTTCCTCGCCGGGGTCGCGGTGGCCGACGAGGAGGCCGACTCCGGGACGGACCTGGTCGTGCTCGGCGACGTCAGCGTGGGCGGGACGACGGCGGCGGGCGTCCTGGTGGCCGCGCTGTGCGGGACCGACGCGTCCGTGGTGACCGGGCGGGGCGGCCTGGCGATCGACGACCTGGCGTGGATGCGTAAGTGCGCCGCGATCCGGGACGCGTTGCGGCGGGCGCGGCCGGTGCTCGGGGACCAGGTGCAGCTGCTGGCGACCGTGGGCGGGGCGGACCTCGCCGCGATGACGGGCTTCCTGCTCCAGAGCGCCGTCCGCAAGATGCCGGTGGTGCTGGACGGCGTCGTGGCGGCGGCCTGCGCGCTCGTCGGCCAGCGGATCGCGTTCCGGGCTCCGGACTGGTGGCTGGCCGGGCAGCGCAGCGGGGAGCCGGGGCAGGCGAAGGCACTGGACCGGATGGCGCTGGAGCCGCTGCTGGACCAGGGCGTGACGGTGGGCGAGGGCGCGGGGGCGCTGCTGGCGCTGCCGCTGGTGCAGGCGGCCGCCGCCCTGGCCGCCGAACTGCCGGAGAAGCCCGGAGCACCCCAGGAGCCCGAGCGGCCCGAGGAGTCCGCCGAGGCGCTCGGCACGGAGTAGCCGCCGGGGCCGGCGGCCGGGGCGGCGGCGCGTCAGCGGTGCTCGGCGGCCCGGCTCAGCTCGGCGTCGGTCTTGCCGCCCAGCCAGTCGCCGACCATCCGGCGCGGGCCTGCCCAGCGGCGGTCGTGGTGGTAGGCCCGCAGGACCGCCTTGGCGCGGGCGCGGGGGCGCCTGCGGTAGAAGCGGCGGGCCCACGGGGAGTCGGGGCGGGCCACCCGGACGAGGCCGAACAGGGCGATGAACGGGACGATCACGCTGAAGACCGCCAGCTTCACCTTGCCCTTGCTCAGTACGGCCAGGGCGAACAGGAAGTTCACGGCCACGGTCGAGAGCACGGTGCCACGGTCCTGGAGTTCCTCCTCGCTGAGGTCGTTGACGCCGAACGGGGCGAAGCCGACCAGCACCAGGCCGACGAGGGCCGCCGTCAGGACGACGGCCTCCACGCTCTTGCGGCCGGCCTCCGTCCAGTACACGTCGTCGAGGTGCAGGACCAGCGCGAACTCGTCCAGGACCAGGCCCGCGCCGATGCCGAAGACCGCCGCGCAGGCGTAGGAGCCGAAGCCGTGCCGGCCGCTGGCCACCGCACCGAAGCCGCCGACGACGGTGAGGACGACGCCGGGGACCACGTGGTGGATGTGCACCCCGCCCGCGCTGACGTTGCCGAACGGGCCCTTGCCCGCGCGGATCAGGCGGGTGACGACCCGGGTGATCAGGAAGGTCAGGACGAAGGAGGCCAGGGCGACGAGCAGCGGGAGCTTGCCCGGCTCGACGATGTTGCGCTGCAGCCAATCTCCCATAGGCGCATTTTCGTCCCGGGCTCCCCGCGGCGCCCGTCCGACCGCCGGGTAACCTGCGCCGGTGTCCACGACCCCGCCCTCCACGCCGTCCCCGGCCTCCGGCCTCGACGGCCTCCGCTTCGCCTTCGGCACCCTCACCGTCCTCCCCGTCCGGGTGACCCGCTGGGACCGCGGGGCCGCCCGCGGGGGCATGCTCGCGGCCCCGCTGGCCGGGCTGGTCGTCGGCGGCTGCGCGGCCGGGCTCGGGCTGCTGCTCCTGCTCCTCGGCGCGGGCCCGCCGCTCGCCGCCGTCGCCTCCGCCGCCGTACCCGCCGCCCTCACCCGCGGCCTGCACCTCGACGGGCTGGCGGACACCGCGGACGGGCTGGGCAGCGGCAGGCCCGCGGACGACGCGCTGCGGATCATGAAGCAGTCGGACATCGGGCCCTTCGGCGTGCTCACCCTCGTCCTCGTCCTGCTCGCCCAGGTGGCCGCACTGGCCCAGCTCTACGGCTCCTCCTGGGGCCGGGGCGCCCTGGCGGCCGTCGCCTCGGCGGTCGCCGCCCGGCTGGCGCTCACCCTCGCCGCCCGGACCGGCGTGCCCGCCGCCCGGCCGGAAGGGCTCGGCGCGGCGGTCGCCGGGGTGGTCCCGGTGCGCGGCGCGCTGGCCGTGGCGGCGGGCTGCCTCGCGGCCGCGGCCGCCGGGGGCACCCTCCTCGGCCCGTTCGACGCCGTCCGCACGCCCGCCGCGGTCGTCCTCGCCGTCGCCGCCGCCGAACTGCTCCTGCGCCACTGCACACGCCGCTTCGGCGGGGTCACCGGCGACGTCTTCGGCGGCCTGGCGGAGACGGCGGCCACGACGGCACTGGTGGTCCTCTGCCTCGGCTGAACGCCGCGGGGCCTCGCTAACAGGCCTCGCGCCACGCCGTGAGTTCGTACTCCTTCCGCAGGGAACTCAGCTTCAAGCGGCGGGACTCGGCGCAGAAGCGGCTCGTGGGGAGCTCGTACTCGACGTGGAAGACGGCCTTGCCCGCCTCGACGAACGGGGTCGTCCTCGCGCACTCGCCGTACTGGGCGCACTGTTCGTTGACCGCGAAGTCGAAGTCGTCGACGAGTTCGGGGATCTGGTCGAGGTCGTTCTTCAGACCGACGGACAGGCCCCGGTCGTGGGCGAGCCGGGCGATCAGGCGGTTGTAGCGGAGTTGGTCGGCGGCCGTCAGCGGGAAACCGGTCTCGTTGCGGTAGCCGTCCATGTTGTCCGGTTCCACCGCGTCGAAGCCCTTGTCGAGGCACATGTCGAGCCGGGCCGCCATCAGCGGTTCGAGGACGTCGGTACGGCGGATGTCCAGCCAGCGCTCCCCCTCCCAGCCGTTGCCCTCGCCCAGGACCGCCCGCGGGAACCTCCCCGCGTCCGGACGCCAGTCCTCCCACGCGCCGGTGGACAGGTAGCAGATGACCTTGCGGCCGTCCTCGTGCAGCCCGGCGACGGCCGCCGCGCTCTGGTCGAAGCCGTCGACGTCGTACACCGGCACGTCGACGGAGGTGTCCAGACGCCCCCTCAGCTGCCACTGCCAGCCGATGCCGGGGCGGGGCCGCCAGCGGTCCCCCTCCGTCGGCTCCTCGTCCGGCGCGGACGCACAGCCCGCGAGCAGCAACAGCAGGACGGGCAGCAGGACCATGCGTCTCACGGACGGGCTCCAAGGTGGGCGACGGCGGCTGCCGCCATGATCTCCCGCCGCCGCCCGGCGCGAGGCGCCGCCCTCCGCCGCACCCGAGAGGTGTGCCCCCGTCGGTCGGATGCGAGGATCGGGGAGTGGCCACGACGCCACCGACAGGTGAACACTCCTGTGCACGGGCGAACGCCCGCGCACGCGTACGCTCGTCGCGGGGTCGCCGCGCCGGTCCGCCGCGCCGGTGAGGCCGACCCCGGTAACGACCGCTCCCCCAGCCCGGATCTAGGGTCGGCTGTCGGGCCCGGTCGACCCACTCATATCGGCCACAGCAACTCCACATCGGAAGCGAGAAATCACCACCGTGACTGCTCTCACTCTCAGCACCGCCGCGGCGCCCGGCCTGCGGGCCGACGCGATCGTGATCGGTGTCGCCAAGGGCGCCAACGGCCCCGTCGTCACAGCGGGCGCCGAGGCCGTGGACAAGGCCTACGACGGCCGGCTCGCCGGCGTCCTGGAAACCCTCGGTGCCGCCGGCGCCGAGGGCGAGGTGACGAAGCTGCCGGCCCCGGCCGGCTTCAAGACGCCTCTCGTGCTGGCGGTGGGGCTGGGCGCGGAGCCCGAGAAGGACGCCTCCTACGACGCCGAGGCGCTGCGCCGCGCCGCCGGTGTGGCCGCCCGCGCCCTCGCCGGTTCCAAGAAGGCCGCCTTCGCCCTGCCCCTGGCGGACGCCGCCGACCTCGGCGCGGTCGCCGAGGGCGTCGTGCTCGGCGCCTACTCCTTCGACGCCTACAAGGAGCAGGGCAAGGACGCCAAGGCGAAGAACGGCAAGGCCCCGCTCGCCGAGGCCGTCCTGCTCGGCGGCAAGCCGCGCGACGCCGCCCACAAGGCGGCCCTCGCCCGCGCCGCGGCCGTCACCGAGGAGCTCAACCGCGCCCGGGACCTCATCAACACCCCGCCGAACGACCTGGACCCCCAGGCCTTCGCCGCCCTCGCCCAGACCGCGGCCAAGGAACACGGCATCAAGGTGCAGGTCCTCGACGAGAAGGCCCTCGCCAAGGGCGGCTACGGCGGCATCCTCGGCGTCGGCGCCGGTTCGGCCGCGGCCCCGCGCCTGGTGAAGCTGTCGTACACCTCCTCCAAGGCGAAGAAGCACCTCGCCTTCGTCGGCAAGGGCATCACCTACGACTCGGGCGGCATCTCGCTCAAGCCGGCCGGGCACAACGAGACGATGAAGTGCGACATGAGCGGTGCGGCGGCGGTCTTCGCCGCCGTGGTCGCCGTCGCACGTCTCGGCCTGGACGTCAACGTCACCGGCTGGCTGGCGCTGGCCGAGAACATGCCGTCCGGCTCCGCCACCCGCCCGGGTGACGTGCTGCGCATGTTCAGCGGCAAGACGGTCGAGGTCCTCAACACCGACGCCGAGGGCCGGCTGGTCCTCGCCGACGCGCTGTGGGCCGCCTCCCAGGAGAAGCCGGACGCCATCGTGGACGTCGCGACCCTGACCGGCGCGATGATGCTGGCGCTGGGCAGCCGGACGTTCGGCATCATGGCGAACGACGACGCGTTCCGCGCCGCGGTGCACGAGGCCGCCGAGGAGGTCGGCGAGCCGGCCTGGCCGATGCCGCTGCCCGACCACCTGCGCAAGGGCATGGACTCCCCCGTCGCCGACATCGCGAACATGGGCGAGCGGATGGGCGGCGGGCTCGTCGCCGGTCTGTTCCTGCGGGAGTTCGTCGGCGAGGGGATCACCTGGGCGCACCTCGACATCGCGGGACCGGCGTTCAACGAGGGCGGGCCGTTCGGCTACACGCCCAAGGGCGGTACGGGCACGGCCGTGCGGACGCTGGTGCGGCTGGCGGAGCTGACCGCGGAGGGCGACCTCGGCTGACCGCTCGGGGGGGGGCGGGGACTGTGCGCCTGGTCACTCGGCAGGTCGCGGTCACGCGGCGCGGCCGCGGGCCGGCACAGCCCCGCGCCCCCGGCGGGGCCGCTCACCCCGGACACAAGTGAGCGTGGGGTGTCTCACACCCCGGCCCGGCGTCTCGTTCGCCTCCCACAGGTGCGAAGATGGGGCTCGGCAGGACAGGGCCCCCACCACAGGGCCGAAGAAAGAGCGGCCGGACACCAGCCGCCGGCGGTCAGCGACGACCGGCGCACGGCGCACATGCATGGAGGACGTGACGTGGCGAACGACGCCAGCACCGTTTTCGACCTAGTGATCCTCGGCGGTGGTAGTGGCGGTTACGCCGCGGCCCTGCGCGGGGCCCAGCTGGGCCTGGACGTCGCCCTGATCGAGAAGGACAAGGTCGGCGGCACCTGCCTGCACCGGGGTTGCATCCCCACCAAGGCCCTGCTCCACGCGGGCGAGATCGCCGACCAGGCCCGCGAGAGCGAGCAGTTCGGCGTCAAGGCCACCTTCGAGGGCATCGACATCGCCGGGGTCCACAAGTACAAGGACGGTGTCATCTCCGGCCTGTACAAGGGCCTGCAGGGGCTTGTCGCCTCCCGCAAGGTGACGTACATCGAGGGTGAGGGCCGCCTGTCCTCCCCGACCTCCGTCGACGTCAACGGCCAGCGGATCCAGGGCCGCCACGTGCTCCTGGCGACCGGCTCCGTGCCGAAGTCGCTGCCGGGCCTGGAGATCGACGGCAACCGGATCATCTCCTCCGACCACGCGCTCGTCCTGGACCGCGTGCCGAAGTCCGCGATCATCCTGGGCGGCGGCGTCATCGGCGTGGAGTTCGCCTCCGCGTGGAAGTCCTTCGGCACCGACGTCACCATCGTCGAGGGCCTCAAGCACCTCGTCCCGGTCGAGGACGAGAACTCCTCCAAGCTCCTCGAGCGCGCGTTCCGCAAGCGCGGCATCAAGTTCAACCTGGGCACCTTCTTCCAGAAGGCCGAGTACACCCAGGACGGCGTCAAGGTCACCCTCGCCGACGGCAAGGAGTTCGAGGCCGAGATCCTGCTCGTCGCCATCGGCCGCGGCCCGGTCTCGCAGGGCCTGGGCTACGAGGAGCAGGGCGTCGCGATGGACCGCGGCTACGTCCTGGTCGACGAGTACATGCGCACGAACGTCCCCACCGTCTCCGCCGTCGGCGACCTCGTCCCGACGCTCCAGCTCGCGCACGTCGGCTTCGCCGAGGGCATCCTGGTGGCGGAGCGTCTGGCCGGTCTGAAGACCGTCCCGATCGACTACGACGGCGTCCCGCGGGTGACGTACTGCCACCCCGAGGTCGCCTCCGTGGGCATCACCGAGGCCAAGGCCAAGGAGATCTACGGCGCGGACAAGGTCGTCGCTCTGAAGTACAACCTGGCGGGCAACGGCAAGAGCAAGATCCTCCAGACCGCCGGCGAGATCAAGCTCGTCCAGGTCAAGGACGGTGCCGTGGTCGGCGTCCACATGGTCGGCGACCGCATGGGCGAGCAGGTCGGCGAAGCCCAGCTGATCTACAACTGGGAGGCGCTGCCGGCCGAGGTCGCGCAGCTCATCCACGCCCACCCGACGCAGAACGAGGCGCTCGGCGAGGCCCACCTGGCCCTGGCCGGCAAGCCGCTCCACTCGCACGACTGACCCTCGGTCGGCGAAGCGACTCCGCGACGACACAGACTTCCGCAATTCGTAAGGAGCAACCGAAACCATGGCGGTTTCCGTAACCCTTCCGGCGCTCGGTGAGAGCGTCACCGAGGGCACTGTCACCCGCTGGCTGAAGGCCGAGGGCGAGCGCGTCGAGGCCGACGAGCCCCTGCTCGAGGTGTCGACCGACAAGGTCGACACCGAGATCCCCTCGCCCGCCGCCGGCATCCTGGCGTCCATCAAGGTCGCCGAGGACGAGACCGTCGAGGTCGGCGCCGAGCTGGCCGTCATCGACGACGGCACCGGTGCGGCCGAGGCCACCGAGCCGGCTCCGGCCGCCGAGCAGGCCCCGGCCGCCGAGCAGGTCGCCCCGCCGGCTCCCGAGCCGGCCCCGGCCGCGCAGCCCTCCACCGAGCAGGCGGCCCCGGCCCCCGCTCCCACCGCCGAGGCCGCTTCCGGCGGCGGCTCCGCCGAGGGCACGGACGTCGTCCTGCCCGCGCTCGGCGAGTCCGTCACCGAGGGCACCGTCACCCGCTGGCTGAAGTCGGTCGGCGACTCCGTCGAGGCCGACGAGCCGCTGCTCGAGGTCTCCACGGACAAGGTCGACACCGAGATCCCGGCGCCCACCTCCGGTGTGCTGCTCGAGATCACGGTGGGCGAGGACGAGACCGCCGAGGTCGGCGCCAAGCTGGCCGTCATCGGCGCTCCGGGTGCGGCTCCGGCAGCGGCCCCGGCTCCGGCCGCCCCGGCGCCCGCCGAGGCCGCCCCCGCCGCCCCGGCTCCGGCCGCGCCCGCCGCTCCGGCTCCCGCGCCCGCCCCGGAGCCCGCTCCGGCTCCGGCCGCTCCCGCTCCGGCCGCCGCGGCCCCGGCTCCGGCCGCCGCGGCTCCGGCCGCTCCGGCTCCGGTCGCCCCGGCCGCCCCGGCTCCCGCGGCCGCGCAGGCCACCGACGAGGGTGCCTACGTCACCCCGCTGGTGCGCAAGCTCGCCGCCGAGAACGGCGTCGACCTGGGCTCGGTCAAGGGCACCGGCGTCGGTGGCCGCATCCGCAAGCAGGACGTGGTCGCCGCCGCCGAGGCCGCGAAGGCCGCCGCCGCTGCCCCGGCTCCGGCCGCCGCCGCGACTGCCGGAGGCCCCGCCGCCGCGAAGAAGGCCCCCGCGCTGGAGGCCTCCCCGCTGCGCGGCCAGACCGTCAAGATGCCGCGCATCCGCAAGGTCATCGGCGACAACATGGTCAAGGCGCTGCACGAGCAGGCCCAGCTGTCGTCGGTCGTCGAGGTCGACGTCACGCGGCTGATGAAGCTGCGCGCCAAGGCGAAGGACTCCTTCGCGGCCCGTGAGGGCGTCAAGCTCTCGCCGATGCCGTTCTTCGTCAAGGCCGCGGCCCAGGCGCTGAAGGCCCACGCGCCGATCAACGCCAAGATCAACGAGGCCGAGGGGACCATCACCTACTTCGACACCGAGAACATCGGTATCGCGGTGGACTCCGAGAAGGGCCTGATGACCCCGGTCATCAAGAACGCCGGTGACCTCAACCTCGCCGGTATCGCCAAGGCCACGGCCGAGCTGGCCGGCAAGGTCCGCGGCAACAAGATCACTCCGGACGAGCTGTCCGGCGCGACCTTCACCATCTCCAACACCGGTTCGCGCGGTGCCCTCTTCGACACGATCATCGTGCCGCCGGGGCAGGTCGCGATCCTGGGCATCGGGGCCACGGTGAAGCGTCCGGCCGTCATCGAGACGGAGGAGGGCACGGTCATCGGCGTCCGCGACATGACCTACCTGACGCTGTCCTACGACCACCGGCTGGTGGACGGCGCCGACGCGGCCCGTTACCTGACGGCGGTCAAGGCGATCCTGGAGGCGGGCGAGTTCGAGGTCGAGCTCGGCCTGTAGCCAGCGCGCAGTGTCGTACGGTGCCCCCGCCCGGGTCTCTCGGGCGGGGGCACCGCGCGTTGGCGTCCCGGGGGCTCCTTTCCCCCCGCCGCCCCTTCCCGTCCCCGACCCGGGGCCGCCGCCCCGGCCCCCCACTTCGCTCCTGAACAGGGCCTCGTCCTCGAACGCCGGCCGGCTGCCAGCCGCGTGTAAGTCTCGTCTCACCTGCGCGGAAGCACCCCCGTGAGCCGCTCCCCGAACCCGTCGCGGCCTTATTGTCTAAACGTCAAACGCCCCAGGGGCCGATGGGCGGCCCCTCCCTAAGGAGCCCTCATGACCGCGCCCGTCGTCCACTCGCTGCGCGAACAGATCCGCGAGCACATCGTGGAGGGGATCGTCAGCGGGCGCTGGCAGCCGGGCGAGCGGATCGTGGAGCGGCGGATCGCCAGCGAGCTGGAGGTCAGCCAGACGCCGGTGCGGGAGGCGCTGCGCGAGCTGGAGTCGCTGCGGCTGATCGAGTCCGCGCCGAACAAGGGCGTACGGGTGCGTAACCTGACCGCGGCCGACCTGGAGGAGAGCTATCCGGTCCGGGCCGGTCTGGAGGCGATCGCCGCGGAGCTGGCGGCGCAGCGGCTGGCCGAGGACTGCTCGGCGCTGGAGCCGCACGTGGCCGCGCTGTACGAGGCGGACCGGGCGTCGGACGGGACGGGCCAGGTGCGGCACACGGTGGCCTTCCACCGCGAGCTGGTCCGCGCGGCCGGCAACTCCGTGCTGCTGCACACCTGGGAGGGGCTGGGCATCGAGGTGTTCACGGCGCTGTCGATCCGCTGGCTGGGGACGGTGCAGCAGTCGTACGCGGAGGAGCACGAGGAGCTGGTGGCGGCCTTCAAGCGGCGGGACCCGCGCATCGCGGAGATCGTGAAGGCGCACGTGCTGGGCTGCGCGCCGCGGGCCTGAGCGGTGCGCGCCGAGGGTTCTGGACGCCCCTGAGCGCGCATTCGCTCATACGTGGCCCCACCTGCGAAAACCTTTCGAAAATGCGGCACGGGGTGCCTTTGCGCGAGACACCCCGTGCCGACTTTCTCGTGATCAAGAGGTTTTCGCCCTCAACCCTTTGATCGATCATCGATCAGGGGGTTACAGTCGCCGACGGGCCGCGCAGCGGTGTCGTACCACGACTCCGCGGCAGAGCCCCACCGCCCTGTCCTGCCAAAGACAAAGGGCAACCCCGAACCCTTGCCGATGAGGGAACCCCCTTCGACTGAGGAAGGCGGCGACATGACCGACCCCCACGCCATCCAGCCGAGCGCGCTCGACCAGCTCCCCGACCGGGACCCGGAGGAGACCGCCGAATGGCAGGCCTCACTGGACGCGGTCGCCCAGGCGGCCGGGCCGCACCGTGCCGCGTACCTGATGCGGCGCACGCTGGAGCGGGCCGAGGGCAACGGCATCGCGCTGCCCAAGCTGCTCGAGACGGACTACGTCAACACCATCCCCACCGCCGCCGAGCCCGCCACGCCGGGTGACGAGGCGATGGAAGCCCGCATCACCGCCTGGAACCGCTGGAACGCGGCGGCCATGGTGACCCGGGGCGCGAAACACGGCGTCGGCGGCCACATCGCCACCTTCGCCTCCGCGGCCTGGCTGTACGAGACCGGCTTCAACCACTTCTTCCAGGGCAAGGAGGCCGACGGCTCGGGCGACCAGCTCTACATCCAGGGCCACGCCTCCCCCGGCATCTACGCCCGCGCCTTCCTCGACGGCCGCCTGAACGAGGGCCACCTGGACAACTTCCGCCAGGAGGCGGGCGGCAACGGCCTTCCGTCGTACCCGCACCCGCGGCGCCTGCCCTGGCTGTGGGAGTTCCCGACGGTGTCGATGGGCCTCGGCCCGCTCTCCGCGATCTACCAGGCGCGCTTCAACCGCTACCTGACCAACCGCGGCATCAAGGACGTCTCCGCCTCCCACGTCTGGGCGTTCCTCGGCGACGGCGAGATGGACGAGCCCGAGTCGACGGCGGCCCTCGCGCTCGCCGCCCGCGAGGAGCTGGACAACCTCACGTTCGTCATCAACTGCAACCTCCAGCGCCTCGACGGCCCGGTCCGCGCGAACTTCAAGATCGTGCAGGAGCTGGAGGCCCAGTTCCGCGGCGCCGGCTGGAACGTCGTCAAGACGCTGTGGGGTTCGGCCTGGGACGAGCTGTTCCGGCTCGACACCACGGGCGCGCTCGTACGCCGCCTGCGCCAGGTGCCCGACGCCCAGGTGCAGACGTACCAGACGCGCGACGCCGCCTACATCCGCCGGGACTTCTTCGGCGCCGACCCGGCGCTCGTCGAGATGGCGAAGCTGCTGAGCGACGACAAGATCCTGGAGTGCTTCCACCTCTCCCGCGGCGGCCACGAGGCGCGCAAGGTGTACGCGGCCTACAAGGCGGCCGTCGAGCACAAGGGCGCCCCGACGGTCATCCTGGCCCAGACGGTCAAGGGCCACACCCTCGGTGAGGGCTTCGCGTCGAAGAACGCCAACCACCAGATGAAGAAGCTCTCGGTGGACGAGTTCAAGGCGATGCGCGACCTGCTGGAGCTGCCGATCTCCGACAGCCGGTTCGTCGACGGCGTGGTCCCCTACGGCCACCCCGGCGCCGACTCCCCCGAGGTCCGCTACCTCCAGGAGCGCCGCGCCGCCCTCGGCGGCCCGGCCCCGGCCCGCCGTACGCACGCGCTGGCCCCGCTGCCCGCCCCCGCGGAGAAGGCGTTCGCCGCGTTCGACAAGGGCTCCGGCTCCCAGAACGTCGCCACCACCATGGCCTTCGTCCGGCTGGTCAAGGACCTGGTCCGCGACAAGGAGACCGGCAAGCGCTGGGTGCCGATCGTCCCCGACGAGGCGCGCACCTTCGGCATGGAGTCGCTGTTCCCCTCGCTCGGGATCTACTCCCCCAAGGGCCAGACGTACGAGCCGGTCGACCGCGACCAGCTGATGTACTACAAGGAGGCCAAGAACGGCCAGATCCTCAACGAGGGGATCACCGAGGCCGGTTCGATGGCCGACTTCATCGCCGCGTCCACCGCGTACGCCACGCACGGCGAAGCGATGATCCCGTTCTACATCTTCTACTCGATGTTCGGCTGGCAGCGCACGGCCGACCAGATGTGGCAGCTCGGCGACCAGCTCGGCCGCGGCTTCCTCGTCGGCGCCACGGCCGGCCGCACCACGCTGACGGGCGAGGGCCTCCAGCACGCCGACGGCCACTCGCCGGTGATCGCGGCGACCAACCCGGCCGCGCTGACGTACGACCCGGCGTTCGCGTACGAGATCGGCGTCATCGTCAAGGACGGTCTGCGCCGGATGTACGGCGAGACGGCGCCGGACGAGGACCCGAACGTCTTCTACTACCTGACCGTCTACAACGAGCCGATGCCGCAGCCCGCGAAGCCGGCCGGTCCCGGCATCGACGAGGGCATCGTCAAGGGCCTGTACCGCTTCAACACGGCGGAGTCCGCGGGTCTGTCCCCCGTCGCCAACGCGCCGCGCATCCAGCTCCTGGGCTCCGGCACGGCGATCCACTGGACGCTGAAGGCGCAGAAGATGCTCGCCGAGGAGTGGGGCGTGGCCGCCGACGTGTGGTCCGCGACCTCCTGGACCGAGCTGCGGCGCGACGCGCTGGAGGCCGACGCGGCGCTGCTGCGCGGCGAGGAGCGGCTGCCGTACGTCCGCCAGGCGCTCCAGGGTGCCGAGGGGCCGGTCCTCGCGGTCTCCGACTACATGCGCCAGGTCCCGGACCAGATCGCGCAGTGGGTCGAGCAGGACTACTCGTCGCTGGGCGCCGACGGCTTCGGCCTGTCCGACACCCGTGACGCCGCCCGCCGCCACTTCGGCGTCGACGCGGAGTCCATCGTGGTGGCGGCCCTCGCCCAGCTGGCCCGCCGCGGCGAGGTCCGGGCGACGGCGGTGAAGGAAGCACGGGAGCGGTACGGGCTGTAGGCCCGGTGGGTGCGCCCGGAGGGGGCGCGGTGGCCACGGCCGCCGCGCCCCCTCCGGGCGTCCGGGGGGGGGAGCACCCTGTCGGTGCCACCCGGCATCATGCGGGTATGCGTGCTGCCCGGCTCATCAAGATGGTGCTGCTCCTCCAGGGCCGGTCCGCCATGACCGCCGCCGAACTGGCGCGCGAGCTGGAGGTGTCGGAGCGCACGGTCACCAGGGACGCCCAGGCCCTGTCGGAGGCCGGCGTCCCGGTGTACGCCGAGCGCGGGCGGGCCGGCGGCTACCGCCTGGTCGACGGCTACCGCACCCGCCTCACCGGCCTGGCCCGCGGCGAGGCGGAGGCGCTGTTCCTGAGCGGCGTACCGGGCGCGCTCCGGGAGATGGGCCTGCAGGACGCGGCCTCGGCGGCCCGCCTGAAGGTGTCGGCCGCTCTGATGCCGTCCCTCAGGGACGCCCCGAGGACGGCGGCGCAGCGGTTCCACCTGGACGCGCCCGCCTGGTTCCAGGAGCCGGAGACGCCCCCGCTGCTGCCCGTGGTCGCGGAGGCGGTGTGGGACGACCGTCCGCTCACCGCCCGGTACCTGCGGGCCGGGACGGAGGCCGTACGGGAGCTGGAGCCGTACGGGCTCGTGCTGAAGGCGGGCGTCTGGTACCTGTGCGCGCGGGTGACCGACGCGGGGGCCTTCCGGACGTACCGCGTCGACCGGTTCACGGACGCGCGACCGGGCGCGGAGCGGTTCGGCAGGGACGAGGACTTCGATCTGCCCGGCTTCTGGGCCGGGCAGGCGGAGCGGTTCGCGCGGTCGATCCTGCGGGCCGAGGTCGTCGTACGGCTCACGCCGGCGGGGCTGCGCCGGCTGCCGTACGCCGTCGACCCGGTGGCCGCGCGGGACGCCCTGGCAGGGGCCGGGGAGCCGGATGCGCGGGGGTGGGTGACGGTCACCCTGGGCGTGGAGTCCGAGGAGGTGGCGCACGGCCAGCTCACCGCGCTGGGGCCGGAGGCCGAGGTGGTCTCCCCGGAGCCGCTGCGCCGCCGTCTCGCCGAGGACGCGGCCCGGCTGGCGGCGCTGTACCGCCCCTGAGACCGCCCGCACTCCAGGTGCGGCCCACCCGCCCAGGCAGGATGCTGGAACGCGTGATGGACGAGACGGAGTTCTGGGAGCTGGTCGACGCCACCCGCGAGGCCGCCGGGGGCGACCCGGAGGACCAGGCCGATCTGCTGGTGGAGCGGCTGCTCCTGCTGGACCCCGACATGGTGCTCGACTTCGCCCGTCACTTCGAGGCCCGCTACAACCGGGCGTACACCTGGGACCTGTGGGGCGCCGCCTGGGTGTTGCTGGACGGGGCGAGCGACGACGCCTTCGACTTCTTCCGGTGCTGGCTGATCGGTCAGGGCCGGGAGGTGTACGAGGGCGCCGTGCACGACCCGGACTCGCTCGCGGAGCTGCTGGGCGAGTTCGACGAGGAGATCGACGGCGACGGCGAGGAGCTGGGCTACGCGGCCGACGAGGCCTACGAGCAGCTCACCGGGACCGTCGCCCCGGACCTGGGCATCGCGCCCGCCCCGGCGGAACCCGAGGGCGCCCCGGTCGACTTCGAGAGCGAGCGGGCGCTCGCGGAGCGGTATCCGCGGCTGTGGGAGCGCTTCCGGGGCTGACCGTGCCGCCGGGCCGCGAACGGGCCGGCGCCGGCGCCGGCGCCGGGGCCGGGGTCAGACCGTCGTGCGGCGGCGGGTGGCGTCCGCCGGGAGGTACGCCTGCTGCTCGGCCCGCACCGCGTGGTGCAGCGGCGCCTTGTTGGCCTGCTCCAGGGCGGACGCGGTGGCCGCCGCGGGGCCGAGGACGACCGCGGCGACGGCGCAGACGACCGTCCAGGGGCTGCGGAGGGCCCGTCGCCCGGCGGCCGCCGCCTCCGCCTGGCCGCGGTGCGTGGTGCCGGTGCCGCCGGTCTTCAGGGTGCCGTTCGTGCCGTTCATGATCCCCACCTCGGTCGGCTTGTGTTGTGCATGACCGTAGGGGGCGGGGATGGGAGAACCCTGAACGGCGCCTAGGGCGTTCCTGTGAACGTCCGGCCCTGGAGGCGGGCGGCCGTCTGCCGGATCTCCGGCAGACGGGCGCTGAGGGCCGCGCCGGGGCAGCTGGTCATGTAGCCGTCCTGGTGGCCGGCGAGGGCGGGCAGGGCGGCCGTGACGCCCGCGGCGTACCGGCTGCCGCTGTTGCTGGAGGTCAGCCGGACGCTCCCGCGCGGGTCGACGTCCGCCAGGCCGAGCTTCCAGGCGGCGAGGGCCGCTATCGAGTCCACCATCGCCTGCGGCACGGGGACGCCCGAGGTGAACGTGCCGAGGGCGGCGATGCCGGCCGTGCGGTGGTTGAAGCCCTGGGTGTGCGCGCCGGTGACGGGCCGGTCGACGCCGCCCGCCCGGCCCTCGTAGACGGTGCCGCAGCGGTCGACGAGGAAGTTGTAGCCGATGTCGTCCCAGTCGCGGCCGCCGGTCTGGCCCGCGTAGAGGTGACGGATGATGCGGGGCGCGTCGGCGCAGTCGTAACCGTTGGGCGAGTCGGTGTGGTGGACGAAGACGGCGACGACCTTGTCGTCGTAGCGCGGCGGCGGCTGGGCGCGTGCGGCGTCGGCCACCCAGACGGAGCGCGGCACGATGCGCGGCCGGGCGGCGGAGTGCGCGGGGAACTGCGCCGAACGCCGCACGGGGCGGGCGGCCAGGGACGCCGTGGCGGCGTGTTCGACGCCGTCCGCGCACAGGCCCAGGGCGGTCACGGCGGCCAGCCCCGGCAGGCAGGCCAGGGCCACGAGGAGCGGCCGCGGCAGCCGCGCCGGGCGCCGCCCCCGGGGTCTCCGCCCGGGTCTGCGCGCAGGCCTCCGCCCAGGGCGGGGGACCTGTCGGATGGCATGCATGACCCCACTGTCGGACGGTTCCGTTCCGCCCGCGACGTGTGCTGTGCCACCCGGTGGAACCATCCTCCCGGTCCGCGGCGTTCTCCGGGTGCACGCGTGCGTGGCCGGTCGAGGGCGGGCCCCGCGCGCGCGAGGCTGATCACCGGGCCCGTCCCCCACGTACCGAGGGGTCCGAGAGAAGGGCGGCTGCGTGGACCTGCTCGACATCCTGCTGGTGCTGGTGGTCCTGGCGTACGCCGGATCGGGCTACCGGCGGGGACTGGTGGCCGGCTGTGTCTCGCTGGCCGGTTTCGTGGGCGGCGCGGCGGTGGGCGTGTGGATCCTGCCGTGGGTGATGGAGCTGGTGGCGCCGGGGACGACGGCGGCGACGGTCACCGCGGTGCTCACCGTGCTAATCCCGGCGGCGGTGGGACACGAGCTGGCGGGGCGGCCGGCGCTGCGGTTGCGCCGGGAACTGGACCGCGGGCCGCTCCGGGTGGCCGACGGGGCCGGCGGGGCGGTGGCGAACTCGGTGGCGGTGCTGATCGTGGCCTGGGTGGCGGCGAGCGTGCTGGCCGTGTCCGCGACGCCGGTGGTGTCGTCGGCGATCCGGGACTCCCGGCTGCTGGGGGCGGTGCAGGACACGATGCCGGACACCACCCCGGCCTGGTTCTCGCGGGCCACGTCCGCGCTCACCGAGGCGGGTTTCCCGCAGGTCTTCAACCCGTTCGAGAACGAGTCGACGGCGGAGGTCGCCGAGCCCACCGGCGACAGCGTCACCCCGGCCGCGACGGACGCCGCCAGGCTGAGCACGGTGAAGATCGAGGGCGTCGCGGGCGACCAGGGCCGGGAGGGCAGCGGGTTCGTGTACGCGCGCGAACGGGTGATGACCAACGCGCACGTGGTGGCGGGCATCGACGACCCGACCGTGCGGATCGGGGGTGTGGGGCGGTCGTACGAGGCACGGGTGGTGCTGTTCGACCCGGACCGGGACGTCGCCGTGCTGTACGTGCCGGGGCTGCGGGCGCCGGAGCTGCGGTTCGACGACGCCTCGCGCGGGGACGCAGCGGTCGTCGCGGGCTATCCGCAGGACGGCGATCTGGACCTCCGGGCGGCGACGGTGGCGAACCGGATCGACGCGAGGGGGCGGAACATCCACAACGACGGCACCGTCACCCGGGAGATCTACTCGATCCGCTCCACCGTCCGCCCCGGCAACTCCGGCGGTCCGCTGCTGACCACCGACGGCCGGGTGTTCGGGGTCGTCTTCGCCCGGTCCACCTCCGACACCGGGACGGGGTACGTCCTGACGGCCGCCGAGGTGGCCGGGGACGCCGAGCGGGCGGCGGCGGCGACGGCGGCCGTGGACACGGGCGGGCTGGTCGGTTCCTAGGACCGCAGGCGGATCAGAGGACGGAGCGGCCCATGAACACGTCGTCGACGTACGCCCCGTCGAGGAGGAACTCCTCCGGCAGGACGCCCTCCACCACGAAACCCTCGGACTCGTAGAGGGTGCGGGCCACGGTGTTGTGGCCGAGCACGCGCAGGGTCAGGCGGCGGGCGCCGCGCCGGCGGGTCTCCTCGACGGCCGCCCGGACCAGAGCGCGTCCGACGCCGTGGCCGCGCGCCTCGTCGGAGACGGCGAGGCCCTGGATCTGGCGTACGTGCGCGTTGCAGGCGAGTTCGGTGGGGCGGCCGAGGCGGACATAGCCGACGACCCGGCCGGACACCTCGGCGACCAGGTGGTCCTCGGGGAGGTGCCGCGCGTCGAAGAAGGGTCCGTACGGCGGCTGCGGCCGCGGCATGACGGCGTGCAGGGGCGACCAGGTCAGGGCGTCGATCAGGGCGAGCGTCGCGTCGTCGTCGGGCCGGGCGGGGCGTATGAGGGGGCCGGTCATGGGCGGCATCCTACGAGTCGGGCGGCTCGTCACCGCGAGGGTGCCGCGGGGTCACGGGGCAGGATGGGCACATGGAACGAACGCGAATCGCGGTGGCCGGCGCGTCCGGTCTCATCGGCAGCGCCCTGGTGCGGTCCCTGACCGCCGACGGGCACGAGGTGGTCCGCCTGGTGCGCCACGCGCCCCGGGGGGTGGACGAGGTGCGCTGGGACCCCGAGCGGGGGCAGGTGGACGCGGCGGGGCTCGCCGGGTGCTCCGCCGTGGTCAACCTGGCGGGCGCGGGGGTCGGCGACCACCGCTGGACGGACGAGTACAAGCGCCGGATCCACGACAGCCGGGTGCACGGGACGACCGCCCTCGCCGAGGCCGTCGCCTCGCTCGACGAGCGGCCGCGGGTGTTCGTGAACGGCAGCGCGATGGGCTACTACGGCGAGACGGGCGACCGGGTCGTCGACGAGGGCGCGCCGGCCGGGCGGGGCTTCCTGCCGGAGCTGTGCGTGAAGTGGGAGGCGGCGGCGGAACCGGCGCGGGCGGCCGGGGTGCGGACGGTGTTCCCCCGGACCGGGCTGGTGGTGTCGCGCGACGGCGGCGCCTGGGGGCGGCTGTTCCCGCTGTTCCAGGCGGGCCTCGGGGGGCGGATGGGTGACGGGCGGCAGTACTGGTCGTACATCGCGCTGCACGACGAGGTGGCGGCGATCCGGCATCTGCTGGACCGTGACGACCTGTCGGGGCCGTTCAACCTGACCGCGCCGGAGCCGCTGACGAACCGTGAGGTCACCGCGGCCATGGGGCGGGTGCTGCACCGGCCGACGCTGTTCTCCGTGCCGGCACCGGTGCTGCGGGGGGTCCTGGGCGAGATGGCCGGGGACGTGCTGGGCAGCGCGCGGGTGGTGCCGAAGCGGCTGCTGGAGTCGGGGTTCGCCTTCGCGTTCC
Organism: Streptomyces sp. NPDC051051; assembly: GCF_040682975.1. NCBI lineage: Bacteria > Bacillati > Actinomycetota > Actinomycetes > Kitasatosporales > Streptomycetaceae > Streptomyces > Streptomyces sp. NPDC051051. Next base: position 31,852 of record NZ_JBFBCB010000038.1, read on the forward strand.
CCGGGATCGAGGACGCCCTCCGGGCCGCCTGACGCCCCGTCGGGACCGTATGCGACCGCCGTGCGACCGTGCCCTGTCCATGCGCGACTGTCACCGACCGGCCACGGGCCTACGCTCGATCCGAACTCGGGTATCCAGAAAGCCAGTTGGGGGCATGACGTCTCCATCGGCCGCGCAACCTCGAGGAGGGGCACGTGCTTGAGCCCGCGTACCGGACGGACGTCGTCATCGTGGGGGCCGGGGTCGCCGGACTCTCCGCGGCACATCGGCTGACCAGTGCAGGAGTGACGACCACGGTCCTGGAGGCCGCCCCGTGCGTGGGCGGCCGCATGGCGACCGAGAAGGTCGACGGCTTCCGGCTCGACCGCATCGGACAGCTGCTGTCCACGGCGTATCCCGAACTGGCCCTGACCCCCGGGCTGGACGCGCTCACCCTGCGTCCCTTCGCCCCGGGGGTCCTGCTGCACAGCGACGGACGCCACCATCGCGCGGGCGCGCAGGCGGGCGCTGGGGGCGCAAGGGGCGCACTCCACGCCGTGCGCGCCCTCGCCGGCGCTCCCCGGGGCGGGGCGCTGCCACGGCCGCGCACCGGCTCGGCCGCCGCACCGCCACGGATGCGGACCGGGGCGCCGCTGGGCTCGGCCGTGGACCAGGCCCGGCTCGGCGCCGCGCTCACCCGGCTCGCGGCCACGCCCGCCGAACGACTGCTGCGCCGGCCCGAGGCACCGGCCGCCGAGGCCCTCGCGGCGCGCGGTCTGCCCGCCCGCACGATCGACGGCTTCCTGCGTCCGCTGCTCGCCGCGCTGCTGTGCGACCCGGACCTGACCACCTCCAGCCGGTGCGCGGACCTGGCGCTGCGCGCCTTCGCGGCCGGGCGGCTGTACGTGCCGGAGGGCGGGGCCGACGTCCTGCCCGAACTGCTCGCGCGGACGCTGCCACCGGGAACCGTGCACACCGGGGTACGTGCCACCGCCGTCTCCACGACCTCGGTGACCACCGCCGAGCACGGCGAGTTCCGGTGCCGCGCGGTGCTGGTGGCGACCGACGCGCGCACCGCGGCGGAGCTGCTGCCCGGCCTGCGGGTGCCCGGCTTCCATCCCGTCACGGTCCTCCACCACACGACGGACGAGCCGCTCGCGACCGGGGCCTCGCTGCTGCTGGACGCCGACCGGAGCGGACCGGTCGCCCACACGGCGGTGCTCAGCGGGGTGGACCCGAGCCGGGCCCCGGCCGGCCGCACACTGATCTCCTCCACGGTGCTCGGACCGCCGCCGGACGGCGTCGACACGGCCGTCCGCAGGCACCTCGCGCGGCTGTACGGCACCTCGACCGGACGCTGGGAGACGCTGGCCGTGCACCACACCGCCGAGGCCGTCCCGGCCATGCGGCCGCCGCACGACCTGCGCCGCCCGGTGCGGCTGCTGGCGGGGCTGTACGTCTGCGGCGACCACCGGGACACCAGCACGGTCCAGGGCGCGCTGCACTCGGCGCACCGGGCGTCCGCGGCGATCGTCTCCGACCTGGGAGCGGGCTCGCTCCACGCGGCCGAGCCGGTCAGGACGGCGCAGCGGGCGGCATGAGCGCACGCGGGGGGCGGGGGCAGAACCCTCTGCCCCCGCCCCCCGACCGGCGGGACGAGGAGCAGGGGCCGGTGTCCCTACCCCAGCGCCGCCACCCGGTCCCGGTACACCCTGGCCGGGGCCGCGTCGCGGTACGGCTCCAGGCGGCGCTCGAAGTCGCGGACGTACTCCACCGCCCGTACCGACCGCATCTCCGCGGCCTGCCCCGCCGCCTCCGCGGCGATCTGGCAGGCATGGTCGAGTTCACCGAGGCCGAGGCGGGCGGTGGCGAGGACGATCCGGCAGAACAGGCGGCTGCGCGCGTACCCGGCGGGCCGCAGCCGCAGGGAGCGTTCGGCGTGCTGCGCGGCGGCGCGGAACTGCTGGAGGTCGCGGTGGCAGTGCCCGAACTCGTCGGCCAGCTGCCCCTCGTCGAAGAAGCGCGCCCAGAACGGCACCTCCTCCCCCGGCCCGGCCGCCTCCAGCGCCCGCTCGGCCCGCACCAGGGACGCCGTGCAGGCCCGCACCTCCCCGAGCACCGCGTGCCCGCGGGCCTCGACCGCGTGCAGCAACGCCTGCACTGCGGGCGGCGCACCGGTGCCGACGCCCTGCTGCGCCACCCGCGCGAGCTGCACGGCCTCCCGTCCGTGGCCGAGGTACACGGCCTGACGGCTCATGGTGACGAGGACGTAGGAGCCGTACGCCCGGTCCGCGGCGGCCTGGGAGAGGCGCAGGGCCTGCACGAAGTAGCGCTGGGCCAGACCGTGCGCGGCGATGTCGAAGGAGGTCCAGCCCGCGAGGCGGGTGAGGTCGGCGGCGGCGCCGAACAGCCGGCGGCCGGTCTGCTCGCCGTAGGTGCCGCGCAGCATCGGCTCGCACTCGTGCTCCAGGTAGCGCACCAGGGCCTGACGGGCGTGACCGCCGCCGTACATGTTGTCGAGGGTGCGGAAGAGCTCGCCGACCGAGCGGAGCGCGGCGATGTCGCCGCCGGTGACCCGCTGGGCGGGGCCCCGCTCGGCCGTGCCGCGCTGCCGGGGTACGGCGGGCAGGGCGGGCAGCCCGGGCGGGCCGGCCGCGGGGGCGGTCCTGGGCGGGGCGGGCCGGGAGGCCGGACGGCCCTGGGCGGGCACGCGGGCGGCCGGATCGCCGTGGGCCACCTTCTCGTCGGCCCGGCCGATCAGCCAGTCCCGGCTGGGCACGACGAGCCCGGCCGCGGTGAAGGCGATCTTGCGCAGCTCGGCGTGGCTGCCGGAGTCCTTGCGCCAGAGCCCGCTGACGATCTCGACGGCCTCCTCGGGGGTGCCGGCGAACTCCAGACCCGCGTACACGGGGGCGCAGGCGTCCAGGCCGAGGTCCTGGGCGGTGAGCCGGCGGCCGAGGCGCCGGGTGAAGACCTCGGCGATGAGGGCGGGGGTGGTGCCGCGGGGCTGCTGGCCGCGCAGCCACCGGGTGACGGACGTCTTGTCGTATCTGAGGTCCAGGCCGTGCTCGAGGCCGAGCTGATCGACGCGTCGGGCCAGACCCGCGTTGGAGAATCCCGCTTCTGCGATGAGCGCGGCGAGCTGACGGTTGGGAATGCGCTGCGCGGGTCGTTCCGTCATCTGCGGTGCGGTCTCCTGCCTTCCGGGCCTGTGACGTGCCCGGATGAAGTGCCCTGATTGCGGTGAGCAGCCCTGATGGCCTCGTGAACGGCGCGAATGTAGCGGAGCGTGAGCAAGCCATCGCACATCTCGACGTTCATTCATCCGATCGCGTGAGGATTGCCCGCGGAGCTGACGCGCGACGGGCGGACGTACAGTGGCTTGGGGCGCGGTGGGGCCTGACAGACAGGCCCGGGCGGCCGACCGCGGATCCGGGCGCCGACAGGCGGGTCCGGACGACCGGCACGGAGCCCCGCCGCGCTGCTGTACCGCCGTATCGCCGTATCGCCTAGGGAGGCGCTTGCCGTGAGTGAGTTGCGGTTCGTTCGCATGGGCTTCGGAGCGGACGCCGTGGAGTACCGGGAGGCGTGGGACGAGCAGCGCCGGGTGCACGCGGCGCGGTTCGCGGACGAGGTCCCCGACACCGTGCTGCTGCTGGAACACCCGCCGGTGTACACGGCGGGCCGGCGCACGGCCGAGAGCGAGCGCCCCCTGGACGGCACCCCGGTGGTGGACGTGGACCGCGGCGGCAAGATCACCTGGCACGGACCCGGCCAGCTGGTGGGCTACCCGATCCAGAAGCTCCCGCGGCCGGTGGACGTCGTGGCGCACGTGCGGCGGCTGGAGGAGGCCCTGATCCGGGTGTGCGCGGAGTTCGGCGTCGCGACCTCGCGGGTCGAGGGCCGCAGCGGGGTGTGGGTGCTGGGCGACCCGGTCGAGCAGCGGCCCTCGCTCGGCGGTCTCTCCCTCGACTTCGACCCCCGGCTGCACGACGAGGAGTTCGACCCGCGGCTGAACGGCCCGGAGTACGCGCCCTCCAACGCCGGTCAGCGCCGCGAGGACCGCAAGCTCGCGGCGATCGGCATCCGGGTGGCCAAGGGTGTGACGATGCACGGCTTCGCCCTGAACGTGAACCCGGACAACGCCTGGTTCGACCGCATCATCCCGTGCGGGATCCGGGACGCGGGCGTCACCTCCCTGGCCGGCGAGCTGGGCCGGGACGTCACGATCGACGAGGTGCTGCCGGTCGCCGAACGGCACCTGCGGGACGTGCTGGAGAACGCGGAGCTGAAGCCGCGGGAGATCGAGAAGGCGGCCGTCTAGCCGGAGACGGTGCCCGCCCCGGGGGAATGGCCCCCGCGGTCTCCGGGTTGGCCTCACCGGTAGGGCTCAACAAACACGGGCGTACCCTGGTGTACGCCGAAGAATCGAAGCTACAGGGAGCCGGTCGTGTCCGCAGTCGCACCCGACGGACGCAAGATGCTGCGCCTGGAGGTCCGCAACAGCCAGACCCCCATCGAGCGCAAGCCCGAGTGGATCAAGACCCGGGCGAAAATGGGTCCCGAGTACACGAAGATGCAGAACCTCGTGAAGAGCGAGGGCCTGCACACGGTCTGCCAGGAAGCCGGCTGTCCGAACATCTACGAGTGCTGGGAGGACCGCGAGGCGACCTTCCTCATCGGCGGCGACCAGTGCACGCGGCGCTGCGACTTCTGCCAGATCGACACCGGCAAGCCCGAGGCGCTGGACCGCGACGAGCCCCGCCGGGTCGGCGAGTCCGTGGTGACCATGGACCTGAACTACGCCACCATCACCGGCGTCGCCCGCGACGACCTGGAGGACGGCGGCGCCTGGCTGTACGCGGAGACGGTCCGCCAGATCCACGCGCAGACCGCCGGCCGCGAGGGCGGCCGGACCAAGGTCGAGCTGCTGGCACCCGACTTCAACGCCGTCCCCGAGCAGCTGGCGGAGGTCTTCTCCGCCCGTCCCGAGGTCTTCGCGCACAACGTCGAGACGGTCCCGCGGATCTTCAAGCGCATCCGTCCGGGCTTCCGGTACGAGCGCTCGCTGAAGGTCATCACCGAGGCCCGTGACTTCGGCCTGGTCACCAAGTCCAACCTGATCCTCGGCATGGGTGAGACCCGCGAAGAGGTCAGCGAGGCGCTCCGGCAACTGCACGGGGCGGGCTGCGAGCTGGTCACCATCACGCAGTACCTGCGCCCCTCGGTGCGCCACCACCCGGTGGAGCGCTGGGTGAAGCCGCACGAGTTCGTGGAGCTGAAGGAGGAGGCCGAGCAGATCGGCTTCTCGGGCGTCATGTCCGGACCGCTGGTACGGTCCTCCTACCGCGCCGGACGCCTGTACCAGATGGCCGTCGAGAAGCGCGGTTCCTTCGTGGCCGTCCAGGCCGTCTGACACTCCGTCAAGCGCCCCTCGCGCCGGGCCGGGAGCACCGGTGTGTGAATTCCCGCACAAGCGATTACCCGCCAGTAGAGTCCGATACGACGCGGTCCTGACCGTCCTCGCAGATGAGGACGTACGTCAGGGCCGCGTCAGCATTTCGGCCCCCGCGCCGAGGCTTCATGGGTGTTTGACCGGTCGGTCATGCCCTGGTAACACCAAACAGTGACGCTGGTGTCACATCACGTGGACCAGCACAGGTCGACGTCGAACAACGCAGACCACAGCAGACCACCGCAGATCCGTGCCGAGCCGCTCCCGAGGGGGACCCCCGCCATGCAGGCCGCGCCCGTTCGCGCCACCGCGATCCCGTCCATCACCGACGCCCTGCGCGCCGTCGAGTCCCTGCTCATGAGCGGCGGCCAGCGCACCGCCCGGCGCAACGCCTGGACCTCCGTCCTGGAGGACCGTCGTCGCGCCAAGGACCGCTTCGAGGCGCAGCGCGTCCTCGAAGAGGTCACCTCCGTCCACCTGTGACCGCCCCCGGCCTCTCCTGGGGGCCGCCTCCGGGAGATCCTCCGGGGCACTGCCGTCGTCGGCGCTCCCGGGGCCACGTAGACTGCGTGGCATGGCGAGGAAGGACACGGCGGCGGACGCCGCTAACCCCGGGCGACTGAAGCAGATCGCCCTGACCTACAAGATGACCCGCAAGGCCGACAAGAAGATCGGCCTTGTACTCGCGGCTGTCGGAATCGTCACCTTCGGTGTCTTCCTCGCGATCGGTTTCCTGATCGGTCACCCCATCTATCTCGGCATCCTGGGCTTCCTGCTCGCCTTCCTCGCGACGGCGATCGTGTTCGGGCGCCGGGCCGAGCGGGCGGCCTTCGGGCAGATGGAGGGCCAGCCGGGCGCTGCCGCGGCGGTGCTCGACAACATCGGCCGAGGCTGGACGACGACCCCCGCGGTGGCGATGAACCGCAGCCAGGACGTGGTGCACCGCGCGGTCGGCAAGGCCGGCATCGTGCTGGTGGCCGAGGGCAACCCGAACCGGGTGAAGAGCCTGCTGGCCGCCGAGAAGAGGAAGATGAACCGCATCGTCGCGGACGTCCCGGTGCACGACCTGCTCGTCGGCACGGGCGAGGGCCAGGTCGGGCTGAAGAAGCTGCGGACCACCATGCTGAAGCTGCCGCGGGTGCTGACCGGGCCCCAGGTGACCACCACCAACGACCGGCTGCGCGCCATGGGCGACCTGATGAGCAACATGCCGCTGCCGAAGGGCCCGATGCCCAAGGGCATGCGCCTCCCGAAGGGCGGACAGCGGCCCCGCTGATCCCCGTCCCCACGAACGTCCCACACGAAGGGGGCGCCCGGAATCATCCGGGCGCCCCCTTCGTCGTGCCGTGGCACCTCGCCGCGTCGTCGTGCGGTCGCGCTTGCGCTCGTGCCGCCCGGGCGCGCTTCTCCGCTCCTCAGAAGCGGACCTCGACCGTGCGGGCCACGCGGTCGTGGAGGCCTCGGCCGTCGCGGTCCCAGACCAGGGCGGGCACGGCGAGGCAGAGCAGGACGGTGCGGGCGGCCGCGCGCAGGGGGCTGACGGCGCCGGTGCCGAGGGCCACCACGCGCAGGCGGAACAGCCGCTTGCCGGGCGTGAAACCGAGCGTGCCCACCGTGAGGAGGCTCATCACGAGGAAGATCAGCAGGGCCCAGTTGCTGGTCGCAGGGCCGTAGCCGTGCGTGATCAGGCTGTATGCGATCAGGACGCACAGACCCCAGTCCACGGCCAGTGCGCCCAGCCGCCGGCCGGGGCGGGCGATCGACCCCGGCCCCTCCTCCGGCAGACCCAGCTGTTCGCCCCGGTACCCGAAGTCGGCACCGGCGTCCTCCATGGCCGCGCGGGGCCCGGACAGCCACGATCCGATTGCTTGCCTGTTGTCCACCCGTCCACGGTACTGCGCCCCCTTTCGCGGGCGGGACGGTGGGGTGCGGCGGCGTTACGGTGGAACCGGGCCCGTTAACTTCTGCGAAACAAACGGGTCACGCCAGAGAAACCACCCGTCCCTAGGGTCGACGACAGCGTGTGCCACCGCACTGGCCGCACGAACGAACTACCACCCCGGCTCGACGGCCGGGAGTAGGAGGAGCTGGATGTTCCAGAACGCCGACGAGGTCAAGAAGTTCATCGCGGACAAGGACGTCAAGTTCATCGACGTCCGGTTCTGCGACCTGCCGGGCGTCATGCAGCACTTCTCGCTGCCCGTCGAGGCGTTCGACCCGGACGAGGAGCTGGCGTTCGACGGTTCGTCGATCCGCGGCTTCCAGGCCATCCACGAGTCCGACATGGCGCTGCGCGCCGACCTGTCGACGGCGCGTCTCGACCCGTTCCGCCGCGACAAGACGCTGAACATCAACTTCTTCATCCACGACCCGATCACTGGCGAGCAGTACTCCCGTGACCCGCGGAACGTCGCGAAGAAGGCCGAGGCGTACCTGGCGTCGACCGGTATCGCCGACACGGCCTACTTCGGCCCCGAGGCCGAGTTCTACGTCTTCGACTCCGTGCGCTTCAAGACGTCGGAGAACGAGTCCTTCTACCACATCGACTCCGAGGCGGGCGCCTGGAACACCGGTGCGCTGGAGGACAACCGCGGCTACAAGGTCCGCTACAAGGGCGGCTACTTCCCGACCCCGCCGGTCGACCACTTCGCCGACCTGCGTGCGGAGATCTCCCTGGAGCTGGCCGCGTCCGGCCTCCAGGTCGAGCGCCAGCACCACGAGGTGGGCACCGCCGGCCAGGCCGAGATCAACTACAAGTTCAACACGCTGCTCGCCGCGGCCGACGACCTTCAGCTGTTCAAGTACATCGTGAAGAACGTCGCCTGGCGCAACGGCAAGACCGCGACCTTCATGCCGAAGCCGATCTTCGGCGACAACGGCTCGGGCATGCACGTGCACCAGTCGCTGTGGAGCGGCGGCTCCCCGCTGTTCTACGACGAGGCCGGTTACGCGGGCCTGTCGGACATGGCGCGCTACTACATCGGCGGCATCCTCAAGCACGCCCCGTCGCTGCTGGCCTTCACCAACCCGACGGTGAACTCGTACCACCGCCTGGTCCCCGGCTTCGAGGCCCCGGTCAACCTGGTGTACTCGCAGCGCAACCGCTCCGCCGCGATGCGTATCCCGATCACGGGCTCGAACCCGAAGGCCAAGCGCGTCGAGTTCCGCGCGCCCGACGCCTCCGGCAACCCGTACCTGGCGTTCTCCGCCCTCCTCATGGCGGGTCTGGACGGCGTCAAGAACAAGATCGAGCCGGCCGAGCCGATCGACAAGGACCTCTACGAGCTGGCTCCCGAGGAGCACGCGAACGTCGCGCAGGTCCCGACCTCGCTGTCGGCCGTCCTGGACCGTCTCGAGTCCGACCACGAGTTCCTGCTCGCCGGTGACGTCTTCACGCCCGACCTGATCGAGACGTGGATCGACTACAAGCGCACGCACGAGATCGCGCCGCTCCAGCTGCGTCCGCACCCGCACGAGTTCGAGCTGTACTTCGACGTGTGATATCGCCCCAGGTCGGAGCGGGCTTCCGCTCCCCTGGGCCGGCTGTGGGCCGTCGGCCGTGCTCTTCCTCCGCCGGAAGGGCACGGCCGACGGCCTTTTCGGGCCCCGCGCCGTGAACGGCTGCGGAGCGATCGGCCAGGCCGCACGCCCTTCGCCCGACAGCAGAGGCACCCCGGTTCCGGAGTCGGGCCCTGCTCGCATGTCGCACCTCGACGAGGCCGGGCACGTCACGGTCTTCTCGCGCCAGTACACCTTCCCGGTATGGACAAAGCCCGCAATCCCACAAAGGAGTGCGAAAACATGGCGAAAATCCTCAAGCGTACTCACAGGATCACCGTCGTGTCGGCTGTTCTGGCTCAATGACGACAACGCCCACGGCGCAGAGCGCCGCGTGGGCGGCTGAACCGCATCCGACCCGAGCGATCACCGCCCAGCCCGTACACGGCACGGAACCGTCGGTGCGCAGGGGGCCGGGAGATCCCGTTCATGGGGCCGGGGGATGCCGTTCGGTCATGCCGGTCGTAACGGGATCCCCCTCCTCCGGCGCCCGGCTCGCCGAGGCCGACAGGGACCCGGCCCGGCACTTCTCGGACGTGCGATCGACCCGCCGGGCCACGCCTCCCGTTCCCGGTTTCTCAGGGCGGGGGCGCCGTCGTATGGTTTCTGGCACAGCTGTTCGACAAGGGTGACGGGGAGAGACGGGGATGTCCCAACAGGACGACGCCGAGCGGGAGTTCGACCTCAAGTGGGCCGACAGCGCGGAACACAAGGAGCCCTCGGCGCGCGCCCGCATGCTGGCCGCCCGCTGGAAGGAGAACCCGCCCGAGCCCCAGCCCTTCCGGGCCGCTCCCGGCCCGCGAACCCCCCGCCGGTCGTCCTGGACGTCGACGGCGATCGTCCTGGGCTGCGTCGCCGCGGTGATCCTGCTGCTGGGGTACGCGCGGTTCCAGGCGCCCTACTGACCACCAGGCCGGGGCGGCGCCGGCGGGGTTCCTGGGACCTTTTGCCCGGACCGGGGACGTCGGGGGCCTTCTCATGGGGGAGGGCCGATGCACACTGGGCAGTGGGGCGAGTGCCTGACTGTGGGTGGTGGTGCAGATGCGGAGTCGGTTTCGCAGCGACCGCGGGCTGACCGTGCGGATGACGGTCACGCTGTTCCTGCTCGGACTGTTGTACGTGGCGTTCGTCGCCGCGCTGATCGTGCTGCTGAAGTCGTGGGTGCTGGTCGTCGTGGTCGCGGCGGGGATGCTCGGCGCGCAGTACTGGTTCTCCGACCGGATCGCGCTGTTCGCGATGCGGGGCCGGGTGGTGGAGCGGGAGGAGTATCCCGAACTGCACGCCGTGGTCGACCGGTTGAGCGCGCTGGCCGACATGCCCAGGCCGGTGGTCGCCGTGTCGGAGATCGACATGCCGAACGCGTTCGCCACCGGGCGCGATGCCGATCACGCGGTGGTGTGCGTGACCACCGGGCTGCTGCGGCGGCTGGAGCCGGCCGAACTGGAGGGTGTCCTCGCGCACGAGCTGTCGCACGTGGCCCACAAGGACGTCGCCGTGATCACGATCGCCTCGTTCCTCGGCGTGGTCGCGGGGCTGGTCGTGCGGTTCGCCTTCTACAGCCAGCTCTTCGGCGGCGGGCGCAGGGACCAGAACACCGCGGTCGTCTTCGCGGCCGTCATGGGTGTCTCCGCGGCCGTGTACGCGCTCAGCTTCCTGCTGATCCGGGCCCTGTCCCGGTACCGGGAGCTGGCGGCGGACCGGGCGGCGGCGCTGCTGACCGGACGGCCCTCCGCGCTGGCCTCCGCACTGACGAAGGTCACCGGGGACATCGCGCGGATCCCGTCGAAGGACCTGCGGACGGTCCAGGCGTTCAACGCGTTCTACTTCACCCCGGCGCTGGGCTCCGAGCCGGGTGTCGCGCGGCTGTTCTCCACCCACCCCAGCCTGGAGCAGCGGCTGGAACAGCTGGGGCGGATCTCGGCCGAACTGGGCGAGGCGGCCACTCCGGGGAAGGCGGACTGATCATGGGGCTGCTGGACATCCTGCTCGGCCGGTCGAAGCCGGTCGCGCCCGACCTGGACCAGTTGTTCGCGCTGCCGTCGGCGGCGGTGACGCTGGAGGCGGCGGCCGGGTTCACGCCGACCGGGCAGGGCGCGGTGTGCTTCGCGACGGTCGAGGGGTCGGCGTTCGAGCAGACGCACCGCGAGGTCCAGGCCCTGCTGGACGCGGACACCGAGCGCACCGGGCCCCCGGTGCGACTGCTGCGGGACGACTACGGCTACTCCTGGCTGGTCTCCCTCCGCTCCCCCGGCGAACTCCCGCAGCTGGTCAACGATCTGCACGCGGTGAACAGCGCGATGGAGGCCAACGGCTTCGGCCCCCAGTTGCTGTGCTCGCTCGCGGGGTTCGAGGACCGGGACGGGCGACGGCTGGCGTTGGTGTACCTGTACAAGCGCGGGTCCTTCTACCCGTTCGCGCCGCTGCCCGGCGGGGGGCAGCGGCGCGACAGCTCGCTGGAGCTCCAGGTGAGGGCGGCCCTCGCGAGCGACCTGCGGACCGAGCCGGACCTCGGCCGCTGGTACCCGCTGTGGGGCGCGCCCGGCCTGTGAGGGGTGGCGCCGGCCGGTGCGGAGCGCCCCTGCGCGAGGCGGCCCTCCGCTTGCTACCTGCCGCCGCGCTCGCGGGCGTAGCGGCGCTCCCACTCGGCCTGCTGGTCGCGGCGTGCCCGGTAGGCCTTGTACGACGTCGGCGCGGACGCGGGAGCGGAGCCCTGCGCGGAGCCGGCGACCGGGCCGGACGCCGACGACGCCGACGAGCCGCGGCCCCGGCGTGCGTACAGGTAGAGGGCGGCGACCGCGGCGAGCCAGTACAGGTGGTTGCCGAATCCCAGGACCACCAGGACGACGGTCCCGGAGAGGACGACGGTGCCCATGGTGTGCCTCCTTCCCGGGCGGGGACGGGTGTGCCGGATGGTGGGGGTGAGGGGTGGGGTGGCCTCCTCAGAGTAGGGAGGCGGTCACTCGACGTGCATCCCCTTTTCCCGGCGCCTGGAGTCGGCCAGAACAGCGCGTGCGAGATCGAAAGGAGTGCCCTGACGAGCAATCTCTTCGTCGTCGCCCACGACGACCTCGCCACCGCCGGCCAGGTGCGCGACAAGCTGTTCGAGCTGTCCGAGCAGCATCTGGCCGAGCTGGAGGACGCGGTGGTCGTCGAGCGGCGCGACGACGGCAGGATCACCCTGCACCAGGCGGTGAACCACACGGCGGTCGGCGCGGCGGGGGCGCCGTGTGGGCGGGGTGATCGGACTGCTGTTCCTGGCCCCGCTGCTCGGGGCGGCGGTGGGCGCGGCGGCCGGAGCGGCCGGAGGCTCCTTCACCGACACCGGTAGCAACGACGACTTCATGAGGGACCTCAGCCGGAACCCGCGGCCCGGTGCCGCGGCCCTCTTCGTCCTGGCCGAGCACGCGGCCGAGGACAAGGTGATCCCGCAGATCGCCCCGTTCGGCGGGCAGTCGGTGCAGACCTCGCTGAGCAAGGCGGAGGAGGAGCATCTGCGGGAGGCGATCAGGGCGGCCCGGGCGCCCCGGGCGGAGGCCGGGTCCCCGACGGCGTGACCGCCCGTCGGTGGACGTGAGTGAATGGGTCGATGAGCGAGTCCTCCGGCGTCCTTCATCGACCCTTCCGGCACGAGCACGACGGTGAACGGCTCAGCGGTGTGTACGGCGACGGCGGCGAAGGCCCGGCGGCGGCCACCGCCGTCGTGCTGCACGGGGCCGGCCGCAGCAGCAAGGAACGACTGCTGCCGCTGCTCGGCGAGTTCACGGCGCGGGGCTGCCACGCCCTCGCCCTCGACTTCTCCGGCCACGGCGAAAGCACCGGCACGCTGCGGGAGTCGAGTCTGCTGCGGCGCTTCGAGCAGGCCGTGGCGGTGATCGACGCGTACGTGCCACGGGGCGGACCGCTGGTGCTCGTGGGGTTCAGCATGAGCGGCCAGACGGTGGCCGACCTCGCCGCCCACTACGGGGACCGGGTCGCGGCCCTCGGCCTGTGCGCGCCCGCGGTGTACGCGGCCGAGGCGTGGGACGTGCCGTTCGGGGACGGTGGGGGCCCCTCCCGGGCGGACGCGGCCGGGAGCGGGGCGGGGCGGTTCAGCGCGATCATCCGGACGCCGGGGAGTTGGCGGGCGGCGCCGGCGTTCGACGTCCTGCGGGCCTACGAGGGCCGGGCGGTGCTCGCCGTGCCGGGGACCGACACGGTGATCCCGGCGGAGGTCACGGAGGCGGTGCAGGACGCGCTGGCCGCCCGTTCCCAGTACACCCGGTTCGAGCTGGCGGGCGCCGACCACCAGGTGGGTGCGTGGCTGCGCGATCACCCCGATGACCGGCGGGAGTTCGTCGGTGCCGTCCTCACCGGCCTCGGCGAGGACGGCTGGACGGCGACCCGCGCCTGGCTGGCCGGGCGGCTGCCGGACGGCCGGACGGTCGTCGACTCCCGTACGCTGCAGGGCGGTTGGAGTTCCCAGATGCGCCGGCTCACCCTGGACGACGGCACGTCCCTGGTGCTGCGGACGTTCGTGAAGCCCTTCTTCCGCCGTCACGCGCCGGGGCTGCTGGCGCGCGAGGCGGACGTGCTGACGCTGCTCGCGGGGCAGGAGGGCGTCCCGGCGGCGCGACTGCTCGCCGTCGACGCGACGGGCGAACTGTGCGACCACCCCAGCCTGCTGATGTCGTCGCTGCCCGGCCGGGTGCGGGTCGACGAGGAGGACCTGGAGCGCCGGCTGGACCTGCTCGCGGCCCAGCTCGTCCGGGTCCACGCCGTCACCCCCGGCGAGCGCCCGCGGTCCTACCAGGCCTGGACGTCCCCGGAGCGGGTCCGCACGCCTGCCGGGGCAATGTGGGAGCGGGCGGTCGACGTGATCCGCCGCGAGCCCCCGGCCCACGAGGGGCGTTTCCTGCACCGGGACTTCCATCCCGGCAACGTGCTGTTCGACGGAGCGGGCGACGGGCTGCACGTCAGCGGGGTCGTCGACTGGGTGGAGACCTCGTGGGGCCCCGCCGACCTGGACGTGGCCCACTGTTCCACGGCGCTGGCCCTGCTGCACGGCCCCGCCCACGGCCTCGGCTTCCGGGAGCGCTACGAGGCGCACGGCGGACACGGCCTGGCCGACGGCGCCGACCACCTGTACTGGCGGCTGCTCGACGCCCTGGCCTACTGCCCCGACGCGGCGAAGCTGGCGGGGCCGTGGCGCGAGCTGGGCCGGACCGACCTGACGGCGGAGGTGCTCGGCGGGCGGCTGGAGGCGTACGTGGCGGGGCTGCTGGAGGCCTGTGCGTGAGGGGCGTTCACGCTCCGGGCGCGGCGGGCACGACCCCCGCCGCGATCGCCGCGCCCAGGGCCGCGTGGTCGGCGGCGGTCTGGTCGGCGTAGGCGAGGGCGAAGTCGGCCACGGCGCGTTCGAAGGTGTCGGCACCCCCGAGGTACCCGGCGATGGCGATGCGGTCGCCGGAGCGGGCGTGCGCGCGGGCCAGGGCCGTGCCGCACAGCCGGGCGTACGTGGCGAGGTCGGCCGGGGTCATGCCGGCGACGTCGGCGGAGCCCTTCGTGTCGCGCAGCTGCCGCCAGTAGAAGGCGCGCCCCTGCGGCCCGGTCGTCCAGCCCAGGAAGATGTCGCTCGCCGCCTGCAGGAGCCGCTGACCGGCGACGACCCGGTGGCCGGGATGGACGTACGCCCCGCTCGGCAGGTGCTCCTCCAGCACGGACGGGCGGGCCTCCTTGATCTGGAGGAACAGCGGGTCGTCGGTGTCGCGGCCGGTGAGCAGGACGACGAAGCAGCGGGTGCCGACGCTGCCGACGCCGGCCACCTTGCGGGCGGCGTCGACGTAGCGGAAGCGGTCGAGGAGCAGGCGGCGTTCCTCGGAGAGGGTGGAGCGGTAGTCGCTGAAGATCTTGCGCAGGGCGGCGGAGTCGGAGGCGCCGGCCGGTTCGAGCAGCGGCGGGTCGTGCACGATGCGGCGGCGTCCGTCGACCACCTCGGTCAGCCGGTCGAGGGCCTGCAGACCGGTGCGGCGGCGGGCGCGGGTGAGGCTGGCCCCGGCGCGCCGGCGGCGGCGGGCGGAGCGGATCAGCGGCAGCAGGCGGTCGGCCTCGATGCGCTCGTACCAGACGGCGAGTTCACCGAGGCCGGACAGCCGTCGGACGGCGGTGCGGTAGGCGGCGGCGGTCTCCAGGGCGGCCCGGCGGGCCTTGGCCTCGCTGTGGCCGTTCTCCCGCGCGGCGACGGCGACGGAGGCGGCGAGGCGTTTGACGTCCCACTCGAAGGGGCCGGGGAACGTCTCGTCGAAGTCGTCGAGGTCGAAGAGGAGGGCGCGCTCCGGCGAGGCGTACAGGACGAAGTTGAGCAGATGCGCGTCGCCGCACAGTTGCACGGTCAGCCCCGTGTGCTGTCCGGCGGCCAGGTCGGCGGCCATCACGGCGGCCGAGCCGCGCAGGAAGGCGAACGGCGAGGCGGCCATCCGCCCGTACCGGATCGGCAGCAGTTCGGTCAGCCGGTCGCGGTTCTGACGCTCCAGTACGGCGACGGGGTCGGGGCGGTCGACGGACGGAAGCCAGTAGGCGTGCGCGGAGCGGGAGGCGCGCTTGCGGGCGTCCCGGCCGCGGCGGGCGCGGTCGGCGGGGGTGGTCATGCGGGCTGCCTCTGCATCACGACTGGCCTCCCTGCTCGCGTGCCCGCCCACGCGTGCGTACGGCTGTGCACGGGTGCCTACGACTGCGTGTGTACGGGCTTGATCGCAGTGAAGGCCCGGCATGGGGCCTCCGCACGCCGGGTACGGCGAACGGGTGACGCGGGGACCGTTGCCGCTGGGGGCGGAGCCCCCGGAGCGGGGCGTGGCGCGCCGGGTGCCGTGCGGGGCGGCACCCGGCGCCGCCCTCACCTGCTGCAGCGCATCAGTGCCCGCACCATGTGGCACGTCGTGTCCGACGGCGGGTGCACGCCGATGAGCCGGGCCGTGCTGCGGATCTTCTCGTTGCGGGCCTGGCTGGGCAGGTAGACGCCCAGGTCGAGGAGGGCTATCGCGAGGCGCATGGCCTTGAGGCGCCGGTTGTGCGTGACGTACCAGTCGCGGGGCCGTCCGGGCGGCAGCGGCCGCTTCTCCACGGGCACGTAGGGCAGGTCGAGTGGGACAGGTCGCTTCGTCTTGAGTGCGGCAGCGGGCACAGGCATCCTCCTGTCGCGGTCAGGGCCCCGGCCGGCACCTCCGGCGAAACCCTCGAACACTGCTTCTATTCTACTGTCCACCACTGACAAACGCCCCTGGCCAGAAGGGCTTTCGGTCCTGTTTCCGGCTACCGTGACCGGCATGGAGATCTGGATCAATCCCGCCTGTTCCAAGTGTCGCAGCGCCCTCACCCTCCTCGACGCCGAGGGCGCCGACTACACCGTCCGCCGCTACCTGGAGGACGTACCGAGCGAGGACGAGATCAGCGCCGTACTCGACCGTCTCGGGCTGGAGCCGTGGGACATCACCCGCACCCGGGAGGCCGAGGCCGGGGAGCTGGGGCTGAGGGAGTGGCCGCGGGACGCCGCCGCGCGCGGGCGCTGGATCGCGGCGCTCGCCGGGCATCCCCGGCTCATCCAGCGCCCGATCATCACCGCCGAGGACGGCACGGCGGTGGTGGCCCGTACGGACGAGGCCGTACGGGACGCTCTGTCCCGTTAGTCCCTCTGTGAACGATTGGTCGGGCGGCGGGAGTCGGGGCGGCCACGCTGTTACCCTCCGCCGCCATGACCTTCGGTGATCAAGGATTCCCGTACGGACCACCCGACCCGTACGCCCCGTTCGCGGCCGAGCAGGACCGGATCGAGCAGGACCGGATCGAGCAGGACCGGATACGCCGGCGCCGGCGCAACCGGCGTCTCGCGGCCGCCGGGACCGGTGCCGTCCTGGCCGCCGCCGTCGCGGCCGGTGCCGTGATGGCGGCGGACCGGGACGGTGGGACCGGTGGGGGCGGCCCGGCCGCCGCTCCCCCGACGGCCACCGCGACCGGTTCGGGCCCGGCCGTCCCGTCCGTCGACGCCTCCCTGCCCTCCGACGCCCCGAGCGCCCTGCCCTCGCTGCTCGCCCGGCCGGTCATCCGGCCGGAGCAGGCGTTCCCGGCGAAGAACGTCCGCGTCGGGGACGGCTCCCGGTACACCCGGGTCGATCTCGCCACCACCACCGACTGCGCTCGCGGCATGTCGGCGGAGCTGGCCGAGCTGATCGAACAGGGCGAGCCGTGCTCCCGGTTGACGGCGGCGCTCTTCACGGACGCGGACCGGCGCTCGCAGATCACGGTGAGCGTGCTGAGCTTCGCCCGTGTCGAGGACGCCACCCGGGTGTTCATGATGGCGTCGATGGACCCGGTCACCTACCAGGTGGTCTCGCTGGACCCGCCGCCCGAGGCCGGCATGCCGACGGTGCCGCCGGGTTCGGCCGGGGTGTTCCGGCGGGTGATGACGGTCCGTTCGGTGGTGTTCGCCAACGGCCAGTGGGGCGACGGTTCGGAGACCGGCGAGGCCGAACTCACCGCTCAGACCGAGGCGTTGCTGCGGCACGTCAACGAGACGGTGGTGGATCACGAGGACGGGGAGAACCGCTGAGCGGATCACCGAGCGGGGACACCCGCGTGACGCACGTCACGTCAACTGACGCCGGTGACCACTGAGCAGCCTCGTTCGGTATCTCGTACATAGCGGCGTACGCTCCCCTACCTCTCAGGAGGCGCGGATGTCGCGCAGGAGAACTCTCGGCACGAAGAAGAAGCTCGCGCTGCTGGTGGGCGCCGCGACGGTGGCGGGAGGTGGCGCCTTCGTCATGGCGGCCACCTCCAACGCCGCGCAGAGCCCGCAGGCGGCCGCCGAGTCGACCGTCTGCCAGGGGCTCGCCACCGCCCTCGGCAACAACCAGCGGTTCATCGCCGACCAGCGGGCGAACCCGGACGCGCAGTCCGCGGCCCGGATCGCCAACCGGGAAGCGGTCGTCGAGCAGATCAAGGTGCAGCAGAAGGCGTCGGGTTGCGTCGTCGGGGAGTCGGCTCAGGACTCTCAGGCGACGCAGCCGGCGCAGGGCGGCGGGCAGAACGGGCAGGCCACCCGGCCCGCCCAACCGCCGCAGAGCGCCCCGGCCGGAAACGCGGGGAACACAGGAAACGCCGGGGCCGCCTCCGGCCGGCAGGTCTGCAACGGCTCGACCGTCACCCTCTCCGGTGAGGCGGGCGCCCCGGCCGCGTCCAGCAACCAGTTCCCGCCGGGGACGAAGCTCAAGGTCACCAACCTGGACAACAACAAGTCCACGACCGTCGAGGTGACCTCGGTCTCCGGCAGTTGCGCGCTGTTGAACAACGCGGCTTTCGAGCAGGTCCGCGAGCCCGGCAAGTTCCTCATCCGCCGGGCCCTGATCGAGAAGGTGGGGTGACGTCCGGAAGAAACGTACGTGTCACAGGTCCCGCCGTCCGCGGCCACGGACGGCGGGACCGGCGCGTCCGGGCCCCGCGGCCGGGGCGGCGGCGCACCCGCGGCCGCACCCGCGAACGGCGGCTCCGGGCCGGGCCGTCGCCCTCACACCGTGAGCCGGACCACAGAACCACCAGGTAACACGGGGTTCACATGCGAGCAATGACCGGGAAATCGCCTGTTGACAGGCTGCCCGGCATCGAGAGCGGCGCCCCAGTGCCGCAGCGCCGCAGCACCCGCAAGTGCGTCTGACCCACCCCCGAAGGAAGTGGCCCGTGACCTTCAAGGCTGAGTACATCTGGATCGACGGCACCCAGCCGACCGCCAAGCTCCGTTCCAAGACCAAGATCATCACGGGTGAGCCCGCGGGTCTGGACGCGCTGCCGATCTGGGGCTTCGACGGGTCGTCCACGAACCAGGCCGAGGGCCACGCCTCGGACCGTGTCCTCAAGCCGGTCTTCACCTGCCCCGACCCGGTCCGCGGTGGTGACGACATCCTCGTGCTGTGCGAGGTCCTCAACATCGACATGACGCCGCACGAGTCCAACACCCGCGCCGCGCTGGCCGAGGTCGCCGAGAAGTTCGCCGCGCAGGAGCCGATCTTCGGCATCGAGCAGGAGTACACCTTCTTCAAGGACGGCTACCCGCTCGGCTTCCCCAAGGGCGGCTTCCCGGCCCCGCAGGGCGGCTACTACTGCGGTGTCGGCGCCGACGAGATCTTCGGCCGTGACGTCGTCGAGGCGCACCTGGACAACTGCCTGAAGGCGGGCCTGGGCATCTCCGGCATCAACGCCGAGGTCATGCCCGGCCAGTGGGAGTTCCAGGTCGGCCCGCTCTCCCCGCTGGAGGTCTCCGACCAGCTGTGGGTGGCCCGCTGGCTGCTCTACCGCACCGCCGAGGACTTCGACATCGCCGCCACCCTCGACCCCAAGCCGGTCAAGGGCGACTGGAACGGCGCCGGTGCGCACACCAACTTCTCCACCAAGGCGATGCGCGAGACGTACGAGGCGATCATCACCGCGTGCGAGTCGCTCGGTGAGGGCTCCAAGCCCCTCGACCACGTCAAGAACTACGGCGCCGGCATCGACGACCGCCTGACCGGCCTGCACGAGACCGCCCCGTGGAACGAGTACTCCTACGGCGTCTCCAACCGCGGCGCCTCGGTCCGCATCCCGTGGCAGGTCGAGAAGGACGGCAAGGGCTACATCGAGGACCGCCGCCCGAACGCCAACGTGGACCCGTACCTGGTCACCCGCCTGATCGTGGACACCTGCTGCTCCGCGCTGGAGAAGGCCGGCCAGGTCTGATCCCGCACTCCCGCCGGAACCGGATCCCGGATCTGCTCCGGATCTGACTCCGCAGTCCACCCGGAAGGGGCGCCCGCCGACTCGGCGGGCGCCCCTCGTCCGGTTTCCGGCCGGGGATGCGTCCAAGCAGTGAGAGCGGTCTCCTGTCCGGGGCCGGTGTCTGCTTCAATGAGCCCATGGCCGGCTTCCAGCAGCACACCGCGACGGGTCGTCATGACCTCGAGCCGTTCTGGCCTTCCCGTCAGCACCACGACTTCGACCGGGTCTGTCGCCGCGCGACGAACGCGCCGGCCCTCTAAAGCCGTACACCCCGGTCTTCGGCCGGCGCGAACGACGTACGTCCCCCGACGGGCCCGACCACACATCGCGGCCGTCGCCTTCCGACGAACCTCTCGCGCGAAAGAGCTGACCTCTCATGGCGACCACTCGTTCCCTCTACAACGCCTCCACCCTCCCCGCCCCGGCCCTCCCCGCCCGGCACCGCCTCCGTGCGGTGGACCGCGACGAGGTCGTGGACGTCCCGGACTTCCTGCCGCCGGGTGCCACCTGGCTGCCCGTTCCCGAGCACACCCTGCCCACGCTGCCGGGGCAGCCGCCGATGATCGGCTATCTGGTGCTCGTCCCGGCCGACCAGCAGCCGCCGTTCCCGCTCGCGGCGGCGCCCGGCCGGCCGGTGCCCGACGGGGCCACGGCCGCCGGTGAGGCGGGCGTGCGAATCGACCCCGTGCAGCGCACCGCGTGGGTGAGCGGACGGGAACTCGACCTGACCTACCTGGAGTTCGAGCTGCTCGCGCATCTCGTCGCGCACCCGAACCGGGTGCACACCCGCGACCGGCTCGTCACCACCGTGTGGGGCTACGGGCATGTGGGCGACGGCCGTACCGTCGACGTCCACATCGCCCGGCTGCGCCGCAAACTGGGCGCGGAGCACCGCCGGGCGATCCAGACGGTGCGCCGGGTGGGCTACAAGTACACGCCGCCGACCGGTTCGTGATCCTCTGCTGACGGCAGAGCGCGGTTCCCTCCCGGCGGCGGACCGGGCACAGTCACCGGCATGAGACTTCTGGTGCTGGGTGGTACGGAGTTCGCGGGACGGGCCGTCGTCGAGGCGGCCCTCGGGCGCGGCTGGGAGGTGACGGCCTTCAACCGGGGGCGGCACGCGTCCGTCCCCGGCGCGCGGACCCTGGTGGGTGACCGGACCGCGCCCGACGGTCTCGCGGCGCTGGAGGACGGCGAGTGGGACGCCGTCGTCGACACCTGGTCGGCGGCGCCCCGCGCGGTGCACGAGGCGGCGCGGCTGCTGCGGGGCCGCGCCGGCCGGTACGCGTACGTGTCGAGCTGCTCGGTGTACGCCTGGGCCCCGCCCGCCGGGTACGCCGAGGACGCGCCGCTGGTCGAGGGTGCCGAGCCCGACGCCGAGCAGACCGACTACGCCCGCGACAAGCGGGGCGGCGAGCTGGCGGCCGTGGACGCGTTCGGGGCGGCGGACTCCGTGCTGGTGCGGGCCGGGCTGATCCTCGGGCCGTACGAGAACGTCGGCCGGCTGCCCTGGTGGCTGACCCGGATCGCCCGCGGCGGCCCGGTCCTGGCGCCGGGGCCGCGCGAACTGCCCCTGCAGTACGTCGACGTCCGTGACCTCGCCGAGTGGATCCTCGGTGCGGTGGAGGGGGAACTGAGCGGGCCGTTCAACCTGATGAGCCCTCAGGGACACGCGACCATGGGTGAGTTGCTGGAGGAGTGCGTGCGGACCACCGGCGGTCCGGCCGAGCTGTGCTGGACCGCGCCGGAGACCGTCCTCGCCGCGGGCATCGAGCCGTGGACCCAACTGCCCGTGTGGGTGCCGCCGGACAGCGACATGCACGACGCCCTGCACGCGGCGGACGTCTCACGGGCGGTCGCCGCCGGCCTGAGCTGCCGGCCGGTCGGGGAGACCGTCGCCGACACCTGGCGGTGGCTGCGGGAGATCGGCGGCGAGGCGCCGCAGCGTCCGGACCGGACGCGGAAGGGTCTGGACCCGGAGGTGGAGGCGAAGGTGCTGGCGACGGGCGCGCGGTAGCGTCACCGCTGCCCGCGACAGCCGGGTCCCCGCCGTGCCGGCCCCTCCGGACCGGAATCGGTGAATGCCACAACCACCTTTGCTCGTAAGACAGTTGAAGTGGAATTGTCCCGCGGATCTCTCATCGATTTCCGAGACCGCTGAACACCTGCGGGGCGGCGTGCGTATGGAGAGGCGCCGCTTCACTCCTGTCGGGCGCCTCGATGCTGCCCCGCAAGGAAGTCAGAGGAGTTCCATGGGACGCAACACACGTAAACGCCGTTCGTCGATGGCCACGAAGGCCGTGGCAGCATCGGCGGCCCTAGCGCTCGGTGGGGGCGGGCTGATCTGGGCGAACTTCTACGCTTCGGCGCACGAGTCGAAGAACTCGTCGCAGAACCAGACCAAGGCCGCCGCCGCGCAGGTGGCCACCGTCTCCTGCCCCGATGTGGGGCAGAAGCTGACGAACGTGCCCGGCGGGGCGCGTTCGGGGGTCGACAGGGAGCTGGCGAACCTCGACAAGCAGATCACCGAGGCCTACGCCCGGCTCGCCTCCACGCGCCAGGCGCAGGCCAATGACGCGAGCTTCGTGCAGAACGCGATCGTCGGCCCCCTGAAGGAGAAGCGGGCCGCCACGATCGACCGGATCCGCATCAACATCCAGCGCGCGGGCGGCCAGGTCCAGGACCTGAGCCAGCTCGCCGCCTGCACCACGCAGGGCGCGCAGACCAATGCCGGCGGCGGCCAGAACGGCGGCCAGCAGCAGAACGGCGGCGGGCAGCAGAACGGCGGCCAGAACAACGGCGGCCAGAACAACGGTCAGCAGGGCAACGGCGGCCAGGGCGGCAACGGCCCGACGGCGGCGGACTTCGTCGACATCACCAAGGCCCCGCGGAACGCCCAGCTCGGCGTGGGGGCCAACGGTCTGGCCGCGAACGGCAACGGCGGATCGCGCGGCACCTTCACCACCTCCTGCGGCACCAACGGCAACGACAACCACAACACGGACAACGTGATCGTCGCCCCCGGTGTCACCAACGGCGCGCACCACCTGCACGACTACGTCGGCAACCAGAACAACGACGCGTTCGCCAGCGACCAGGAGCTGGCCGCGGCAGAGACCAGCTGCCAGAACCAGGGCGACAAGTCGTCGTACTTCTGGCCGGTGCTGCGCGTGCAGGACGGTTCGCAGGACTTCGACCAGAACAACGACGGCGGCGGCAAGGAGGGCAACGTCGGCAAGATCCTCCAGCCGGCCCAGGCCCAGCTGAAGTTCGTCGGCAACAAGCGGGGCAAGGTCGTCGCGATGCCGACGGCGCTGCGCATCATCACCGGTGACGCCAAGGCCTTCGTCAACGGCAACGGCAACGCCAACGTCAACTGGAGCTGCACCGGCTTCGAGAACAAGGTGCAGCTGGAGGACAAGTACCCGATCTGCCCGCAGGGCAGCCAGGTCGTCCGCACGACCAACTTCCAGAGCTGCTGGGACGGTCAGAACATCGACAGCGCCAACCACCGCACGCACGTGGCGTTCGTGCAGGCCAACGGCACCTGCGCGAACGGTTTCAAGGCGATCCCGCAGCTCCAGGTCCGGCTGGTCTACAACGTCCCGGCGCCCAAGATCCAGAACGGGCAGGTCGTGAACCCCTACGCGGTGGACAGCTTCCCGGAGAACCTGCACAAGCCGATCACCGACCACAACGACTTCATCAACTTCTTCTCCCAGAACACGATGAACAAGATGGTCAACTGCATCAACACCGGCAAGAGGTGCAAGTGAGCGACGGTCCGGCCGGCTTCTGAGAGGCCGGCGGCCTGACCGCACACAGAGAGGCCGGCGGTGAGGATTCCTCACCGCCGGCCTCTCGCGCTGTCCGCGCCCCGCGTCCCGTGACCGGGAACTCCCGGGAACTCAGTGCCCCGAGTGCGTCGCGCCCTCCGAGGGCTCGTGCGCGGAGTGGTCCGTGCCCTCCTCGATGTCGCCGCCGAGCGTGTCCCGCAGCGCCGTGACGGTGCTGGTCTCCTCGCCCACGGCCACCCACTTGCGGCCGACCAGGTAGTGACCGCCGTAGTCCTTGGCCCCGTTGATCCACTCGCGCTGGCCGCGGTCGGTGGCGAAGGTCAGCAGGATGAACTTGCCGTCGGCGTTCTTGCAGATCGCCTGCCGGAGTTCGTCGGCGTCCGTCTGCATGTCGGGCGTGCACTTCACCTCGGCGGCCAGGTGCTCCAGGCTGCCGGTCGCGGTCACCGGTACACCGCTCTCCGTGCCTCCGCCGGCACCACAGCCCGTCAGCACCAGCGCCGCCGCCGCGGCGGCGGCCGCCACGAGCATCCGTCGCGTCACCTTCATCTGTTCCTCCCTGCGAGAGCCTCGCTCTGGATACGGCTCCCGCGCCCGGTCCGCTCAACCTACCCGCGTGCCGAAGACACCCGCGGGCGGCTCGGAGGACCTCGCGGGAGCCGGGAAGCCGTGCCGGAGCGGCCCGGCCGGCGGTGACCATCGCCCGGCTCGCTCGTTCTGCTGGACGTGCAGTCACAGGATGTCGCCCCGCGCCCCGCACCCGGTTCCGCCGCCGACCGGACCGTCGACGTCGAGCAGGCCGAGGCCGCGCTCGTCGAGCACTACCCGCGTCTGGTCCGGCTCGCCTATCTGGTACTGCCCCCCGGCCTCGGCCGCGGCAGGCGCGTCCTCACCGCCCACGCCCTCGTCCAGCGGGCCCTCCCCCGCCGCCGCGCCTCGGCCGCGGTCATCCCGTCCCAGTCCGGCGCCCGCGACGGCGACCCCGGCTACGCCTACGTCCGCCTGCACGTCGTCCGCACGGCGCTGGAGGCGGGACTGCCGCTGAGGCGCCGGGCCCGGCCCAGGCGTGCCCAACTGCCGCCACTGCTGCCCCAGGTGTGGGGGCTGCGGCTCTTCCCGCGCTCGGGCGGGGCCGACGAACTCGCCCTGGACCAGAGGCTGTCCACCCTGTCGGGCCCGGCCCGCGCCGCCTACGTCCTGCGCGGACTGGAGAGGCTCCCCGACGGCGACGTGCGCGAGGTGCTGACCGAAGCCGGCGTCGACGACGCGGGTGCCGCGCTGCGGGAGGCCGACACCGTCCCCGCACGGTACGCGCTGCTCGAGTCCGCCGAGTTCGACCCCTGTGCGCTCCAGGCCCGCCCCACCGACCTGATGCGACGGCGCCAGCACACCAAGGCGGCGCTCGCCGCCGCGGCCGCGCTCGCCGTGTGCGGCGCGCTGGTCGCGCTGCCCGGTGACGGCTGGGGGCCCGACGGTGCGGCCGCCCCGGCGTACGCGCAGAACCCGGCGGCCGAAGCCGCTCTCGACCCGGCGAAGTTGGTGAAGGTCCCGCCCGCCGCCTGGAAGACCTCCGCACGCACCGACTTCTCCGTCTGGCCCGCGCGCGGCGAACTCACCGACGACGACGCGCTGCTGCGCCGCGCCCTCGCCGTCTGGGCCCGCCCCGGCGAGCGGGTCCGCGTCTCCTCGACGCCCGGCACCCCCTCCGGAGGCCCGGCCGGCCCGCCCCAGCTGCTGTACGCGGGCGACACCGCCACGGCCCGCGTGGTCATCCTGTACGACGGTCTGCGCATCGCCCGCTACGCCGAGCCGAAGGACGGCACGACGGGCGCGGCGCTGGACTTCGCGCGGGTGGACGGCGCGACCGGCGCCGAGGCCGCGGCGGTGGTCCTGGACCGGGCCGACGGCAACGTCCGCTACCTGACGGCCCCCTGGGTGTCCGCGGCGGCCGAGCGGGACCTGTCGAAGCCGGGCGCCGGGCTGATGGAGCTGACCCTGGCCGAGGGCATCACCTCGCCGCTGTCCAGCCCCGCCACCCACGCCGGTGCCTGCACGACGTGGAACGTGCTCCAGGTGACCGACGCCTCCGGGTCGTACCTGCTGAGCGATCTCGGTGAGCTGGTGCCCGCCCGGCTGACCGCGGGCCGGCCCACCGCGCCGAAGGAGGCGACGGGCGCGGAGGCGCTGCGCGCCTGGGCGCCGTTCGCCTGCTCCCTGGGCGAGATGCGCGCGCGGGGCGTGCGGTCGGTCAACGCCTGGGCGTACGCGCGCCAGCCGCTGCCCGACGCGGGCGGGCGGGCCGGCTGGGCGTGCACGCGCGCCGACACCTGGCGGGGCGCCGGGAGCCGGGTGCTGGCCCAGTTCCACACTCCGGGCGGCCTGTTCGGGGCGGTCACGGCGCAGGCCGATGACGTTCCGGCCTGCGGACCGCGCGACCCGCACGTCCTGGCCGGGGTGCTGTGGAAGTCCGAGCCGGGCACCTGGTACCTCCTCGCCGCCGGGGACAAGGACACCGAGTCGGTGCGCGCGACGGGCGGGGTGAGCGGGTCCGGTGCGGGCAACCTGCTGGCCGTGCCGACGCGGCAGGGCGCGCAGGCCGCGCTGGAGGGAACGCTGGAGGGCGGCCGGTCGATCCGCGGGCTGCGCTGAGCGCCGTACGAACACCGTGGCCGGTCCCGTCCGTTCGCGTCCGGATTCGATCGGTAAGGTGTTCGCATGACTATCGGGGTTCGCCGCAGGATGGGCGTGGAGGAGCGGCGGCAGCAGCTGATCGGCGTCGCTCTCGAGCTGTTCGCCCGCCGTTCCCCCGACGACGTCTCCATCGACGAGATAGCCGCGGCCGCGGGCATCTCGCGGCCGCTCGTCTACCACTACTTCCCCGGCAAACTCAGCCTGTACGAGGCCGCGTTGAAGCGGGCCTCGGAGGATCTGGCGAGCCGGTTCACCGAGCCGCACGAGGGGCCGCTGGGGGCCCGGCTGCTGCGGGTGATGGGCCGGTACTTCGACTTCGTGGACGCGCACGGCCCCGGGTTCTCGGCCTTGATGCGCGGCGGCCCGGCGGTCGGCTCCTCCACCACGAACGCGCTCGTCGACTCCGTGCGCCAGGCCGCCTACGAGCAGATCCTGTCGCATCTGGGAGTCGCCGAGGCGCCCGCGCGGCTCGAACTGATCGTCCGGTCCTGGATCTCGCTCGCCGAGTCGACCGCGCTGATCTGGCTGGACGGGCGGCGCGTCCCCCGCGAGGAGCTGGAGGTCAAGCTCGTGCGCGACTTCGCCGCCCTCACCGCCGTCACCGCCGCCTACGACGAGGAACTGCGCGCCCTGCTGCGGCCGGTCCTGAGCGAGGAACCGGGCGACGGCCCGTTCGGCGACCTGATGACCCGACTGGTCGCGCTGGCGTCGTAGGACGGGCCGGGACGGCTTCCTAGCCCTCGTGCTTGCGGTACGACGGGTCGAGGTCGCGTACCTCGGCGGAGGCGTGCAGGACCGTTTCGGCCGCGGGCTTCACGTGCTGCCGGAGCAGTTCCAGGACCGTCTCGGTGAGCCTGGCCTTGGTCTCCTCGGTGCGGCCGGCCAGCAGGGCGATGTGGACGTGCACGATGGCGTGGCCCTCGGTGTCGGGGCCGACGACGGCGTCCTCGGTACGGCGGAACCGCGTCTTGCAGGCCGGCGGCTTGGCGGCCGCGATCTCGACCACGGCCCGGTGCAGCGCGGTGGCGAAGCCGGGCCGGTCGAAGTCGTCGGCGAGCCGGTCGGAGTAGTCGACGGTGATCTGCGGCATGGGCACCCCTTCTGGACGGCCCGGTGGTGGGCGACGGGGTCAGCCTATTGCGCGAGCCGCAGCGCCAGCATGGCGATGTCGTCCTCGCGTCCGTGGCCGAAGCAGTCGAGCAGGGTGTCGCACAGGGCGTCCAGGCCGGGCAGGGCGCCGGTGGCGGCGGCGCGCAGGTGTTCCATCGACACGGCGAGGTCGGTGCCCCTGGTCTCGATCAGGCCGTCGGTGACCATGAGGAGCCGGTCGGCGGGGTCGAGGACCAGTTCGGTGGGCGGCGGGTGGGGCACGCCCAGGCCGAGGAGCGGGCCGGCGGCCTTGGCGTAGTCGGCGCCCCTGCCGTCGCGGATGATCAGCGGCGGGATGTGACCGGCGTTGGCGATCCGGATGCGGCCGGTGCCGGGCTCGATCGCCACCAGGCAGAGGGTCGCGGTGACCCCGGGGTGGTAGTGCCGGAGCATCCGGTCCAGCCGTTCGGCCAGCACGGCCGGGTCGCCCTCCTCGACGCAGTGGGCGCGCAGCGCGTGCCGGATCTCCACCATGACGGTGGCCGCCTCCAGGGAGTGCCCGACGACGTCGCCGACCGCGACCAGGTGTCCCTCGGGGGTGCGCAGGGCGGCGTAGAAGTCGCCGCCGATCTCGGCTTCCCGTGACGCCGGCACATAGCGGACGGCGACCTCGACGCCCGGTAGTTCGGGCAGCCGGTGCGGCTGGGGCAGGAAGCTGTGCTGGAGGGTGAGGGCGACGTGCCGCTCGACCTGGTACATGAGCAGCGGTTCGGCGGCGAGGGCGGTGGCCTGGGCGAGCCGGGCCACCAGGGCCTCCCGCTCGGGGTCGACCCGGCGTACGCCGCGGGTGGGGGTGGCGAGGCAGACCGCGGCCCGGCCGTCGGCGGTGGGGATCAGGGCGAGGCGGGCGTCGTGTTCCACGCCGGGCCGGAAGAACCCGGCGGGCCACAGCGGCGCGGGCACGGTGGTGATCCGCACCCCGGTCTGTCCGCGGGTGAGCCGGCGGAGCAGGGCGGCCACGGTCCGGTGGGCGCCGGTGTCGGGCGGCGCGAGGGAGGTGCGGTCGCGGGAGGCGCCGCGGTACAGCTCGTCGTCGGGGCCGAGGACGAAGACGGCGGCGGGGCCCGCGGTGAGGCGGGAGGTGCCGTCGGCGGCGGCTTCGGCGAGTTCCTGCGGGGAGCGGGCCGCCTGGACGGCGGCGATCGTCTCCGACAGCAGGACCAGGCGGCGGGCCAGCAGGTGGTCGTCGGCGCGCAGCCGGGCGGCGCGGACGGCGGCCCGGACGACGGCGTCGACCTCCCCGGGCCGTGCGGGCAGGGCCAGGTGGGCCTCGGCGCCGGCGTCCAGTCCCTGGCAGCGGTCCGCCGGGGAGAGGGTGGTGGCACAGACGTGCACGACGGGCAGTCCGGCCAGGTGCGGGCGGGCCTTGATCCGGCGGCACAGGTCGAAGCCGCTCATGTCGGGCAGGTCCACGTCGACGAGGGCCACGTCGGGCAGGGCGCCCTCGCGCAGCCGTGCGTCGAGTTCGTCGAGTGCCGCGCGGCCGGTGGGGGCCGTGACGACCTGGTGGCCGGCCCGGCGCAGCAGGTTGCCCATGGCGAACCGGGCGGCCGTGGAATCGTCCACGACCAGCACGGTCACCGCGGCTTGCCTGCCGCCTGCCTTCATCGTGTCGCCCCCGGACACAGCGGTGGAGCAGACCGGGTTCGAGGTCTGCTCCACCAAGGTAGTGCGATTTTCAGGGAGTGCGGGTGAATACGGCGACGGTCCGTGCCGGAACGGTGAAGGTGCCGGTGTCCGTCGCGTAGACGGCGGTCCTGACGGTGCTGTCGGCTCCGGCGGCCTGCACCGGGTGCAGGCGGTAGCCGGTTCCGGCGAGCGCGTCGACCCGCTGGTCCTGTGCGTCGGGCGTGGCGTTGAACACGACGACCAGGTCGCCGAGTTCCATGGTGATCACGCCGGGTGTCTCGTCCTTGCCGGACAGCGGGAAGGAGAGCGCCGACTGCACCCGCGCGGCCGTGCCGAGGGAGAACGCCTTCTCCGTCGTGCGGATCCTCAGCAGGTCCTGGTAGGCGGCCGAGGCGCCGGTGATCTGGGCGCAGCCGATCGTGATCTTGGCCAGCAGGGGCTTGGCGTAGGGCCACTTGGGGGCGTTGTCGGCGGCCGGGGGCAGTCCGCGGGCGAAGCCGTTGCCGTCGGCGCAGTTCCAGTGGATCGCGTTGAACCAGTCGCCGCTGTCGTAGGAGTTGCGGTCCAGGGACTTGGAGCGCAGCAGGTCGGTGCCGGCCTGGGAGAGCGCCGGGCCCTGCGAGAGGGTGGCCGTGGCCATCGCCAGGACCTGCATGCGGGCCCGCTCGGCGGCGGAGGTGTCCGCCGGGAGCTTGTAGGCGAGGGCGTCGAAGAGCGATTCGTTGTCGTGGGCGTCGGCGTAGGCGAGGGCGTCGCCGGGGGCGGCGGCGTAGCCGGCCGGGGCGCCGTTGTAGTCGACCTGGGCGCCGGTGACCTGCCGGCCGGACGTGTCGGTGAACCGGTAGGCGGCGAGGTTGCCGCTGAGCCCGACCTTGATCAGGTCCTGGTAGTGCAGCAGGCGGGCCTTCTGTTCGGCGGGAGTGCCGTTGGCGGCGGCGGGGTTGGGGTCGGTGTAGAGGCCGGATGCGAAGCCCTGGACGCCCGGGTCCTCGTCGAAGGGGCCGCCGCCGCGGACGGCGTCGCGGGCGCGGTCGGAGAAGGTGGCGATGCCGGTGCCGGCCATGTTCTTCTGGGTGGCCTGGACGAAGCGGGTGTCGTCGGCGACCTCGCCGAAGTTCCAGCCCTCGCCGTAGAGGACGATCTCCTTGCCGTCGACGCCGTCCCTGGCGGGGGTCAGCGCGTCCAGGGCCCTGCGGACCGCGAGGATGTTGGCCTTGGGGTGGTGGCCCATGAGGTCGAAGCGGAAGCCGTCGACCTTGTACTCCTTCGCCCAGGTGACGATCGAGTCGACGACCAGCTTGCCCATCATGGCGTTCTCGGTGGCGGTGTTGGCGCAGCAGGTGCTGTCGGCGACCGAGCCGTCGGCCAGCAGCCGCTGGTAGTAGCCGGGCACCACCTTGTCGAGCACGCTGGTGGACGCCTGCCCGGCCGCGGCGGTGTGGTTGTAGACGACGTCCATGACGACGCGCAGGCCGTCCTGGTTGAGCGCCTTGACCATCTCGCGGAACTCGACGGTACGGGCCGTGCCGTCGGGGTCGGTGGCGTAGGAGCCCTCGGGGACCGTGTAGTGGTAGGGGTCGTACCCCCAGTTGTAGGCGTCCTTCGCGGCGGCCTTCGCCACGCACTCCTGCTGCTTGTCGGAGTCGGCCGGGTAGGAGGCGAGGTCGCAGTCGGCGGTCGCCCGGTCGGCCTTCTTCTCGGGGATGGTGGCGATGTCGAAGACGGGCAGCAGGTGGACGTACGACGTGCCGGACTTCGCCAGCTGCCGCAGGTGCGCGGAGCCGTCGCTGTCCTTGTCGGTGAAGGCGAGGTAGGTACCGGGGTCGTCGGCCGTCGGGTCGGCCACCGAGAAGTCCCGGACGTGCAGTTCCTGGATCTGGGCGTCCTTGAGGGGGACGGCCGCGGGCTTGGCCAGCTTCGACCAGCCCTCGGGGGCGAGCGCCCTGTCGTCGAGGTCGACGACCAGGCTGCGCGCGGAGTTCGCGGTCAGGGCGACCGAGTAGGGGTCGGTGACCTTGTTGGTGACGACCTGGCGGACGCCGGGTGCCCACACCGTGACCGCGTACCGGTACGGCTTGTTCTTCCAGGACTTCGGGCCGGTCACGGACCAGACGCCGGTGGCGTCGTCGCGCTTCATCTTGACGGTGGAGCCGCCGATCTCCAGGGCGACCTTCTGCGCGGTCGGCGCCCAGACGGCCAGGGTGGGACGGCCGGCGCGGAACGTCGGGCCCAGGTCGGCCTGGGTCGCGCCCGCGTAGAGGTCGTCGAGGACGCCCGCGGTCTGCACCCCGGTGGCGGCGAGGACCGCGCCGTTCACGGCCCGCTGGGAGGCGACGAGCTGGCCGCGCAGGGCCTCGCGGACGCGGTCGCGGTCACGGGGGTCGACGGTCCAGGCGGTGGAGTCCTTCAGGTGCGGGAACTTCGCCTTCTGGGTGTCGGTGAGGGTGCTCTTCGCAAGCCGCAGCCAGCGCTGGTCGGCGCCGGTGAGCGTGCCGTCCTTCGCCGTGATCGAGCCGGTGCGCGAGTACAGCAGCTGGGTGGAGGCGGCCGCGTCGGAGCCGTTCCAGGCGACGGTGTTCCGGTCGATCCAGACCGCCTTGGAGGTGGTGAGGTCGAGGGCGGCGGCGGAGCCGGCCGGCTGCGGCAGGAGGTGCTTCTCCTGGCCGTTCAGCAGCCACACCTCGTGGCCGTTCGCCGTGAGGTCCAGCGACCGGTCGGTGGGGAGGTCCTTCTCGTCACCTTTGTGGAGGATGTAGCCGAGGCTGGTGGCGCCCTCGGTGAGCGGCACCTCGAAGACCGCGCCGTAGCTGTCGGTCCGCACCGGCTTCAGCGGGTTCGACCACTCGGTGGGGTTCGCGGCGCCCGTCCAGGTGTGCAGGCCCCAGCCGTCGTAGTTCCCGTCGGCCCGGTGGTAGTGCAGGACGGCCTTGCTCTTGTCCTGCGCCGGGTACGCGGGCCGTTCGGTGAGGACGGTCTCCTTGCCCTGCTCGATCCAGATCTCGCCGGTCTTCGTGACGTCGATCGTGCGGTCGGCGGAGACGTCTTTGTTTCCCTGTCCGTCGATGACGAGGAAGCCGACGCCGGACGCGCCCGGCTTCAGCTTGACGTAGGCGAAGGCGCCGTACGCGTCGCGGCCGGTGAAGGGGTGGCTGTCGGGCCAGTTCGTGGACTCGCCGTCGGCGAGGTCGCCCCAGGCGTACAGGCCCCAGTCCGCGTAGTCGCCGTCGGTGCGCTTGTAGTGGACGACCGCGTAGTCGCGGGAGGAGGCGGTGGGGATCTCGGGGGCGGGCGGGGTGCCGGTGGCGGAGGCGGCGGTCGCGCTCGCCGTGCGACCGGCCGAGTCGATCACCACGGCCTTGTAGCGCAGGGCGGTGCCGGGGGGCACGTCCTCGCCGATGACCTGCGTGACCTTGTAGGGGGCGTGGTCGGCGGAGCCGAGCGTGCGCCACGGGCCGTTGCCCACCTGGGCGGCGAAGACGACGCGGTTGAGCCGGCCGCCGTCCACGTCGGCGCTCAGCTCGACGGTGCCGGTGGCGCCGGCGGCCGGGGCCCGGAGGGTGACGGTGGGCTTCGTGGCCGGCGCGGCGGGCTTCCCGGCCGCCTTGAGGACGATCGCCGAGCCCGCCGGGACGTTCACGGTGATCTCCTTGCCGACGTCCGAGGTGACGGTCGCGGAGGTGCCGTAGAGCCCGCGGAAGGCGGTGTCCGCCGAACCGGTCGCGAAGGTCGCCGACTTCGGCCCGCTCGCGTTGTTGAAGGCGACGACGTACTCGGTGCCGGTCTTCGCGTCCGTGCGGGAGAAGGCGTAGACGCCCGCGCCGTCCGCCGCGTACCGCTCGGTCTGGATGCCGTCGGTGAGGGCCGGGTTGGCCTTGCGGAGCCCGGCGAGGGTGCTGATCTGCCGGTAGAGCGGGGCGCCGGTGTCGTAGGCGTCGCTCGCGTGGGTGCGGTCGGTGCCGATCTCGTCGTCGTCGAGGTAGTCGGCGGTCTTCGAGGCGAACATCGTCTGGCGGGCGTCCTTGTCGCCGCCGGCGCCGGTGAAGCCCTGCTCGTCGCCGTAGTAGACGACGGGGTTGCCGCGGCTGAGGAACATCAGCTCGTTGGCGAGCCGGTCCTTGGCGAGGAGTTCGGCGTCCGTGGCCTTCGGGTTGTCCTGGGTCAGGAAGGTGCCGAAGCGGCCCATGTCGTGGTTGCCGAGGAAGGTGACCTGCTCGTAGGCGTTGGCCTTGTCGGTGGTGTACCGGTAGTCGTCACCGAAGACGGAGGCCAGCTTCTTCGCGCTGCCGCCCTGGGAGGCGTACTGGCGGGCCGCCTCCTGGAAGGGGAAGTCGAGGGTGGCGTCGAGGCGGCCCTGGGTGACGTACGGGGAGGTGACGGCGGTGTCGGCGGAGTAGACCTCGCCGAACATGAAGAAGTCGTCGCGGCCCCGCTTCGCCGCGTAGGCGTCGAGGGCCGTGGCCCACTGCGTCCAGAACTCCATGTTCACGTGCTTGACGGTGTCGATGCGGAAGCCGTCGACGCCGAAGTCCCGCACCCAGCGCTGGTAGATCCTCTCCATGCCCCGGACGACCTCGGGACGCTCGGTCCACAGGTCGTCGAGGCCGGAGAAGTCGCCGTACGTCGAACTCTCGCCGGCGAAGGTCGAGTCGCCCCGGTTGTGGTACATCGTGGGGTCGTTGAGCCAGGAGGGGACCTTGAGGTTCTTCTTCGCCGAGGGCACGGTGGGGGTGCGCGGGAAGGCGCCGGCGTCGACCTCGGGGAAGTCCTTCGTGCCCGCGTGGTCGGCGTCGTCGAAGGGCTCGCCGTCCTCGGTGAGGTACGGGAAGGCGCCCTTGGCGAGGTAGCCGTAGGACTTCTCCTCGTAGTCGACGACGTCGGCGGTGTGGTTGGTGATGACGTCGAAGAAGACCTTCATACCCTTGGCGTGCGCCTTGTCGATGAGGGTTTCGAGGTCCTCGTTGGTGCCGAAGTGCGGGTCGACCTGGGTGAAGTCGGTGATCCAGTAGCCGTGGTAGCCGGCCGAGGCGTCCTTGCCGGTGCCCTG
The DNA here is from genome assembly GCF_040682975.1 of Streptomyces sp. NPDC051051. NCBI lineage: Bacteria > Bacillati > Actinomycetota > Actinomycetes > Kitasatosporales > Streptomycetaceae > Streptomyces > Streptomyces sp. NPDC051051. The sequence goes on from NZ_JBFBCB010000038.1 coordinate 65,930, forward strand.
GACGGGCTGGTTCTTGAAGAGGGGCGCCATCCACAGGGCGGTGGTGCCGAGCCCCTTGATGTAGTCGAGGCGCTGCGTCAGGCCCTTGAGGTCGCCGCCCTGGTAGAAGCCCTTGTCGGTGGGGTCGTAGCCGGTGGCGAGACGGGAACCGGTCAGGCCGCCCTTGTCGTTGGCGGTGTCGCCGTTGGCGAAACGGTCCGGCAGGACGAAGTAGAACTGCTCGCGGGTGAGGTCGTGCCGGGCGGCGGTCTTCGCCAGCGCCGCGTCGGAGGGCGGCGGGGGCGGGGTGGCGGCGCGGGCGGCGAGCGGCTGCACGAGGGCTGCCGCGAGGGCTGCCGCGGTGACCGCGGCGACCCGCCCGGCACGGTGGGTGCGGCGCGTCCCGGGCGCCGGCCATCTCGGTGTCACAGGTGTGAACTCCTTGCGATTACGGCTCATTGGGTCCGACCCCTGCGCCACGGGACGGCTGCGTCGCCGGGCGCCGGCGCGACCGTAACCCCGGCGAAAGGCTTACAGCAAGGGCCGTGAAAGACTCGGTAAGAAATTTCACGACCCTTGCTGTCACGCGGTCAGGTCACACGGTCAGCAGCTGGACTTGCCCGCGTAGACGGCGAGCGCCGTGTTCGCGGCCAGGGTGGCGGTGAACTGGCCGCTCGAATCGACCGTCACCGTCGTGTTGTTCTGCACGTTGCAGTACGTCCCGGCGGGCAGCGAGGTCTGGTAGGTCCGGCTCAGGGAACCGCTCTCGTGGTTGATCGCGACGTAGCCCTTGGAGCCCCGGCCGAAGGCGATCGCGTCGCCGCCGTTGTCCCACCAGTTGGTCACCGACTGGCCGCGGGTGGCGTTGCGGAAGGCGACCATGCGCTGGATCTCCGGCCAGGCGTGCTGGCACTTCCAGCCGTTCTGCCAGCATGCGGTCACGGAGCCGCCGTTCGGCGGGCCGGCGTCGGTGTCGGAGAACTCGTAACCGGAGTTGATGTCCGGGGCGCCGTAGGGCCAGGCCAGCATGAAGACGTTGGCCAGCGTGTAGGTGGCGCCGTCCTTGTAGCTGAGTGTGGAGCCGTTGCGCTCGGTGTCGTGGTTGTCGACGAAGACGCCGGAGACGGAGCTGTTCATGTAGCCCCAGCCCTCGCCGTAGTTCTTCAGGTAGGCGAGGTTCTCGTTGTTGAAGACCCGCTTGAGGTCGTAGGCGTACCGGAACTCCTGGACGTCGCCGTTGCCGGTGTACTCGGTGGGCTGGACGGCCTCGCCGCTGCCGTAGATGACCTCCTGCTTCCAGTAGGCGTTCGGGTTGGTCAGCCGGGACTTGATGTTGGCGAGGTCGGCGGCGGCGATGTGCTTGGCCCCGTCGATGCGGAAGCCGTCGACCCCGAGGGAGAGCAGGTCGTTCAGGTACGCGGCGATCGTCTTGCGGACGTACTCCTCGCCGGTGTCCAGGTCGGCGAGGCCGACCAGTTCGCAGTTCTGGACGTTCCAGCGGTCGGCGTAGTTGGTGACCTGCGAGGTGCAGTTGTCGAAGTCGTACGAGGAGTACAGGGCGGGGTAGTTGTACTTCGTGTACGACGAGCCGCCGGTGCCGGTGCCGCTGCCCGCGGACATGTGGTTGACGACGGAGTCCACGACGACCTTCACGCCCGCCGCGTGACAGGTGTTCACCATGTTCTGGAAGGCCGCGCGGTCGCCGAGACGTCCGGCGATCTTGTAGCTGACCGGCTGGTACGACGTCCACCACTGCGCGCCCTGTATGTGCTCGGCGGGCGGGGAGACCTGCACGTATCCGTAGCCGGCGGGGCCGAGGGCGGTGGTGCACTCCTTGGCGACGGAGGCGAAGTTCCACTCGAAGAGGACGGCCGTGACGTCCTTGGTGCCGGGCGGGGAGGCCTGCGCCAAAGACGGGGTCATGACAAGGGCGGCAGCCGAGAGGGCGAGCGCCCCGGAGAGGGTTCTGCGTGCCATGTGGGGTTCCTTCGACGTTGAAGGTTCTTGCTGAAAGATTCCAGCAACCTTGCGGTGACGCAGATGTTAAAGGCCCGCTGCCTGAAAAGGCAGCGGGCCGGGAGAAGTTGATGCAAGAAGTTTCGCGGGGCCGTCAGGCCGTGGCGGACCGGACCGTCAGAACGGGACGGACCGGACCGTCAGGTCATGTCGGACCGCACCGGACCGTCAGGCCGTGGTGAACCACACCGTCGTGTCCGCCGGAAGCCTCGTGCCGCCGTCCGCCTCGGCCGGCTCACCGCTGGCGAGCAGGACACGGCCGTAGGACGGGATCGTCACCGGCTCACCGGTGGTGTTGGCGACGCACACGAACTCGCCGCGCCGGAACGCCAGGACGCCCTCGGGCGCGCGCAGCCACTCCACCGAGTCGCCCGCCCCGAGGTCCGGCCGGGACCGGCGCAGCGCCAGCGCCGAGCGGTACAGCTCCAGCGTCGAGCCGGGCACGCCCTGCTGCGCCTCGATGCTCAGCTCGCCCCACCCCTCGGGCTGCGGCAGCCAGCTGCCGCCACCGCCGAAGCCGTACGACGAGCCCTCGCGGGTCCACGGGATCGGGACCCGGCAGCCGTCGCGGAAGCCGTCCTGGCCTGCGCCGCGGAAGTACGCCGGGTCCTGCCGGACCTCGTCGGGCAGGTCGACGACGTCCGGCAGGCCCAGTTCCTCGCCCTGGTAGACGTACGCCGAGCCGGGCAGCGCCAGCATCAGCAGGCTGGCCGCGCGGGCGCGCCTGAGGCCGAGGGCGCGGTCGCCCGCCGTGCGGATCTGGGTGCCGAGGCCGGGCGGGTTGGCGAAGCGGGTGGCGTGCCGGGTGACGTCGTGGTTGGAGAGCACCCAGGTGGCCGGGGCACCGACCGGGCGCATGGCCTCCAGGGTGCGGTCGACGACCTGGCGCAGCTCCTTGGCGTCCCACTCCGTCGCCAGGTACTGGAAGTTGAAGGCCTGGTGCAGTTCGTCGGGGCGGACGTAGTTGGCGGTCCGCTCGACGGTCGGGGTCCACGCCTCGGCGACAAAAATGCGCTCGCCGGCGTACTCGTCGAGGACCAGGCGCCACTGCCGGTAGACCTCGTGCACGCCGTCCTGGTCGAAGAACGGCATGACATCGTTGCCCAGCAGCTTGAGCTGGTCGTGGGAACCCAGGTCGGGCAGGCCCTCCGCCTTCACCAGGCCGTGCGCCACGTCGATGCGGAAGCCGTCGACGCCCATGTCGAGCCAGAACCGCAGGATGGAGCGGAACTCGTCGCCGACGGCCGGGTGTTCCCAGTTGAAGTCGGGCTGTTCGGGCGCGAAGAGGTGCAGGTACCACTCGCCGGGCGTGCCGTCGGGCTCGGTCACCCGGGTCCAGGCCGGGCCGCCGAAGATGGACTCCCAGTCGTTGGGCGGCAGTTCGCCGCCCGCGCCCTTGCCGGGGCGGAAGTGGTAGCGGTCGCGCAGCGCGGAGCCGGGGCCCTCGGCGAGCGCCCGCTTGAACCACTCGTGCTGGTCGGAGGAGTGGTTGGGGACCAGGTCGACGATGATCCTCAGGCCCAGTCCGTGGGCGTCGCGGATCAGGGCGTCGGCGTCCAGGAGGTTGCCGAACATCGGGTCGACGGCACGGTAGTCGGCGACGTCGTAGCCGGCGTCGGCCTGCGGCGAGGCGTAGAAGGGGCTCAGCCACACGGCGTCCACGCCGAGGTCGCGCAGGTACGGGAGGCGGGAGCGTACGCCCTCCAGGTCGCCCATGCCGTCGCCGTTGCTGTCGGCGAAACTGCGCGGGTACACCTGGTAGATGACCGCGTCCCGCCACCAGTCGCCGCGCTGCGCGACGGTGGCGACGGCCGGGACGGGCCGGGTGGTCGGGGCCGGGGCGGCGGAGTGCTGCTGGCTCATGGCTTCCTTGATGCGGTGGGGGTCCCCCGCTCGAGCGAGGTCGGGAGGGGGAGAGGAGTCATCGGATTCGGGCGGGGGTACGGCGGTGGCTGACGAGGCGGCCGCGGTCACAGCGGGGTCGGATGGTGACCACGGCCGCCTCGGGTCTTCGGTGGGCACGGCCTCCCGAGGGGGGCGCGGGGGCACAGGCCCGCGGCTCGTGCCGCGTGGTCCGGCGCCGCGCGGGAGCGGCCGCGGGTGTGCGGCCTGCGGTCGCACGACCGCTCTCCCGGTGCGACGTCACCCCTTCGTGCCGCCCGCGGTCAGGCCGGTCACCAGGTTCTTCTGCACGAGGTAGAAGAACGCGGAGACCGGTATCGCGATCAGCACCGCGGTGGCGGCCATCAGGTTGCGCTGTGCGTCGTGCTCGCTGACGAAGCTCTGGAGTCCGACGGCGAGGGTGTACTTCTCGTCGTCCAGCAGGAACGTGGTGGCGAAGGCGACCTCGCCGAAGGCCGTGATGAAGCTGTAGAACGCGGCCACCGCGAGGCCCGGCTTGGCGAGCGGCAGGATCAGCCGCGCGAAGGTGCCGAAGGGGGTCAGCCCGTCGACCCGGCCGGCCTCGTCGATCTCGAACGGGATGGTGTCGAAGTAGCCCTTGAGCAGCCAGGCGCAGTACGGCACCGCGGTCGAGCAGTAGACCAGGATCAGACCGAGGTAGGTGTCGATGAGCTGGAGGTCCGACAGGATCTGGTACATCGGCACCATCAGCACGGCGACCGGGAACATCTGGGTCACCAGCAGCACCCACATGAACTTCCGGTAGCCGGGGAAGCGCATGCGGGAGACCGCGTAGCCGGTGGTGGCGGCGATCAGCACGCCGATCACCGTGGTGCCCAGCGACACGACCAGCGAGCTCTTCAGCCAGTCGAAGAAGTTCGTCTCCTGGAGGACGAACGTGTAGTTGTCGAAGGTCATCTTCGACCAGATGCGCCCGGGGTGGAGATAGTCGTCCTTGTCCGGGCCGAGCGAGAGGTAGACCAGCCAGGCGATCGGGAAGAGCGCGATCAGCGAGGCGGTGGCCAGCACGCCGTGCGAGGCGAGCGAGGCGGCGACGCCGCGCTGCTCGCGTCCCCGGGCCTTGCCGGGGGCGGCCGCAGGCCGCCCGGTCACGTCGGCGGAGGTCTCGGCGGTGGTGGTACTCATGGGAACTCCTGCCTCAGATCGCGAGCTGCTGCTCGTTGCGGTTCAGCCAGCGGCGGTAGAACGAGGTGAAGACGATCAGGATGGCCAGCAGCAGGATGCCGTAGGCCGCCGACTGGGCGAAGTCACGCGGCTGCTGTCCGAAGCCGAGGTAGTACGCCCAGGTGACGAGGATCTGGGCGTCCGGCGCGGTGTTGCCGAACAGCAGGAAGATCACGGCGAACTGGTTGAAGGTCCAGATGATGCCCAGGAGGACGACGGTCGAGCTGACCGAGCGCAGGCCCGGCAGGGTGACGTAGCGGAACCGCTGCCAGGCGTTGGCGCCGTCCATCTCGGCCGCCTCGTAGAGCGAGGAGTCGATGGACTGCAGGCCGCCGAGGAGGGAGACCATCATGAACGGCACGCCGCACCAGGTGTTGACCATGATCGCGGCGAACCGCTGCCAGAAGCTGTCCTCCAGCCACAGCGGCGTCGGCAGGTGCAGGCTCTCCAGGGCGGAGTTGATGATGCCGCCGTCGGCGAGCATGAACCGCCAGCCGAAGACGGTGACGAAGGTCGGCACGGCCCAGGGCAGGACCAGGATCAGCCGGTAGAAGGTGCGTCCGCGCAGCTTCTGGTTGAGCAGGAGGGCGAGGCCGAGACCGAGGGTGTAGTGCAGGGCGACACAGGCCGCCGTCCAGACGATCGTCCAGAGGAAGTGCGACCAGAAGCGGTCGTAGGCGGTCTCGCCCCACAGGATGTCGACGTAGTTGTCCAGGCCGATGAACCTGTAGGTGGCCTCGATCTCGTTGACGCCGATCGTGCGGGCCGTGTTGAGGCTGTTGGCGTCGGTGAGGGTGAGGTACATGCCGTACCCGAGGGGGTACAGCACGAGGACGCCGAGGACGACCACCACGGGGGCGATCATGACGTAGGCGTACCAGTGCTTCTGGTAACCGTGCTTCAGGCGCTGACCCAGCCCGGGGCGCGGCGCGTCACCGCGGCGCTTGCCGGTCGCGCGGTCGATGGCGACTGTCATGGTTCGACACCTTCTGGAAATTCGAAGATCAGGGGCGGGCTGGGGTACAGGCCGGTGGCCGCCGGATCACTCCCCCGTGCTCGGGGTGATCCGGCGGCCACGCGGGGCTCACTTGCTGAAGTCCGGCACCAGCTTGGCGATGGCGGTCTCGGCGGTGCTCAGGCCCTTGTCGAGGGACTCCTTGCCGCCCGCGATCTTGGGCAGTTCGGTGTCCAGGGGGCCCCACAGGGAGCTGTACTCCGGCAGCGCCGGACGCGGCTGGGCGGCGGACAGCACGGTCTGGTAGCCGGCGATGCCCGGGTCGGCCTTGACCTCGGCGGTGTAGGCGTCGTCGCGCGTCGGCAGCGTGGAGTTCTTCTGCGCGATGGCCGACTGGGTCTTCGCGGACGTCATGAACTTGACGAACTTCAGCGCGGCCTTCTGGTGGGCGGCGTCGGAGCCGGCGTAGACCGAGAGGTTGTGGCCGCCGGTCGGGGCGCCCGCCTTGCCGGTGGAGCCGGCCGGGACGGTGGCGATGCCCAGGTTGCTCTTGTCCGTGAAGGCCGAACCCTTGTAGAAGTTCGTGATCTCCCACGGGCCCTGGACGATGGCCGCGACCTTGCCGTTGACGAACGCGTCCTGGATGTGGGCGTAGGCGTCGGCGGTGGTGTCCGCCTTGTGCAGGCCCTTGCCGTCGAACATGCCGAGCCAGGTGCCGTACGCCTTCTTCGCCGCCGCCGAGTTGACGGTGATCTTCTTGGCGTCGGCGTCGACGGTGTCGGTGCCCTCGCCGTAGAGGAAGGACTGGGCGTAGTAGGCCTGGGTGGAGCCCCAGTAGCCGTCGACGCCGGTCTTGTCCTTGATCGTGGCGGCGGCCTTCTTCAGGTCGTCCCAGGTCTTGGGCGCCTCGGTGATGCCGGCCTTGGTGAACAGCGCCTTGTTGTAGACGAGCGCGAGGGTGTCGGTGACGAACGGCACGCCGTACGTCTTGCCCTCGTACTTCGCCTGCTCGATCAGGTTCGACTTGAACTTGTCCTGCTCGGCGAGGGCATCGGTGCCGTCCAGCGGCAGGAAGAAACCCTTCTTGGCGAAGGCGGGGGTCCAGCCGACCTCGGAGCGCAGCACGTCCGGGGCGCCCTTGGAACCGGCGGCGGTGTCGAACTTGTTCTGCGCCTGGTCGAACTGGACGTTGACGTACTTGACCTTGACGTCCTTGTTGGCGGCCTCGAACTCCTTGACCAAGGCCTGGTACGTCGGCGCCTCATTGGTGGCGTTGGAGGTGTCCCACCAGGTGATGGTGACCGGACCGTCGGCCGAGTCGCCGCTGTCGTCACTTCCGCCGCAGGCCGTCGCCGCGAGGGCGAGGGACGCCACCAGCGCGGTGGCCGCTATGCCACGCCGCATTGAGTTCTCCTTGAGGGTGAAAGCCCGGGTAGCCCAGGGAGCGGCCCCGTCCGCCGCCCCTGTCGACTTGCCGACCGCGCCATTGCCGCCGTCGGGCGTCCAGAACGTAACAGCGATGTAAGCATCGCGAAAGACCTTGCAGAAAAGAAGTGCAAGGGATCTCCGAAGTTATTCGGGCGTGACCTCTCGGCGACCGTCATGAGACGCTTGTTTTCAACGGTGGAGCGGTCAGGGGCGGGTTGTGCAAGACTCTGCAAGCTCTTGCCATCACTTTCACGAGGGAGTGCGATGACGCAGCAGCCGGGCCGGGGCCGTCCGACAGGTCGCCCGCGGCGCCCGTTTGGTGTGCAAGGGGACACCTGGCCGGTACAGTCCAACCCTGTGACCACACGGCTTGCCGACATCGCTGCGCAGGCGGGGGTGAGCGAAGCGACCGTCAGCCGCGTCCTCAACGGGAAGCCCGGCGTCGCCGCCACCACCCGCCAGTCCGTGCTCGCCGCTCTGGACGTCCTGGGCTACGAGCGCCCCGTCCGCCTGCGCCAGCGCAGCGCCGGCCTGGTCGGCCTGATCACGCCCGAGCTGGAGAACCCCATATTCCCGGCCCTGGCCCAGGTCATCGGCCAGGCGCTGACCCGCCAGGGCTACACCCCGGTGCTCGCCACCCAGACTCCGGGCGGCTCCACCGAGGACGAACTGACCGAGATGCTGGTGGACCGCGGGGTCGCCGGCATCATCTACGTCTCCGGCCTGCACGCGGACACCACCGCCGACATGCAGCGCTACGAGCAGCTGCGCGCGCAGGGCGTCCCCTTCGTCCTCGTCGACGGCTTCTCGCCCAAGGTGCAGGCGCCGTTCATCTCCCCCGACGACCGGGCGGCGATGTCCCTGGCGGTCACCCACCTCGCGTCCCTGGGCCACACCCGGATCGGCCTGGCCCTCGGCCCGAAGCGCTTCGTCCCGGTGCAGCGCAAGATCGAGGGCTTCGTCCGCGCCATGCAGGAGACCCTCGGGCTGAACGCGGAGACGGTCGAGCAGGACCTGGTCCAGCACTCGCTCTACACCCTGGAGGGCGGCCAGGCCGCCACCATGGCCCTCATCGACCGCGGCTGCACGGCGGTGGTGTGCGCCAGCGACATGATGGCCCTCGGCGCGATAAGGGCGGCCCGCCAGCGCGACCTGTCCGTCCCCCAGGACATCTCCGTCGTCGGATTCGACGACTCCCCCCTGATCGCCTTCACCGACCCGCCCCTGACGACGGTCCGCAAGCCGGTCCCCGCGATGGGGCAGGCCGCGGTGCGCACCCTGCTGGAGGAGATCGGCGGTACGCCGGCCCCGCACAGCGAGTTCGTGTTCATGCCGGAGCTGGTGGTCCGCGGCTCGACGGCCTCGGCGCCGGGTGACCGGGGTCGTCCGTAGGGCGGAGACGTCCGCGTTCGGGGCGGTACGTCCGCCGTGTCCCCGGGGGCTCCCGGGGAGGGAAGAACATGCGGGCCGTATAGGACCAGGGGATGATCGGAGGAGAAGGCTTTTCTGGCAGACTCTGTGTCCATGGGTGAATCGACCGTGACGTCTCTGGAAGGCCATGACCAGGCCGTCTCGGGGCCTGTCACGGCCCCGCGAAGCCCTGGTCGGTTGCAGCGGCTGCGCACTCCGCGCCGCCCGCGCCTGTGGTTCGAGGTCCTGCTGATCGCGGTGAGTTACTGGACGTACTCACAGATCCGCAACGCGGTCCCGGAGCAGCGGACCGAGGCCCTGCGCAACGCCGACTGGATCTGGCGGATGGAGCACCACCTGGCCATCGCCGTCGAGGAGTCCGTCAACCGCACGGCCAACTCGGTCACTTGGCTCATCGTCGGCATGAACTACTACTACGCCACGCTGCATTTCGTGCTGACCCTCGGCGTGCTGGTCTGGCTCTACCGTCTCCATCCGGGCCGCTACGCGGCCACGCGCCTCGCCCTGTTCGCCACCACCGCCGTGGCCCTGGTCGGCTACTACCTGTATCCGCTGGCCCCGCCCCGCCTGATGAACGGCGGCGTCTTCATCGACACGGTGGTCGTCCACCAGACCTGGGGCTCGATGGCCTCCGGCGACCTCAAGAGCATGTCGAACCAGTACGCCGCGATGCCCTCCATGCACATCGGCTGGTCGCTGTGGTGCGGCCTGACCATCTTCGCCCTGGCCACGCTCCCCTGGGTGCGCGTCCTGGGCCTGCTCTACCCGGTGGCCACCCTGGTCGTCATCGTCGCCACCGCCAACCACTTCTGGCTGGACGCGGTGGGCGGGATCGTCTGCCTGGTCTTCGGCTACGCGGTGGCCCGCGTCTGGTACGGCGCCCTGCCGCACGCCCTGCCGCGGCACCCACCGCCGGGACCGTAGTCGCACGGCAGGCCACCGTCTCCGCGCGCCACCGTCTCCGCGGCCCGCCGGCCGGCGGCATCCGTGCACCGGGCAGGCGATCGGACGGCCGCCGCGGCCCGGCCCCGCCCGACCCGCTCCGGCGGCCGGGTCCCGGCCGCCCCGTCGTCTCCGGCGCCGGGTGCCCGCGCAAGCCGTCACGCCCCGTAGAACAGCGCGTCCACGACCTGCCGGGCCAGCCGCCCGGTCCGCCGGTAGTCGTCCAGCATGTCCCCCACATGACCGGGCCCGTAACCCAGGTACCGTCCCACGGCGGCCAGCTCGCGGGGATCGGAGGGGAAGGTGTCCCCCGCCCGCCCCCGGACCAGCATCACCGCGTTGCGCACCCTGGTGGCCAGCACCCAGGCCTCGTCGAGCGTCGCCGCGTCCTCCTCCGACAGCAGCCCGCAGTCCCGGGCGGCGGTCAGCGCCCCGCGGGTGCGCGTGGTCCGCAGCCCCGCCTCCCGCGCCCCGTACCGCAGCTGCAGCAACTGCACGGTCCACTCGACGTCCGACAGACCGCCCGGCCCCAGCTTGGTGTGCAGCTTGGGATCGGCCCCGCGCGGCATCCGCTCCGACTCCATCCGCGCCTTCAGCCGCCGGATCTCCCGCACCGCGTCGTCCCCGAGCCCGGCCGGCGGATAACGCAGCGGGTCGATCAGCTCGACGAACCGCCGCCCCAGCTCCTCGTCCCCGGCCACCGGTTCGGCCCGCAGCAACGCCTGCGACTCCCACCCCAGCGACCACCGCCGGTAGTAGGCCGCGTACGAGTTCAGCGTCCGCACGAGCGGCCCGGACTTCCCCTCCGGCCGCAGGTCGGCGTCGACGAGCAGCGGCGGATCGGCACTGGACACCTGCAGCAGCCGCCGCATCTCGGCGACGACCGTGTTGGCCGCCCGCCCGGCCTCCTGCTCGTCGACCCCGTCGCGGGGTTCGTGCACGAACAGCACGTCCGCGTCGGACCCGTAGCCCAGCTCGTGCCCCCCGAACCGCCCCATGCCGATGATCGCGAACCGGGTGGGCAGCGTGTCGCCCCAGCCTTCCCGCACCACGGCCCGCAGGGTGCCGGCCAGGGTGGCCGCGGTGAGGTCGGAGACGGCCCCGCCGACCAGGTCGACGAGGGCGCCCCGGTCGGCCTCGACGGGCTGTGCCTCCGTGCCGTAGGAGGCGACGATGTCCGCGGCGGCCGTGCGGAACAGCTCCCGGCGCCGCACCCCGCGCGCCGCGGTGACGCCCTGCACGGCACCGTCCGCGCGACCGACCGCGGCGAGGATCTCCTGCTCCAGGTGGGCCCGGCCGCGCGGCGCCAGCCCGCCCCCGTCGCCGTCCCCGAGCAGCGCGACGGCCTCGGGCGCCCGCATCAGCAGGTCGGGCGCGAGCCGCCCCGCCGACAGGACCCGTGCCAGGTTCTCCGCGGCCGCGCCCTCGTCGCGCAGCAGCCGCAGGTACCAGGGCGTCTTCCCCAGCGCGTCCGACACCTTGCGGAAGTTGAGCAGTCCGGCGTCCGGGTCGGCGGAGTCGGCGAACCAGCCGAGCAGCACCGGCAGCAGCGTCCGCTGGATCGCCGCCTTGCGGGTCACCCCGGACGCCAGCGCCTCCAGGTGCCGCAGGGCCGCGGCCGGATCGGCGTAGCCGAGCGCGACGAGCCGCTCGCGGGCGGCCGCGGTGCTCAGCCGCGCCTCGCCGGAGGGGAGCTGGGCCACCGCGTCCAGCAGCGGCCGGTAGAACAGCTTCTCGTGCAGCCGCCGTACGACGGCGGCGTGCCGCTTCCACTCGCGGTTCAGCTCGGCCACCGGGTCGGTCCGCAGCCCGAGGGACCGTCCGAGCCGCCGCTGGTCGCCCTCGGCCTCGGGGACGAGGTGGGTGCGGCGCAGCTGGTGGAGCTGGATCCGGTGCTCCATGGACCGCAGGAACCGGTAGGCGGCGTCGAGCTGGACGGCGTCGGTCCGCCCGACGTAGCCGCCGGTGGCGAGCGCCTGCAGGGCGTCGAGGGTGGTGCCGCTGCGCAGCGACGCGTCGGCCCGCCCGTGCACCAGCTGGAGCAGCTGTACGGCGAACTCGACGTCCCGCAGGCCGCCCGGCCCGAGCTTGAGTTCGCGCTCGACCTCGGCGACGGGGATGTTCTCGACGACCCGCCGCCGCATCTTCTGGACGTCGGCGACGAAGTTCTCCCGCTCGGCGGCCTGCCACACCAGCGGCTCGACGGCGGCGACGTACTCCGCGCCCAGGGCGAGGTCCCCGGCGACCGGGCGGGCCTTCAGCAGGGCCTGGAACTCCCAGGTCTTGGCCCAGCGCCGGTAGTAGGCGAGATGGCTGCTGAGCGTCCGCACCAGGGGGCCGTTGCGGCCCTCGGGCCGCAGGTTGGCGTCGACGGGCCAGATGGACCCCTCGCCGGTGGTCTCCGAGCAGATCCGCATCATGTGCGAGGCCAGCTTGGTGGCGGCGCGCAGCGCCTTGGCCTCGTCGGCCCCGTCGAGGGCCTCGCCCACGAAGATGACGTCGACGTCGGAGACGTAGTTCAGCTCGTGTCCGCCGCACTTGCCCATCGCGATCACCGCGAGCCGGCACAGCGCGGCGTCCTCGGGGGCGGCGGCCCGGGCGAGACCGAGGGCGGCCCGGAGCGTGGCGGTGGCCAGATCGGCCAGTTCGGCCGCGGTCTCGGCCAGCTCGGTGGTCCCGCACACGTCGCGGGCGGCGATGGACAGCAGGCAGCGCCGGTAGGCGACCCGCAGCGAGACCGGGTCGTCGGCCCCGGCGAGTCCGCGTTCGAACTCCTCCACCCCGGGGTGCAGGTCGCTCGGCTCGTAGGTGACCAGGGCCTCCCAGTCCCGGGGGTGCCGCGCGAGGTGGTCGGCGAGGGCGGCGGAGGCGCCGAGGACCCCGAGGAGCCGGTCGCGCAGCGGCTTGGCGGCTATCACGGTGTCGATCAGCTCGCGCCGGGCGGCCGCACCGGGCTGCGCCTCCAGCAGCCGGGCGAGTCCCCGGAGGGCGAGGTCGGGGTCGGCGGTGCGGCCGAGGGCCTCCAGCAGCACGGGGTCGTTGCGCAGCGGGGACAGCCCGGCGCCGTCCAGGAGGCGTTCGGCGGCGGAGGCATCGGTGAACCCGTGCCGCAGCAGTCGCGTGAAGGTGCTGCTCCTGCGCCCCGGCCCCGTCATCCCCGGCCTCCTCCGCTGCGATCAAGGTCGTACCGACTTGAGCGTAACCCGCGTCGACGCGGTGGCGCCCCGGCCGGGTTTCGGGTTGTGTGGGGGGGCGGCCATGTGCCTCGGGGCGGCCCCCGGGGCGGCCGTACGGCATGCACGACGGTCGCGACGAAGGAGTCGTTCCATGGACATGAGCCTCGAAGTCATCCTGCTGCCGGTGTCCGACGTGGACCGGGCCAAGGAGTTCTACCGGGACAAGGTCGGCTTCCACGTGGACCTCGACGGCGAGGTGATGGACGGCGTGCGGATCGTGCAGCTCACCCCGCCCGGCTCGGGCTGTTCGATCGCCCTGGTGGACGGAATGCAGGTCCCGACGGGCACGCCGAGTCCGGGGACGTACCACGGGATGCAGCTGTGCGTGACGGACGCGAAGGCGGCCTACGAGGAGCTGACCGCCCGCGGCCTGGAGGTGAGCGAGCCGCAGCAGTTCGCCCCGCAGGACGGCGCCACCTTCATGTACTTCAAGGACCCCGACGGCAACGGCTGGGCGATCCAGGAGTACCGCCGCCGCGTGACGGAACCCCTGCACCAGGTCCTCGCGGACCTCGCCGGACGGCGCGCGGAGTAGCTCCCGCCCGGCACGGGCGGTGGCCGGCGGCTGCCCGCCGGCCCCGGCCCCCCGGCCGCTCGACGCACAGCGCCGAGCAGGTCACAGCACCGGCAGGTTCTTCCGCAGCTCGAAGGCGGTGACCTCGGAGCGGTACTCCTCCCACTCCGACTTCTTGTTGCGCAGGAAGAAGTCGAAGACGTGCTCGCCGAGGGTCTCGGCGACCAGGTCGCTGCGCTCCATCAGGGTCAGGGCCTCGCCGAGGTTCTGTGGGAGGGGCTCGATGCCCATCGCGCGGCGCTCGGCGTCGGAGAGGGCCCACACGTCGTCCTCGGCGCCCGGCGGCAGCTCGTAGCCCTCCTCGACGCCCTTGAGGCCGGCGGCCAGCAGCATGGCGTAGGCCAGGTAGGGGTTGGTGCCGGAGTCGAGGGAGCGGACCTCGATGCGGGCCGAGCCGGTCTTGCCGGGCTTGTACATCGGGACGCGGACCAGGGCCGAGCGGTTGTTGTGGCCCCAGCAGATGTACGAGGGGGCCTCGCCGCCCGCGCCGGCGGTGCGCTCGGAGCCGCCCCAGATGCGCTTGTAGGAGTTGACCCACTGATTGGTCACGGCCGAGATCTCCGCCGCGTGCTTCAGCAGGCCCGCGATGAAGGAGCGGCCGACCTTGGAGAGCTGGTACTCGGAGCCGGACTCGTAGAAGGCGTTGCGGTCGCCCTCGAAGAGGGAGAGGTGGGTGTGCATGCCGGAGCCGGGGTGCTCGGAGAACGGCTTCGGCATGAAGGTCGCCTGGACGCCCTGCTCCAGCGCGACCTGCTTCATCACCAGGCGGAACGTCATGATGTTGTCGGCCGTGGAGAGCGCGTCGGCGTACCGCAGGTCGATCTCCTGCTGGCCGGGGGCGCCCTCGTGGTGGGAGAACTCGACCGAGATGCCCATCGACTCCAGCATGGTGATCGCCTGGCGGCGGAAGTCCATGCCGATGTTCTGCGGGGTGTGGTCGAAGTAGCCGGAGTTGTCGGCGGGGGTGGGGCGCGAGCCGTCGAGGGGGCGGTCCTTCAGCAGGAAGAACTCGATCTCGGGGTGGGTGTAGAAGGTGAAGCCCAGGTCGGAGGCGCGGGCGAGGGCGCGCTTGAGGACGTACCGCGGGTCGGCGAAGGACGGGGAGCCGTCCGGCATGAGGATGTCGCAGAACATGCGGGCGGTGCCGGGTGCCTCCGCGCGCCAGGGGAGGACCTGGAAGGTGGAGGGGTCCGGCTTGGCGATCATGTCGGACTCGTACACCCGGGCGAAGCCCTCGATGGCGGAGCCGTCGAAGCCGATGCCTTCATCGAATGCCTGTTCGAGTTCGGCCGGGGCCACGGCGACGGACTTGAGGAAGCCCAGCACGTCCGTGAACCACAGGCGTACGAACCGGATGTCGCGCTCCTCCAACGTCCGGAGCACGAACTCCTGCTGCTTGTCCATCTTCCGCTTCCCCATCCTTGCCGGTCAGGCCGCCTGTCTCCCGCATCGCGGGAGGCGGTCGGGCACCTGAGCATCCCACCACGACACCATTTCATGCGCGTTGCGCACCTTGATCGTGAGACCGACCCCGGGGTGAACGCCTCGCGTGCGGCAGGTGTACCGCTCCCCGCCCATCTTGCCTGTTCGCGCCCACATCCGTAATGCCCGGCCCCCTCCACCCGGCCTCCGGCCAGTTAATTTGCATCTCATATGCAAGTTTTACTACCGTGCCGTGCAGTCGAGCGCCGATCGGTGGCGCAGGCGATTCCGAGGAGACCTCATGCTGTCCGAACAATCCGCAGCGACCGTCCGAGCCACGCTCCCCGTGGTCGGCGCCGCGATCGGCGAGATCACCGAGCGCTTCTACGCGGGGCTGTTCGAGGCCCACCCGGAGCTGCTGCGGGACCTGTTCAACCGCGGCAACCAGGCCGCCGGGACCCAGCGCCAGGCCCTCGCCGGTTCCATCGCCGCCTTCGCGACGCACCTGGTCGAACACCCCGACAGCCGCCCCGACGCGATGCTCTCCCGCATCGCGCACAAGCACGCCTCGCTCGGCATCGCGCCCGAGCAGTACGCCGTCGTGCACGAGCACCTCTTCGCCGCCATCGTCGCCGTGCTCGGCGAGGCGGTCACCCCGCAGGTGGCGGCCGCCTGGGAGGAGGTCTACTGGCTGATGGCGAACGCGCTGATCGCCATCGAGAAGCGGCTCTACGAGGAGAGCGGCGGCGCCGACTGGCGCGCCTGGGAGGTCGTCGAGCGCGTCCCCGAGACCAGCGACGTCGTCACCTTCCGGCTGCGTCCGGTGGACGGCGGCCCGGTCCGCGACTTCCGCGCCGGCCAGTACGTCTCCGTCCGCGCCGAACTCGCCGACGGCGCCCGCCAGATACGCCAGTACAGCCTCTCCGGCGCACCCGGCGACGCGCTGCGCCAGATCAGCGTCAAGCGGGTGCCGGGCGGTCCGACGCCGGAGGGCGAGGTCTCGAACCACCTCCACGCGCACGTGGCGGAAGGCAGCGTGCTGGAGCTGTCGGAGCCGTACGGCGACCTGGTCCTGACCGACGCCCCGGCCACCCCCCTGCTGCTCGCCTCGGCCGGCATCGGCGTGACCCCGATCACGGCGATGCTGGCCCACCTGGCGGCCGCCGGGCACCGCGCCCCGGTCACCGTGGTCCACGCCGACCGCTCCCCCACCGAGCACGCCCTGCGCTCCGAGCACGCGGCGTACGCGGAGAAGCTCCCCGAGGCGACGGTCCACCTCTGGTACGAGCAGGACGCCCCCGAGGGCGCCCGCACCGGCCTCGCCGACCTCACGGACGTCCCGGTCCCGCCCGGTACGCGCGCGTACCTCTGCGGCCCGCTGCCGTTCATGCGCGCGGTCAGGGCCCAGCTGATCGAGAAGGGGGTCGCCCCGGCGGACGTGCACTACGAGGTGTTCGGCCCGGACCTGTGGCTGGCGACGGCCTGACGACGGCGCCCGCCACGCTCACCGCGGCTTCCCCACCGCGGTGAGCGTGGCGTAGACGACGACGTTGCCCTGGTATCCGGTGCGCTCGGTGTAACCGCCGCCGCAGGTGATCACGCGCAGTTCGGCCCGGCCGGAACTGCCGTAGACCTTGTCGTCGGGGAAGCGGTCCTTGTCGTAGAGCTCCACGGCGTCGACGGTGAAAACGGCCGTGCGCCGGTCCGCCCGGTCGATCTCGATCGTGTCGCCCTTGGCGACGGAGCCGAGGGCGTAGAAGACGCCGGGCGCTCCGGTGGGCAGGTCCACGTGTCCCGTGGTGACGGCCGTCCCGACGGATCCGGGGGACGTGCCCCCGCCGTACCAGCCGGCGAGGCCGGGGGCGTCGGCCGGTGGAGGCCGCAGCGCCCCCGACGCGTCGAGGTCCAGCTCGGTCACCGGCGCGTCCACGCCGATGGCGGGGATGCGCAGCCGCTGCGGCGGTGAGGGCCGCAGCGGCCGGACGGCGCCTCCCGCCGCCGGGGCGGTGCGGCCGACGGTGGGAGACGCCGGGGCGGAGAAGGCCTGGCCCGCCGAAGGCTGCGGCGGCTGTCCGTCGCGCAGCGCACCGGTCACCAGCAGCGTGCCCGCCACCAGGGTCCAGGCCAGAAGTCTGGCCGAAGGGATGTACGGGGACGGGGAAGCGGGGGTGGGGCCGGGGTGCCCGGGGGTCATCGTGTTCGAGCCTCTCGCTGACGACCGGGGGGAGACGATCGGCCGTGCCGTGCGGCTCCCGGTGCGGGACGTGCCGAGAGCCGGTGCGGCGACGCGCGAGCGGTCAGGTGCGGTTCGCGGGCGAGCGGCGACGTGCGCGCACCAGCCAGCCGGCGGCACCCGCGGCCAGCAGCGCTCCGCCGAGGGCGAGCTGGGAAGCCGTGCTGTCGCCGCTCCCGAAACCGGCTTCGACGGCGCCGTTGGGCCGGCCAGCCGTCAGCGTGTACGACTCCGTGAGCTTGATCCGCGGCGGGCATTTGACGATGACGGTGTCGGTGGCGGCACCGGCCCCCTCGGGCACCGTGAACCGGCCGGTGAGGACGCCCTTGCGCTCCCCTTCGAAGAGGTGGAACGACCCCGCCAGCTCGGACTCGCCCTTGCCGTAGGTCACGTCCGCGCCGCAGGCCTCGGTGCTGACGGTGACCGTGGAGCCGGAAGAACCCGCCCGCGAGCGGATGTGGAGACTTGAGTCGTCGGCCGCGGCCACCGGAATCTGCAGCGTCAGGGCACCGACCATCAGTCCGATACCGACACCGACGTGTGTGTTGCGCAAGGGGTCCTCCAGTGAAGTCGTGTCTGATTTGCCCGCATAACACACTTTTCTTTTCCACTGGTAAAACGATCAACGCCTCGTGACTCGCGCAACGTGGCAGTTGGACACGTGTTTCACCCGGCAGGCGTATGCGTCGCCCCGCCACGGGCGTTTCTCCGGCCGCCCGGAGCGAGGCCGACACGGAGGGCACCACGGGATGGACCCGGCCGGCAAACCCGTCAGGCCCGCCCGGAGATCCCCAGCAGCAGCGGGCCCGTCGGGGTGGCGACGATGTCGGAGACCGTGATCGGGTCCAGTGAGGCGTAGAAGGCCTCCTGGGCCCGGCGCAGGGCGCCGCGCAGGCGGCAGCCGTTGCGCAGGGGGCAGGGGGCGGCGCCCTCGCAGTCGACGACGTCGCCGTCGCCCTCGAAGGCGCGGACCACGGCGCCCACCGACGCCGTACGGCCCTTCTCCGTCAGGGCGAGGCCGCCGCCCCGGCCGCGGCGGGCCTCCAGGAGGCCCATGTGCTGGAGCTCCGCGACGACCTTGGCCGCGTGGGTGTACGGGACCTCCATGGCGGCGGCCACGTCCCGGGTCGTCGGAGTGGTCCCGTCCACCACCGCGAGCCGCATCAGCACGCGCAGTGCCAGGTCGGTGGATCGCAAGAGCCGCATGGAGTGAAGGGTAGAGGAGGCACGCACATAATGCGCATCTCAGCCTCCGATTATGCGGGCCGCCCCGGCACCGCGCGCGCCCGCCCTTGGCTGTGACCTGCCTAGGGCGTGTTTCGAAAGTCCCGTCTGCCCGGCGACGCCTGGCACGCACGCTCGCCGCGTTGTCGGGATCGCCCCGATACAACCAGTATCGG